>CAZBYX010000146.1:0-9202 GCA_964496055.1 uncultured Saprospiraceae bacterium
CACCGCCACTTCCAGGCGGGAGGGGTGTTCGGCGTCGTGGAAGATGCGGTGGGTGGCTTTTTGGAAATCGCTTTCGTCGCAGTGGTAGATGTCCACGAATTTCTGGGGGTTGCGGTCCACGAGGGGGAACCAGGAATTCTGGATTTGCACCATGATGCGATGCCCTTTTTTGAAGGTATGGGCGATGCCGGGAAGCTCGAATCGCACCTCCGCGATTTGTCCGGGGATGAAGGGTTCGGGGTTTTCGAAACTGTTGCGGAAGCGTCCGCGGAAGACCTCCCCGCGCACGAGCATCTGGTAGCCCGCCATGGGCACGCCTTTGGGGTTGTCGGGGTAGTGGCGCAGGGTGTCGGGGAAGACGTCGATGAGTTTGACGACGTAGTCGGCGTCGGTGCCGGTGGTGCTGACGAAGAGGTGAGCGGTGAAGGGGCCCACGATGGTCAGGTCTTCGCTGAGCACGGGGCTTTCGTAGACCATGACGTCGGGTCGGCGGGCGGCGAAGCGCTGGTCGTCGGTCATGTATTCGCGGGTGCGGCGCAGGTGCACGTCCTCGGTGTAGGGCACGGGTTTGTGGGGGTCGGCGACGTATTCGTCGAAGCCGCCGTCGGGGGGTGGGGGTGTGAAGGCGAGGCGTCCGGCGGGTTGGAGGTAGAGGTGGCGGGTGTCCGTGTTGGGGGGCGGCCACTGTCCGAAGGCGCGCCACTGGTTGCTGCCGGTGATGAAGACGGTGGCTTCGGGCAGTTCCATTTCGCCCTTGTCCTTCAGGTAATAGTTGAAGAACTTCAGCTCCATCTCTTTGTACTTGCGGCTGGTTTCGGCGAAGAAATGCACGTTGCCGAGGTGTTCGCCGGGGTCGCGCGACCACTGCCCGTGAAACCAGGGCCCCATGAGCAGGCGGTTGGAGGTGGTGGGCGGGTTTTGCTCCTCGATGGCTTTGTACACGTGTTGCGGCCCCCAGCAGTCTTCGGCGTCGAACCAGCCGCCGACGGTGAGCACGGCCGGGCGGATGTTCTTCAGGTGGGGCAGGGGGTTGCGTGCCTTCCAGAAGTCGTCGTAGTTGGGGTGGCTGAACAGCTCGTTCCAGAACCGGATGCTGTCGCCGAACCACAGGGCTTTGGAGTTTTTGATGGGCCCCATGCGCAGGAAGAAGTCGTAGTTGTCCTGGTTGGGCCAGGGGAAGCCGCTCTGGCGCTCGCGGGTGGGGCCGGGGCGCGGCCGCCCGAAGCTGGAGTAGAAGGCAAAGCCGTCCATGAGGAAGAAGGCGCCGTTGTGGTGGAAGTCGTCGCCGATGAACCAGTTGGTCACGGGGGCCTGCGGTGAGACGGCTTTCAGGGCGGGGTGGGCATCGGGCAGGCTCATGGTGGCGTAAAAGCCGGGGTAGGAGATGCCGAAGATGCCCACGCGGCCGTTGTTGTGGGGCACGTTCTTGACCAGCCAGTCGATGGCGTCGTAGGTGTCGGAGCTTTCGTCGATGTCTTGCGGGCTGCGTTTGTCGGGGTTGTAGGGGCGCACGTCCATGAACTCCCCTTCGCTCATGTACTTGCCGCGCACGTCCTGGAAGGCGAAGATGTAGCCCTCCTCCACCAGCTGGGGCAGATTGCGCAGGTAACGGCTGTAGCTGTCTTCGCCGCCGCATTCCACGCAGTAGGGCGTGCGGATCATGAGGATGGGGTAGTCCTGGGTGGTGTCTCGGGGCGTGTAGATGGAAGTGAACAGGCGCACCCCGTCGCGCATGGGGATGTACACCTCCTTTTTGGTGAGGCGCTCGCGCAGCCAGTCTTCGGAGGCAGGGCCGAAAATGGAAATCTCCTGGGCGAGGGCGGGCAGGGCGAGCAGTAGGATGCCGAGCCAGAGGACGATGCGCTTTTTCATGGTTCCGAAAATTTTTTTAGCAGCGGGCAAGTTAGCTTTTTGGGCAAAAGCCCCCAAACCCTCCCCGCAGCCCCTATTTTTACCCCCATGAAACTGCGCGGCAACATCGTGGACCTGCACCGGCGAAGGATCTTTCCCGGCGAATTGCACATCGAGGGCGGCCGCATCGTCGCTCTGGAGGAGGTCGCGGGTGTGGGCCCGGGGGAGGGGTACCTGCTGCCCGGCTTCGTGGATGCGCACGTGCACGTGGAGAGCTCCATGCTCGTGCCGTCCGAATTCGCCCGCCTGGCGGTGGTTCACGGCACCGTAGCCACCGTATCCGACCCCCACGAAATCGCCAACGTCCTGGGCGAGGCCGGGGTGCACTTCATGCTGGAGAACGGGCGCCGCGTGCCCTTCAAGTTTGCCTTCGGAGCGCCTTCCTGTGTGCCGGCCACCGCCTTCGAGACGGCGGGCGCCGCCCTCGATGCCGAAGCGGTGGAGCGCCTGTTGCGCGAACCCGAAATCCGCTACCTCTCCGAAATGATGAACTACCCCGGCGTGCTGCACGAAGACCCCGAGGTGCTGCGCAAAATCCATGTGGCGAAAGCCCTGGGCAAACCCGTGGACGGCCACGCGCCGGGCCTACGGGGCGAGGACGCCCGGCGCTATTTCGCCGCCGGCATCACCACCGACCACGAGTGCTTCACCTACGAGGAAGGCCGCGAAAAAGCCGGGCTCGGCGTCCGCATCCTCATCCGGGAGGGCAGTGCCGCGCGCAATTTCGAAGCCCTCCTTCCCCTGCTGCGGGAGTTCCCCGGGCAAATCATGTTCTGCAGCGACGACAAACACCCCGACGACCTGCTCGAAGGGCACATCGATCGCTTGGCAGCCCGGGCGGTCGCCGCCGGCTATGACCCCTTCGACACCCTGCGGGCCGCCTGCGTCCATCCCGTCGAGCATTACCGCCTGCCCGTCGGCCTGCTCCGCCCCGGCGACCCGGCCGACTTCATCCGCTGCGAAGACCTGGTGCACTTCCGCGTGCTGGAAACCTGGATTGCGGGGCAATGCGTCGCCCGGGCGGGGCAATCCCTCATCGGGCGGGTGGAATGCCAATCGCCCAACCGATTCGAAGTTCAACCCAAGAGAACGGAGGACTTCCGCATCCCTGCCCGCGGCGAAACCCTCCGCGTCATTCGTGCCCTCGACGGGCAGCTCGTCACGGAAGCCTTCACTGCGGCCGCTAAGATCGTGAACGGCTTTGCTGTCAGCGACCCCGAACGGGACCTGCTCCTTTGCTGCGTGGTGAACCGCTACGCCGAGGCGCCTCCGGCCCTGGCTTTCATCCAGGGTTTCGGGCTGAAGCAGGGCGCCATCGCCTCCTGCGTGGCGCACGACAGCCACAACATCGTGGCGGTGGGCACCTCCGAGGAGCTGCTCTGCCGGGCCGTCAACCTCGTCATCGAAAACCGCGGGGGCATCAGCGCCGTCAGCCCCGACGAAGCCCTGGCCCTGCCCCTCCCCGTGGCGGGCATCATGAGCCCCGAAGACGGGCGCACCGTCGCCGAAGGCTACGCCCGCCTCGACCGCTTCGCCCGCACCCGCCTCCAAAGCCCCCTGCGCGCGCCCTTCATGACCCTGTCCTTCATGGCTTTGCTCGTCATCCCCCACCTCAAACTCAGCGACCGGGGCCTGTTCGACGGCAGGCGCTTCGAGTTCGTGGAGCTGTTCGTTTGAGGAGCTTATGGTCTTTTGTTCAATTCCCGTTACCTTAGTCGCAAAGGGCCTGGCGTTCTTTTCGTTTCGAGGTCCAGAGATGAACGACAGGTTGCACCCTTCCAAAATCTGGCTTATGAACGAGGCATCTGGAAGCCCCGCTCGCATCGAAGGGTTTCGGGTTAGAAATTACCGGGCACTGCGAGATGTGGAATTTCGGAATATGACCCCCCTGACGGTGTTGCTGGGGCCGAACGGAAGCGGCAAGAGCACGGTTTTCGACGTGTTTGCTTTCCTCTCCGATTGCTTCGAGTTCGGCTTGCGCCGGGCGTGGGACAAACGCGGAAGGGCCAAGGAATTGCGCACGCGAAACAGCGAAGGCCCCATCACCATCGAAATTCGGTATCGCGAACGGCCGCGCACCCCTTTGATTACCTACCACCTTTCCATCGATGAGCGAGACAACAGACCCGTGGTGGTGGAGGAATGGCTCCGTTGGAAGCGCGGGAGCTATGGCCGGCCTTTTCGTTTCCTGGATTACCGGGAGGGGCAAGGGCGAGCCGTAAGGGGGGAATTGCCGGACGAGGAGGACGAACGTGTCGAAATCCCCTTGCAAGCCCCCGATTTGCTGGCCGTGAACGCTTTGGGGCAATTTGCTGAGCACCCCCGTGTTGCGGCTCTGCGCCAGTTCATCACCGGCTGGCACGTGTCCTACTTCAGTGCCGACAGCACCCGCGGCCACCCCGAAGCGGGCCCCCAGGAACGCCTCAGCCGAACGGGCGACAACCTCGCCAACGTCATTCAATACCTCTACGAAAGCCACCCCGAACGCCTGGAGCGCATCTTCGCCGTATTGCGCCAGCGCGTCCCCCGAATCGAGCGGATCCTGGCCGAAACCCTTCCCGACGGCCGGCTCCTGCTTCAAATAAAGGATGCCCCCTTTTCAGAACCAGTGTTGGCCAAATTCGCCTCCGACGGCACCCTCAAGCTGCTGGCCTACCTCGTCTTGCTCTACGACCCCGAACCCCCGCCCTTCATCGGCATCGAGGAGCCCGAAAACTTCTTGCACCCGCGCCTTTTGCCCGAGCTGGCTGAGGAATGTCGGGCGGCCACCGAGCGCACCCAATTGCTGGTCACCACCCACTCGCCCTTTTTCCTCGACCCCCTTCGACCCGAGGAAGTGCGCGTCCTGTGGCGCGATGAGCAGGGCTTTACCCGTTCCCGACGCGTTGCCGATGTGCCTCATATCCAGGAATTCATTCAGCAGGGGGGGCAACTGGGACACCTCTGGATGGAGGGCCATTTCGGGGTGGGCGACCCCCTGGTGCGGGAAGGCGCCCCATTCCAGGCTTTGAACCCATAGAACCCGTCCGATGAACCCACACCTGGAATTCCTGGTCGAAGATGCTTCCACCGAGGAGTTTCTGCGTGCCTTGTTGCCTCGCTTTCTGCCCGAGGGCGTTACTTTTGAGGTGCGCCGCTTTCGCGGCAAACCCGACATGCTGAACAAACTCGAAGGGCGCTTGAGGGGCTATGTGCAGTGGCTGCCTGAAAATTACCGCCTCTTCGTCTTGCTCGATCTGGACGAGGACGATTGCCGCCAGTTGAAATCAAGATTGGAAGAAACAGCGCGCAGGGCGGGGCTTCGCACCCGCTCCGGAAACCCGGGCGGATGGCAGGTGGTCAATCGCATCGCCATCGAGGAGCTGGAGGCCTGGTTTTTCGGCGATTGGGATGCTGTGCGAACCTGTTTTGCTCGCGCAAGCCGGAATGTTCCACAGCAGCGCAAATATCGCGACCCAGATGCCATTCGGGGCGGAACCTGGGAAGCTCTCGAGCGACTGTTGAAACGTGCCGGCTACTTCCGGCAAGGTCTGCCGAAACTGGACCTTGCCCGTCGGATCGGCGAAGTCTTGGACCCGGACCGAAACCGCTCCAGGAGTTTTCGGGTCTTCTGGGCCGCCGTGCAGGAAGCCGCCGGCCATTGAGGTCATCACCCGTCAATTGTGGAATCCATGCCCGAAATCACCGAAGTCTTCTACCCTCGAAACCGCTCCGAATGGCGCGCCTGGTTGCAAACCCACCACCACACGAAGACGGAGGTGTGGGTGCGCCTGTTCAGCAAGGGCAGCGGAGCACCCACCCTCAGCTACGACGAGCTCGTGGAGGAGTGCCTTTGCTTCGGCTGGATCGACGGCGTGGTGAAAAAATACTGCCCCGACAGCCGCGTGCAGCGCATCACCCCCCGGCGCAAAAAGTCCTTCCTCAGCGAGCTGAACCGCCAGCGCGTGTGGAAATTGCAGAAGCTGGGCCTGATGACCCCCGCCGGCATCGCCGCCATCGAAGACCAGATCGGCTCCCCCGACGACCCCCTCCTCATACCCGACTGGGTGGAAGAACAGCTCCGCGCCGACCCCCAGGTCTGGGCGAATTTCCAGCGTTTCCCCTTCTTCTACCGCCGCCTCAAAATCGGTTGGGTCGCCGAAGCGCAGCACCGCCGGGAGGTGGCCCAAAAACGGCTCGACCACCTCATCGAGAAGACCCGTCAGGGAAAGCGCTATGGAACCTACCCGATGGAGGGGCTGGAAGACCTTTGACCCCCGGAAGACGGCAAAGGGGGGTGATTGGAGGGAAGGGAAGCTCTCACCTTGGGGGGAAGAAATTCCTCAAAGTTCGAACTGGTAAGCCAGGAAAAATTCGTACCCCAGCCCCGGAGTGCGGCCCGAGGTGCCGCCGTTGTAGGTGCCCATGGCGCCCACCCGGAGGTACCCGTCCTGGAAGATGCTGCCCGTGAGGATGGCGCCGCCCTGCACGCCCAGCGTCCCGTCGTTGCTGTACACCAGCCCACCCCAGAACACTTCCTCCAGCTCGAAATTGAGTTGCAGCGCGAAGTTTAGGGGGATGTTGGGCGAATAGTTGATCCACAGGGAGGGCTCGACGAAGAGGTACCCCTGGTAAAAGCGCCCGCCGATGGTGGCGTTGCCGTGCACTTCGCGCCGAAAGTCGGCGTGCGCATTGGCTTCACCCAGGATGAGGTTGCGGGGCAGCAACTGATTGACCCCCACCCCGAGGAAGAAGTAGTTGTCGTCGTAGTTGTAGCCCGAGGCGGTGGCGTAGTACAGCCCGGCGCCGGCGTTGGGCAGGAAGGCGCTGCCGTCGCTGCCGAGCAGGAGGGGGTCGTCGGGTTGGGAGGTGAGCGCCTCATACACGTTGAAGCGGTACTGGTTGAGGGTGGCCAGGATGCCCAGAGCGAGGATGCCGTCGCTGCCGACGGGCAGTTGGTAGGCATAGGTCAGTCCGACGGAGGTTTGCTGCAGGGGGCCGGCTTTGTCGCGCACGAGGAAGCCCCCGGCACTCATGCTGAAGTCCACGAAGGGGAACTGCCCGTAAGCGATGGAGGTTTGGGGTGCCTGCTCGAAGCTCAGCCATTGCTGGCGGTGCAAGGCCCCGACCTCCATGACGTACCAGGGCGCCGTCATGGCGGGGTTCCAGATGAAGCCGGCGCTGTTGAAGGCGCTGTGTTGCGGCAATTGCTGCGCGCCGAGCCCCAGGCTCAGCACCGAAAACACACTTGCAAGGATGGTTCGCTTCATGTTCATGGTCGTTAGCGGAGCTTGCCATGGGGAGCAAACTCGTTCCAAATCCCCCCCAATCGAAGCCGGTCCCTGCCCGTTTGGGGGGCTGGGTGGGGGGGCTCCCCAAACTTCCCACCCCGAGGGGCTTTCCCGGGTACCGGGCGGGCGAGGTGCTTCCGGCCTCATTCCCGAATGAGCACCAGGGTCTGTTTGATTTCAAAGCCGGCCAGGTTCAGGATGTAGAAGTAGGTGCCCGAGGGCAGGGGTTTTCCCTGATAAGTTCCGTCGAAGCGCACTTCGTCTTCCTGGTAGCCGAGTTTTTCGAAAACGACGTTGCCCCAGCGATTGAGCACCTTGAGGGAGTTGTTGGAAAACTTTTCCAGCCCCTCGAACTCGAGCACGTCGTTGATGCCGTCGCCGTTGGGGGTGAGGGTGTTGATGGGGGTGACGAAATCGAGGGGGTTGCTGAGGACGGCGACGTTGACGGAGTCCAGGTAGGTGCAGCCGTTGGCGTCGGTCAGGCGCACCACGAAGGTGGTGTTGTGGGTGACGCGGGCGCGGGGGTTGGGGATGTCGTAGGCGTTGAGGCGGTAGGACTCCAGGTCCAGCCATTCGTAGCTGAGGGCGCCCGAGGCCTGCAGCACGATGCGCACGCCGGGGGAGACGCAGGTGTCGTTGCCGGCGGTGGCCAGGCGCTCGTACACGAAGACGTCCACCAGGGCGGTGTCTTTGTTTTCGGGGCAGTCGTCGCTCACCTCCACGAAGTAGAGGGTGGGCGCTTCGGGGGTGGCCAGGGGAGTGGGCGAGGAGGAGTCGTTGAGCGAGGAATCCGGCCACCAGCGGTAGTGCAGCCCCCCGGAAGCCTGCAGGAGGAGGGTGTCCTGGGGGCAGAGAATCGCTTCGGCGGGCTCCACCTGCGCCCGAACGACAGGCAGCAGGAAGACCTCCACGCTGTCGCGGTTTTTGCAGCCCTCGAAGTCGGTCACTTCCACCCAGTAAAGTTTGCCGATTTGCACGGGGTTGTCTTTCGGGGAGGCGATGGCCACGTGGTCTTGGGTGGAGCCGTCCGACCAGCGATACTGGGCGAATTCGCCGGGCTGGAGCAGGAGGGTGTCGCCGGGGCAGACCTCCTCGACGTCCTTCAGGTTGGTGGTGGGCAGGGGTTTGAGGCGGAGGAAGAGGGAGTCGCGGGTTTGGCAGCCGGGCGGGTTGCTGCCTTCGAGGGTGTACCAGCCGCTGCTGTCGGCCTGCAGGGAGGTACCGTTGGCGCCGGGAATGGGCTGTCCGTTGAAGAACCACTGCAGCGCCGCCGCATCGGAGGAGCCGAACAGGGGCAGGCTGGTGCCGCAGGTGGCGATGCTGTCCGCCGGCAGGCTCACCTGAGGGCGAGGGCTGACGATGACGTGGCTCTGTGCCGAGGCCTGGCAGCCCGCATCACTGGTGACCAAGACCAGGTACGTGCCCCCCGACTGGGCCTGCAAGCTGGGCTGGTCGGCGCCGGGCAAGGGGATGCCGTCGAGCATCCATTCGAACTGGGTGGCATCGGATTGCGCCTGCAGGGCCAGCGTCGAGCCCTCGCAAACCTGGGTGTCGAGGGGGCTGAGCTCCACCTGTGGCAGGGGGAGGAACAGCACTTCCACCTCGTCTTCGCCGAAACAGAGCCCCCCGTTGTTCACCTCCACCCGGTAGGTGCCCGATTGTTGCGGCACGAGCAGACGCCCCAGCGCCCCCGAAATGGGATTGCCGTCGAGGAACCACTGGTAGTGGTCGGCGGGGCCGGCATCCAGGGTCAGGGGGTTGCCCGCGCACAGGCTGGTGTCGGGGCCCAGGTCCACCTGGGGTTGGGGCAGGAAGGCGACCTGCACCTCGTCGGCGGCGCTGCACAGACCACCGTTGAGGGCCTCCAGCCGGTAGGTGCCCGAATCGAAGACCGCCAGCGAGTCGCTTTGCGCACCGGGCAAGGGCTGCCCGTTGAGGAACCATTGCAGGCTCTCCCCCTGAACGGTGCCCTGCAGCAGGAGGGTTTGCCCCGCGCAGGCGTTTTGCTGGGGCGCGCCCAA
>CAZBYX010000147.1:0-9179 GCA_964496055.1 uncultured Saprospiraceae bacterium
GGCGGTTTGGCGGTCTGTTCGGCGAAAAACAAAAATACCACAATTCGGCATGGGCCGGGGGGCGAGGTCGGGAAAAGGGGGTGCAGCGTCGGGGAGGCTACGCCGGGCGGGGTTCAGGCTTGCAGTTGCTGCCAGAGGCGGACGGTTTCCATGGCGGGGCGCACGTCGTGTACGCGCAGGAGGCGGGCGCCTTGCTGCAGGGCCACCATGTGCAGGGCGGTGGTGCCGTTGAGCGCTTCTTCGGGGGTGATGCCCAGGGTTTTGTAAATCATGCTCTTGCGCGACAGGCCCACCAGCAGGGGCAGCCCCACGATTTGCAGGGCATGGAGGTTGCGCAGCAGGTGGAAATTCTGGGCGGGGTTTTTGGCGAAGCCGAAGCCGGGGTCCAGCACGATGTCCTTCACACCCAGGGCCCGCAAACGCCCCACCCGCTCGATGAAATAGTCGAGCAGCTCGGCGATGAGGTCTTCGTAATGGGTGAGGGTTTGCATGGTTTGGGGGGTGCCCCGCATGTGCATCAACACGTAGGGCACCTGCAACTCCGCCACGGTTTCGAACAGGGAGGCGTCCAGGTTGCCCCCGCTGATGTCGTTGACCATGCAGGCCCCCGCCGACACGGCTTCCCGCGCCACCCGGCTGCGGAAGGTGTCCACCGAGAGCAAGGCCTCCGGGAAGCGGGCATGCAGGGCCTCCACCACCGGAACGACCCGCCGCAGCTCTTCTTCCTCGCTAACCGGCTCGGCGCCCGGCCGGGAAGACATGCCGCCGATGTCCAGCAGGGCGGCGCCTTCTTCCAGGTGCCGCTCCGCCGCCCGCATCCAGACGGCCGAATCCCAGTGCCGCCCTCCTGCGTAAAAGCTGTCAGGCGTCACGTTGAGTATCCCGATGACCGCGGGTACGTCCAAAGAGAGAACCCGCCCATCCCGGAATCGGAGGGTCGAATGAACCGAAATCATACTCAAGACGTTTAAAGCCAGCCGGATAAAATTTAGAATTTTTTAAAAATGGGCTAACTTCGCCAAGTTCGCCCCCCGGCTCGCAACATCGATAGAACACAGCTGAGCGCAAAATGAGAAACCAGGAAAGCCACAACATACCCATGAGCCCCTTTTCCCGCTTTCTGCGGCGGCTAATGTACGGCTCCCTCATCGTCCTGGGAGCCCTGATCGTGTGGAAGTTCTTTCTCTCCGGCGGGGACGAGTACGCCGAGGTGCCCACGGAAGTCATGATGCGCTACGTGCCCAGCGATTTCAACCTCGAGCTGGACGAGGCCGAAGTGTTGGAAATCCTGTCCAACCCGATGCGCAACAAGAAAGAGTTCAACCAACTGGTGTACCGCTTCAACACCAGCCTCTTGCTCCACGTCGCCCGCCGCCTGGGCATGGACGCATCCCTCCAGGACGAAATCATCGCCGAATACGAAAAGCATCACCCCTACCTGCGCCGCCTGTTCTGGGAGGACTTCATCCAAATGAAAGACACCGCCTCCACCATTTACAAATCCTGGTACGAGAACGAAGCCACCGGCGCCGTGCAGGCCCTCTACGAGGTGGCCAGCAAATACACCTGCCCCCTGATCAGCATGATCATCGGAGGTCTGCTGCCCGATTACCAGGGGAAAATCTACATCCAGGACGGCCAAACGCCCTGCGGGGTGGCCCTGACCGAGGGCCTCAAACCCATGATCGACCGCCTGAAGGAGCGCGCCGCCATCGAGGACTTCAACCGCGCCAAGGGCCTGCTCCGCGAACGGGTGGAAAAAACCATCGCCGAACTGGCCACCGTCGAAGTGCGCGATCGCAAGGGCATCAGCCGCAGCCTCCAAACCCGGCTGTGGGGCTTCAACATCTCCACCACCGACCTGGAAATCTCCGCCATCAGCATCGCCAAGGTGGGCTTCCGCCTCGACCGCTACTTCGACATCAGCCTCAATGAAAAAAGCCGCCTGGTGGTCGTCACCTTGCCCGAGCCCGAAATTCTCTCCCACGAAGTCTATCCCAAGGTGGACCGGCTCGACATCGGCTGGCTGCGCGAGGTGGAAAACGTGGATTTCAACAAAAACATCGAGCTGTTGCGCAGCGAGTTCCGCCGCGAGTTGCAAAACAGCGATGCCTTCAGCAAAGCCAAACAGGAGGCCGTCCAGTTGATGCACACCATGCTCGAGCCCATGATCAAATCTCTCGACCCCCGCTACAAACTGCGCGTGAAGTTCGTGCCGCGCAGCTCCGCCTTTGCCGAAGACGTGCCCGAGGAAGATCCCTTCCGGAACTGAGGGGAGGGTTGGGGGGCATCCTTTTCACTCCTTCGGAGGGAACAATCTTATCCGGGGCTTTTCCTTCTGCCGCTTGCGCTTTTTGCGCTTGCGTTCCCACTTGCGAAAGACTTTCCCTTTGACCAACACATAACGGACCGACAGGCCGCTTTGCCAGCGCAGGGGCTTTTCCCCGCCCACGAGGTCAATGGCAGGCTTGAGGTCGTAGCTCAGCACGAAGCGCCCCAGCGTCAATTCGCCCCCACCGACGAGGCTGAGCCCGAGGACCCCTCGAGAGGAGGCGGTTTCCCCTGTGCTTTCCTCCCAGCCGAAGTGCGGCCCCGCCCCGGCGTAGAGGTTCACGCCCCGAAAGAGCAAGGCGGAATGCTTCTCGGCCAGCGCCGTGAAGGTGAAGCGCTCGGAATTCCAACCCGATTGGAGGATGAGCTCGGCGGTCCACTTTTTCTGGATGCGCTGCTGCAGGGTCAGACCCCACTCGGTGCCGAGGCGCAGCCCGCCGGCGGTGGTGTAGTTCTGGGCACGCGAGGTCGGGGAGAGAGCTGTCAGGACGAGGAGGAGGGCGAAGTGTCTCATGGCACCAAGAACGCCCCTGCGAAGCTGCGTAGTGTTCGGGGGGGCGCACCTTTCTTTTTCGGGGCACTCCCATCGGCGTTGCCTATTTTTGCAGCCGTTTTTCAAAAGCCACCCGCCCTTGAGAGCCCTGGGTCAATTCATGCGCTTCCTGAAGTTCTACTGGTCTGCCGAGACCAAGTTCACCGTGCATTCCCCATTCGTTTTCGATTTTCTGGTGAACGTCCTGGAGGATCGGCGCCCCTTCTACGCTTACGGGCAGGTGGAGGCGCTGCGTCGCTCCTTGTTGGAAGACCGCAGCGAATTGGAGTTGGAGGAGCTGGGGGCGGGCTCAAAGGTGAGCCGAAAAAGGCGCCGAACCGTCCGGCGGCTGGTCGAAACTTCCTGTGTGTCCCCCGAATGGGGGCGCTTTCTGTTTCGGTTGGTGCATCACTACAAACCCCGCACCCTGCTCGAGCTGGGCACCTGCCTGGGCGTGTCCACGCTCTATCAAGCCAGCGCCGCCCCCGACAGCACCATCGTCACCGTGGAGGGTCAGGAAGAGCTCGCCCGGCGGGCCGAGCAGGTCCTTCAGCGCCTGCCACACGAGCGCCTGCACATCCTGACCGGCACTTTCGATGAACGCCTGGACCAGGCCCTGCACATCCTCCGCCGGCTGGATTACCTCTACGTGGACGGCAACCACCGCTACGATGCCACCTTGCGCTACTTCGAACGCGCCCTCAACTATGCTCACGAACACAGCGTTTTCGTTTTCGACGACATCCACTGGTCAGCGCAGATGGAACGCGCCTGGAAAGATATTTGCCGGCATCCCCGGGTGCGCCTCAGTCTCGATTTGTTCCGCATGGGCGTCGTTTTCTTCCGCCCCGAAATCAAAGTGAAGACTCATTTCAACCTCGTGCCCTGGTACTGGAAGCCCTGGAAAATGGGCTTTCTGAGTGCCGCCGGCAGCACCCCTCCAGCCTGAAGGCAGGGCCTTTCCGTCGAGGAACGACCTCTTTTCGGCAAGAAAAACGGGGGGCATCCAGGTGGAGTGCCTCAATTTAAGGGAACGTTAAACCCCGGAAAGGGCCGAAGCCCCCGCACACCGAGCCCGTATCTTTGATTTCAACTTTCCGACTGAATGATCTTTTGCACCCGTCCATTGAACCTGTCGCGCGTGTGTCCCATCGTTGGGGGGCGTTGGCGGCTTTTCGCTCCGGAGCTGAGTTGCCGGGTTTTCTCCCGCTTCGAAGAAGTGGCTGAAATCTGGGCAAAAGTGCACCCCCAGGACGTGTTCCTGCAAGGCGACTACCTGCAGGCCCTGGAAGCGCACCTGCCCGACAACCTGCACCAGGGGTACGCCGTGCTGTTTCAGGGCAAGCTGCCCGTCGGCGTCATGGTGTTGCAGCTGGCGCACTTCGACGTGCAGAAAAGTTTGCGCCTGGAGCAAAACGGTGTGAACGGCCACTTCGCCGAGCTGAAGGTGCAGCTCAAGAAATGGCTCTCCAGCCATTTCCAGATGAACGTTCTGGCGGTGGGCAATTTCCTGCTCACCGGCCAACATGGGTTCCACTTCCTGCCCCAGGTGCCCCCCCACAAACGAGCCGAACTCATCCAGCAGGGCATCGAAGCCGCCAAGGCCTTTTTCGAATCTTCCCTGAACCTGGAGGTGGACGGCCTGATGGTCAAAGACCTCGACCCGGCCGCCGAGCCCGCCAGCCGGGCGCTCGATGCCGCCGGTTGGCGCTCCTACCCCTTCCAACCCAATATGGTGCTGCCCGTCCGGCCGGACTGGACTTCCTTCGACGATTACCTCGCAGCCCTGAGCTCCAAGTACCGGGTGCGCTTTCGCCGGGCCCGAAAAAAACTCGACGGCATCCAGTGCCGCGAGTTCGATGCCGAAACGCTGCATCGCTGCCAGGACAAGGTCTTCGCCCTGTACCAGGAGGTGGCCGACAGCGCCGAATTCAGCATGACCAAAATCAGCAAGGGCTACCTGCTGGCGCTGAAGCAACTGCTGGGGCCCCGCTTTCGCCTCTTTGCCTACCTGCTGAACGACGAGCCCGTCGGCTTCTTCACCGCCATCGCCAACCGCAGCGACCTGGAGGCGCATTTCATCGGCTTCCACGCCCCCCTGAACCGCAAACACCAGCTCTATCTCAACATGCTTTACGATTTGGTGGCGCTGGGCATCGAGGGGGGCTTCAGCCGGGTGGTTTTTGCGCGCACCGCCCTGGAAATCAAGAGTTCGGTAGGTGCCGTGCCCTTGCAGCTCACCTCTTTCGTGCGCGCCGTCAAACCCTTCCACAAACTCATCTTGCCCGCGACCATGGAAATCCTCGAACCCGTCGAGGAGTGGACGCCCCGCCACCCCTTCAAGGAGCCGGAATTGGGGGTGGGGTAGGGGAGCTCATCGCCTCAGCAGTTTGGTCGCCCGGTTGTTTTCCACTTCGAAGCCGCCATCCCGGCGCAGCCAATCTTTCCATCGGCTTGGGTTTTCCGTGAAGCGCCACCCGTTTACCTGAAGCAAAAGTTTGTCGGGGCCCGTGCGTCGAAATTCCCAGACCAGAGCGGGTTCGTCGTGCAGGGCGAACTGGAGGCGTTGGTCCTCCCAGGAAAGGAGGGAGGCGGTGCGGGTGTGGCCGTCGAGGGGGAGCCGCAGTTGAAGGGTGCCACCGACGGGGAGGATTTGCAGCAAGGGCTGGGAGGCGTTTTCCACCTGGACGGTGAGCGAGTCCCCCTGGAGCAGCCAGCGCTCCCTTCGGCCGTCGGGGGTGTGCCAGCTACCGCTGAAGGGCTGCAACTTTCGGGGGTCGAACCCCGCAGCGGCCAGGGAGCCCGACACTTCAGTGCGGCCCGTTCCCGCCACGAGCAGTTTTTGACCGGGCTGCCCTTCGGGTAAGGGTTGCGCCCCTCTGCTGAACACTTCCCGCCGAATGGTGCTGACCTCCCGGTAAATGGGTTTGGGGCTTTCGCTTGCTTCCAGGGGCAGGGGCTCCAGCATTTCGGCTCGGGGGGTGGCGCTTTCCTCCAGCAGGTTCAGCGCGTGGGCAAAGAGGAAGAGCACCCCCGCCAGCAAGAGCAAAGCCGCCGCCATGAACAGGGGGCGCAGGGTATGCCCGCGCCGGCGCCGCTGCCGCCGCTGCAGGCGGCGTTCCAGGCGCAGCCAGGCACCGGGGGGTGGGGCTTCCTCCCACTCCCGGCTTTGATTCCGCAGCCGCGAGGTCCAGTCTTTTTTCATGGCGCAATCCATTTTTTGCTGCGTTGCTTCCGAGCCCCGACAGGGCCTCGTCAGCTGCCGCGCTTTTCGATGAGCTCCCGCATGCGCTTCTTCGCCAGGATGAGCTGCGACTTCGAGGTATTGATGCTGATGCCCAGCAGCTCGGCAATTTCCCGGTGCTTGTACCCCTCGATGACGTAGAGGTTGAACACCGTCCGATAGCCTTCCGGAAGCTGTTCCAAAAGCTGGAGCAATTCCTGGTAGGACAGTTCCGCCTCGATTTCGGGCTCCTTGCCCGCCGAGAGGTTGCTCAGCTCCACCTCGGCGTGATGGGGTTGTCGGCGGCGCAGGTGCATCAGGGCTTCGTTGATGAGGATGCGCCGGATCCACCCCTCGAAACTGCCCTCGCCGCTGTACTGGTCCAGCCGCGTCAGCACCTTGAAAAAGCCTTCCACCAGCACGTCCTCCGCCTCTTCCCTCGAACCCACATAGCGCCTGCACAGGGCGAACATCTTCGGGCTGTAGCGCTCGAACAGCGCTTTTTGGGCGGCTGGGTCCTCTTCCCGGCAGGCTTTTATGAGTTCCTTTTCCGTCACGCAGGCGGTGAATTGGTGGCTGAAGTCGCAGGGCGCTGCCTGTTTCGGGGCTCAAGAAAATCAATTTCAAGATGTCCTTCCGGCGGCTTTTGGTGCATGGCGGCTTCAGAGGCTTCCTCCCTTCCCGGCAGCCCTAGGAAACCAGCGGTCGAATTGACCGCTGTTGCCGGAAGTTCTATCTTTGCAAACTTTTTTTTTCGCAGGAGCCACCCGATTGGATGCCTCCACCCCTTCAGCCCTGACCCTCACCCCGACAATTCACCCAGCATGCAACGAACTGCAGACCGCTACCTTCTGTCCGGTGGGATTGACCCCCTCGAGCTGGTGGAGCGCTACGGCAGCCCCCTCTACGTGTACGACGCCGCCGTCATCGAGCGGCAATATCGGCGCATGGTGCAAGCCTTCGACGTGCCCGCCCTGCGCATCCACTACGCCTGCAAAGCCCTGCCCAACGTGAGCATCCTGCGTTTCCTGCGCAGCCTGGGCGCCGGGCTGGACACCGTCTCCATCCAGGAGGTGCACATCGGTCTGCGGGCGGGCTTCCAGCCGAAAGACATCATCTTCACCCCCAACTGCGTGTCCCTGGAAGAAATCGAGCAAGCCCTCGAACTGGGCGTGCATTTGAACATCGACAACATCTCCATCCTGGAGCAGTTCGGCCACCACCACCCCGAGGTGCCCGTCTGCCTGCGCATCAACCCCCACATCCTGGCCGGCGGCAACGACCAGATTTCCGTGGGGCACATCGATTCGAAGTTCGGCATCTCCATCCACCAGCTCCCGCACCTGCTGAAGGTGGTGGAAGCCTCCGGCATCCGCGTGGAGGGCCTGCACATGCACACCGGCTCCGACATCCTGGATGCCGAGCTCTTCCTCAACGCCGCCGAAATCCTGCTCAACGTCGCCCGCCACTTCCCCGACCTGCGCTACATCGACTTCGGCAGCGGCTTCAAGGTGCCCTACCGCGAGAACGACATCGCCACCGACATGGAGGACTTCGGCGCCAAAATCAGCCGCCGTTTCCGCGCCTTCTGCGAAGAGTACGGCCGCCGGCTGACCCTCATCTTCGAGCCGGGCAAATTCCTCGTCAGCCAGTGCGGCGTCTTTCTGGTGCGGGTCAACGTCGTCAAACCCACCCCCTCCACCATCTTCGCAGGGGTGGATTCGGGGCTCAATCACTTCATCCGCCCCATGTTTTACAAGGCTCACCACCAGATTCTCAACCTCAGCCGCCCCGACGGCCGCCCGCGCTTCTACACCGTGGTGGGATACATTTGCGAAACCGATACCTTTGCAGCCAATCGGAAAATCCCGGAAATCCAGGAAGGCGACGTGCTGGCCTTCCTCAATGCCGGCGCCTATTGCTTCAGCATGGCGTCCAACTACAACTCGCGGCCCCGCCCCGCCGAAGTGTTGGTTCACGCCGGCAAGGACTACCTCATCCGCCGCCGGGAAACCCTCGATGACTTGCTGCGTACCGAACTGGAAACCGGGCGCGAGGCACTGCCCTTCGAGGAATCGGCGAAAACGCCCGCCAAGCCCTCCCTTTGAGGGCAGGCGGTTGGAGGGGAGGGGCGTGAGGGCACGCCCCGGGCCTCGGGCAAAGAAATCTTTCGAAACCAAACAGCTATCTGGTCATGCGCCTTTTCATTGTCTTTTTCGTGTCCGTGATTCTGGTCGCCTGCAATGCCGGTGACGAGGGCGGTGCCGAATCGCCCGCCCCCGAACCCGCCAGCCAGAGCCCCGAAAAAACGTCGCCCGCCGACGCCGGCGTGGATTTCACCAAAATCGAGGGCGAGGGGCAGGAAATCCTCTTCTTCCACCCCGAGGAATTGCAACTCGTCAACCATCGGCGCATCCCCTTGCGACCGGAAGGCTGGGAAGATGCCACCATGGTCATCCTCGTACCGGAAGGGGAAGAAGACCCCGACGCCGAAAAAACCTCCCTCACCCATCGGGGGCGCGCCCAGGCCGCCCGCCTGGCCAACATCATGGGCGGGGCGGAACTGACCGCCATCTACTGGTACAACAACACCAGCATGCAGACGGGCTTCTACTCCAGCCGCGCCAACGAGTGCGAGCTGCTCAACTACTTCGAAAACGACCTCGACCTGCTGCTGAAAACCCTGCTGACCAGCTACATGGGCAAGCGCATCATGGTGGTGGGCAATCGGAACTCCATCCCCAAAATGCTCAACCGCATCACCGGCACCACGGCCTTCCAGCCCCTGCCCGAAGACGACCGCGACGTCATGTTCGTCGCTCTGTTCAAAGACTTCGGCAAGGCGAAGGTCTATCAGCTGAAAATGTATGCCCTGCATTGAGGCGCCCGCCCGCCGAGGCCCGCCCTTCGAGGATTTGAGGATTCGGGGAACCGATGTGCGGGTTTGAGTTTGGGGGAGATTGGGTACACCGAGAACCCCGGAGAAGGCGCAGCGTTCCACCGAGGGCAGCCCCCAAACCCTACCCCAAACAACCCATTGCGCACCCATCGTACCCCCATCGTACCCCCTTGAAACCCTGAAACCCTGAAACC
>CAZBYX010000148.1:0-5819 GCA_964496055.1 uncultured Saprospiraceae bacterium
ATGGCCTCGATGACCTGCCCGAACCCCGCCTCGAGCACCCGCTCGGCCCCCCGAAGGGTTTTCACGCTGACGCCGTAGGCGCCGATTTTTCCGGCTTGGCGCAGTTGCTCGAAGGGGGTGGGGTCGTAGTTTTCCCAGTCGAAGTCGTCGGGGGGGCTGTGGAGCAGGAGAATGTCGAGGCGCTCGCGGCCGAGGCGGCGCAGGCTGCTCTCGACGGCGCTTTGGAGCCAGGCGGGGCTGAAGTCGAGGAAGAAGCGCCCCCGGTCGTCTTCGCGCGAGCCGAACTTGGTGCAGACCACGACCTGCTCCACGCCGCTTTCCCGGATGGCCCGGCCCAGCAATTCTTCGGAGCGGCCGCGGCCGTAGGCATCGGCGGTGTCGAAGAAGTTGAAGCCGCGCTCGAGGGCATAGCGCAGGGCCTGCAGCGCTTCGTCGGGGTCGGTGGGGCCCCATCCCGTGGGGCGCCCGCCCCAGGTGGTGACCCCGCCGATTTGCCAGGTGCCCACACCCAAACGCCGCACCGCCCCCCCCGAAATGGGAAGGTGGGCGGTGAGGAAGTCCGTCGGCAACGTGCGGGGTTCAGAGGGCATTCTCGGCGATGGGCTTGAGGTTGATGCCCCCTTTCATCAGGTGGCGATAGCCGTAGAAGGCATTGCGGCCGTGCAGCACGCGCTCGTCGTGGAAGAACACGGCCTCTCCGGTCTTCAGATAGACGGGGGTCATCAGGCCGCCGCCCACGATTTTGTTTTCCAAAAACCAGTGGAAGCGCTCGCAAAGGTCTTTCACCTCGGCACTGTTCTTCTCCGAGATGCGGTAGTAGTTCCAACACAGGAGCGGGCCCTTCTCATCGTAGCGGACGATGGGGCTGACGTTGCGCTGGCTGGTGCCTTTGTCGAAGATGACTTCCACCTGCTCCAGCTCCTTCAGCAGCGGCTTTTCGTACTTGTCGAGGATATCCACGACCTGGACCCCGTCGATGAAAGTGGTGGCTCCGCCGATGGGGGCGTAGGCCAGGCAATAGAAGAAGCTGACGTCGAAGTGGTAGCTGGTGTAGGCCCCGTCGGTGTGGATGGGCTGCCGGGTGTCGCTGTGGCGGAAGGTCTCGGTGCGCTTTTGCTCGTCGAAGCGAATGTCGAGCCATTCGTCGAGGTCTTCGGGTTTGTCGCCGGTGCGATAGTCCTCGTTCAGTTTGATGTAACTGCCGGCACCGTAGGCGAGCTTCTGGTAGAACTCCCGATAATCGATGTTTTGCGGCACCCCGACGTAATGAACGACCTTGGTGGTGTTCAGCACCCGCTGGAAGCGCTGGATGTAATCCGGCTCGTCCTGGTGGCGCACCTGCGCCATGAACTTCAAGGTAGTTTCAGTTTGCATAGGATTACGATTTTTTACGAAACGAACAGCCCGGCAGCAGCCCTCCGACAGGGCAGATTCATTGCTGGGCCAGGGGCCTTGCCGTCCGTTTCCCGTTTTTTATCAAGGATTTCAGGGCATTGTAGGATTGCTGACCGATGAGGCTTCCGAAAAAGGGGAAGAGGAAGCCCGTATCGAAAAGATAGGCCGGATGGTTGCGCAGGGCCTTCCAGTAGCAGCGGCGGGCGTCGCGGTCCATGTGCATGGCCATGTAGCCGTTGCCGAAGGTGCGGTAATGCAGGGCGAAGAGGCGGTGCTTT
This sequence comes from uncultured Saprospiraceae bacterium, assembly GCA_964496055.1. Classification (GTDB taxonomy): domain Bacteria; phylum Bacteroidota; class Bacteroidia; order Chitinophagales; family Saprospiraceae; genus CAZBYX01. Next base: position 1,674 of record CAZBYX010000148.1, read on the forward strand.
TCGGCGGCGCTCAGCTCCTGCCCGTCGGTCTCGTAAAGAAAATAGCGGAGGATGGCCTGCATGTTGCGCTCCCCGGTGCCGTCCTTGATGAAGTGGTGATGCATGCCCCCCGAATGGACGCGGTACAGGGCCAGGGGTTTGGGGATGTAGAGGAAGGGCCACTTCCGGGCGATTTTGAGGGTGACGAACCAGTCGCCGAGGCCCGTTTTGAAGCGCTCGGGGAAGGGCAGGCCGTCGTTCCAGGCTTCGCGCCGGGCCAGGATGGTGGGGGCGCAGATGTAGTAGCGTTCGAGCAGGGCTTTGAATTCGAAGCCTTTGGGCGGCAGGTCGGGGCGTTGGATGCTGCTGGTCTCGTCCACGCGGTCTTGCGCGTCCAGGGTGTGGATGTCACCGTACACCAGGCCGACCTCAGGGTTTTCGTCCAGGGCTCGGACGGTTTCCTTCAGGAAGTGGGGCAGCCAGCGGTCGTCGCCGTCGAGGCGGGCGATGTACTTGCCGCGCGCAAATTGGAAGGCCCGATTGGCGGATTCGGTGGCGCCCAGGTTCACTTCGTTGCGAATCAGGCGCAGGCGGGGATCCCGAATGGCAGCCACCACCTCGGCGGTGCGGTCGGGCGAGCAATCGTCCACGACCACCACCTCGAAGGGCTCGTCGAAGTCCTGCTCGAGCAGGCTGCGGACCGCCGCCTCGATGTAGGCTTCGAAGTTGTAGGCGGTGAGCAGGAGACTGACTTTGGGTTGCATGGGGTTCAGTAGTTCTGGGCGCGGTGCAAGACCCTGCAGATGAGGTCCATGGCCGAAACGGACAGGTCGTGGAACAGCGGCAGGCACAGAATGCGCCGGCTGATGTCCTCCGATATGGGGCAGGGGTCGTGATTGACGTACTCCAATTCGTTCAGGGAAGGATAAAAGTAGCGGCGGGGGTAGATGTAGTGCTGCTGGAGCTGGTCCACGGCTTTCAACAGGGCCTCCTCCGTTCGGAAGATGATGGGGAAGTAGGCGTGGTTCCATTCCACCAGCTCGGGGTCGTGGGGGCGGGGCAGGTCCACCTCCAGGGTTTTGTGGATGCGCTCGTAGTAGTGCCGATACTGCCAATGGCGCCGCTCGAGGATTTCGTCCACGAACTTGAGGTTGGCCAAACCCATTGCGGCGTGGCATTCGGAGTTCTTGCCGTTGATGCCCACCCCGAAGAAACGCCCCGGCCCGTCGTGGCCGAAGTTGCGCATCTTGGCCATGCGGTTGATGAGCTCGGGCGACTGGGAAACCACTGCCCCCCCTTCGATGGTGTGAAACAGCTTCGTTGCGTGAAAGCTGATGGTGCTCACGTCCCCGTAAGCAAGCACGGATTTGCCCCGGAATTTGGAGCCGAAGCAATGGGCGGCATCGTAAATGACCTTGAGGTTGTGCTTGCGGGCAATGGCTTCGATGCGGTCGATGTCACAGGGGATACCGAAAACGTGGGTAGCCAGGATGGCACTCGTCTTCTTGGTGATGGCCGGCTCGATGAGGTCGGGGTCGATGTTGAGGGTTTGGGGGTCGATGTCCACGAAGACGGGCTTGCAATTTTCCCAAACCAGCGAGCTGGTCGTCGCCACGTAGGAAAAAGGGGTGGTGATGACCTCCCCCCTCAAATCCAGGGCTTTGATGGCGATTTGCAGGGCGATGGTGCCGTTGGAGAGGAACAACAGGTGGGGCAGGTCGAAGAAATCCTTCAGGCGCAACTCCAGCTCGTTGACCAGCGGTCCGTTGTTGGTCAGCCAGCAGCGGCTCCAGATTTCGTCCAGGTAGTGGAGGTATTCCTCCTTGGGCGGCAGAAAGGGCTTGGTGACGTTGATCATTCAACTGGGCGGTTTGGAATGGGGAATTCAGGATGCGGACTCACCCACCAACACGGGGTGCTCCACGTAACGCCAATCGAGCTCGGCTTTGAGCACACCGGGCTTGTCCAGTCGGTAGCCCTTGTCGGCCGTATCGGACTTGGTGTCGTCGAGGACGAACTTCAGCACGTCAATCTTTTCATCGAAGTAGCGCCCCACCTCCACCAACGAAACGGTGATGGTGTACACACCGGCCTTGAGGTACTCGGGCATTTTGACCAGCGCCACGTATTCGCCGGCCCGGCGCATTTCCGGGATGACCGGTCGGTCGATGTCGTAGGAAGTGAACAGGGGCTCGCCGTTGCGCGACACCATGACGCGCACCCAGAGGTTGCGGCGGCTCTCCCGAACGAGGTATTTGATGCGCAGGAAAATTTCGTCTTCGTAGTAGTAGGTGTTCAGGCTCTGCCCCGCTCCGTTTTCCACGGCCACCTCCAGCAACTGGGCGAAATGGTCTTTTTCGGGAAAGACCACCCGGTTGCCCCCCTCCTCTTCCGTAGAGCCGAGGCTGAGGTAGCGGTCCACGGTTTCGTTGGCCGAGCCGCTGAACACCATCTGCCCCTTGTCGAGCAGGATGCCCGAATCGCAGAGGTTGCGCACCGAGCCCATGTTGTGGCTGACGAAGAGGATGGTGCGCCCGGTTCGGCTCACCTCGCCCATCTTGCCGATGCACTTTTTCTGGAACTCCACATCCCCCACGGCCAACACCTCGTCCACGATGAGGATTTCGGGCTCCAGATGGGCCGCCACCGAAAAGCCCAGCCGCACCATCATGCCGGAGGAGAAGCGCTTGGTGGGGGTGTCGAGGTAGCGGGTGACGCCGGCAAATTCGGCGATTTGCTCCAGCTTGGCGGCTACCTCCTTGCGCGTCATGCCCAGGATGGTGCCGTTCAGGTAGATGTTCTCCCGGCCCGTGAGCTCGGGGTGGAAACCCGTCCCCACCTCAAGCAAAGAGGCCACCCGCCCCTTGATGCGAATGACCCCTGTGGTGGGCGATGTCACTTTGGAAAGCAATTTCAGCAGGGTGCTTTTGCCCGCTCCATTCTTCCCGATGATGCCCAGCACCTGCCCCTTGCGCACCTCGAAGTTGATGTCGCGCAGGGCCCACACGTAATTGGAATCCCCCCGAACGGTTCGGTCGTTGATGTCTCCGATGATGAGGTAGGGGTCTTCCTTGCCACGGATTTTGTGCCACCAGCGGTTGAGGTCTTCGTACAAGGTGCCCGAACCAAACTCGCCCAACCGATACTGTTTGCTCAAGTTTTCGACCTGAATGACTAATTCACTCATTGGCTGCAGGTTTATTTCAGGGGTAACTTTCTCAATTGGGTTTAGGGCTCGTGAGTCGCATTCCGGGGCCGCCATTCAGGCGCTCAAACGGTGTCCATGAAGGTTTTTTCGGTCTTGTTGAAAACGGCGATGCCGAACAACAACACCACCCACATGAACACGAAGCTGTAGCCGAGATAAGCCCAGGAAAAGGTGCCTTCACCCAGAAAACCATATTTGAAGGTCTCCATGATGGAGGTCAGGGGGTTCAGGGCAGCCAGCACCTGATACTGTTCCGGCACCTCCGACAAGGGGTAAATGACAGGCGTGGCATACATGAACAGCTGGACACCGAACTGAACCAGAAACATCAGGTCGCGGTACTTGGTCGTCATCGAGGTGATGATGAGCCCAAAACCCAAACCCAAACCCGCCAACATGAACACCAGCAAGGGAAACAGAAGAATGTATTCGTTGGGCTGGACGGGCGCCCCCTTCAAGGCAAAGTACAGGTAAATGAGCAAAAAGAGCCCGAACTGAATGCCGTACTTGATGAGGTTGAACAACACAATCGACAGGGGCATGACCAGGCGGGCGAAATAGACCTTGCCGAAAATCTGCTGGTTGTCCCGGAAGGTAGTGGAGGTCTTGTTCAGACATTCGGCAAAGTAGTTCCAGTTGGTAATCCCCGCCAGGTAAAAGAGCATGGGCGGGATGCCGTCGGTGGAAATGCCCGCCAGATTGCCGAAAATGACGGTGAAGATGAGGGTGGTAAACAGGGGCTGAATCAGGAACCAGAGGGGCCCGAGGATGGTCTGCTTGTAAACCTGGGCGAAATCCCGCTTGACGAACAACAGCAACAGGTCGCGATAGCGCCAGACCTCCCGGAAATTGATCTCGAATGCGGGCTTCTTAGGCGTAATGATGGTATCCCAGTAAGCCGGGTTCATAGGTGTTCTTTTGGAGCAGTCAGCAATTGAAAACCGTCTTGTGAAGGTAGG
>CAZBYX010000148.1:5919-9142 GCA_964496055.1 uncultured Saprospiraceae bacterium
CTTCAACCTCCCGCCCAATTGGGCGCATCTCGGCATCAATAGTAGTAGCCGTAGCGCTTGGGCAGTTTGACACCATTGAGCACCAGCGCCGGATGCGGAAGCTTTTGCTCCCGATACAGGTCGTCCAGCTGCTTGAGGTCCTCGCGTTTGGTCTTTCCGCTGAAGACGACACAGATGGTGGAAGTGACGAATTTGGAAAGCAACAGGCCGTCGGTCAAAAGCCCGGCGGGCGGGGTGTCCAGGATGATGCAATCGTAATGGCGTTTCAGGTGCTCCATCAGGGCATCGATCCGCTCGTTGATGATGAGCTCGGCGGGGTTCGGTGGAATGGGGCCACAACCGATGACATAGAGGGAATCGAAGCCCTCCACCGGCTGGATGATGTCTTCGATTTCAGCTTCGCCCACCACGTAATTGGTGATGCCCTTCTTGGAAAAGTTGCCGCTGAGGAATTTGCTGAGTTTGGGCTTGCGCAAGTCGAATTCCAACAGCACGACCTTCTTGCCCGCCAGAGCCAGACTGGCTCCCAGGTTGGCGGTCACGAAGGTTTTCCCTTCCCCACTGAGGTAGGAGGTGACCATGAGGGTCTCCTTATCCCGCACGTTGGCAGAGAAAAACTGCAGGTTGGTGCGCACCAGACGGAACATCTCCGCCAAGATCGATTTGTTGTTCTTCATCACCACCTTGTTCCGACTGGAACGGTGGTAAGCCACCTCACCCAGGATGGGCATGTCGGTAATCGACCGGATGTCGGCTTTGTCCTGAACGGTGTCGTTGAGGCGCTCGCGAACGGCCACCACGCCGGTAGGGATGCCCAACCCCAACACGAAAGCCACCAGATAGAAATGCAGGGCACTGGGGGCCACGGGGCCGGAATTGATGGGTGCATCCAGTACCCGGGCGCTCTCCACCTGGGTGGCCAATTCGATGGCTTTCTCCTCCCAAAGCTTCTGCAAGTACAGGTACACTTCCTCCTTCACCTGCCCCCGCCGGTCGATTTGGTCCAGGATGCGCTCGCTGCGCGGAATCTGCTGCACCTGCTCCTTGATGGGCGCCACATCGGCCAAAATTTCTTTCTGCCGCTCCTCCAACTCCACCTTGGCCACCTGAATGCCGTTCAAAATGTCGGACTTGAGGCTCTCGAGCCGTTTTTCCAGGTTTTGCACCTGCGGGTGGGAAGCCGTCGAAGACAGCAGCAAGCGCTCGCGCTGAATGAGCAAGTCGTTGTAGCTGGCAATCAAACTGCTGAGGGCTTCCCCGGCCACGCTGGGGCTGATGGAGATGGACTCGTAGCGGTTGGCAGGCTGGCGCAGAAAACTTTCCAGGTTGGTCAGGCTATTGCGCTGAAAGCGAAGCTCCACCAGCGCCTCATCCGTGTTGTTGATGCGATCCATGAAGCGCTCCGCACTGGCGGAAGTGGAGGAAGGCAGAACGTTGGAAATGCGGAAGTTCTCTTCCTGACTTTCGATCTGGAACAGCTCGTTGGTCACCGTTTCCAGGCGCTTTTCGATGAATTCCAGCGAAGAGCTGGCCGCCATCTTTTTCTGCTCCAGGGAAATCTTGTTGTACACCTTCACCAGGGTGTTGACGATATCGATGGCCTTTTCGGGTACGGGATCGCGCAGCGTGATGTCCAGAATGTTGGACATACTGCGCTTGCGCACCGCCAGCTTGTCGGAATAGTAGGCGGCCACGTGACGGGGGTAGGAAAAGCGAACCAGAATGTTTTCCTTGGTCAGCGGCACTTCGCGAACCCGGTCGAAAGAAAAGGTGATGCCATCGTAAAGGAAGGGCACGTTGTAATTGTACTGCAAGGTATCCCCCTCGTTGCGGATGACGCCGAAGCGGGCATCGTCTATGGGCTTGATGCGTAGGGATTTGCCGTAGAAATCCTGGATGCGGTCCACGTAGGTCAGTTTGATGGGGCTTTGCTTGTACAACTCCACCACCTTGAACTTGCGTTCCACGTGATAGGTCACGTCGATACCCAGCGAATCGACCACCCGCTCCATGAGGGTGCGGGATTTGAGCAGCTGGAGCTCGTTTTCCAGGGTATTGCGGCTGACCAGAGGCGTTCCCGGTAATAGCGCTTGCTCGGGCACGGGTTTGTTGGTCTCATCCTCGATGAGGATGGTCCCGCTGACCTGGTAAATCGTGTTTTTGAAGCGCAACATGAAGTTGGCCGTAGCAATGGCGATGAACAGGCTCAAGGCAAACCAGTACCAGTTGCTCAGGCACTTCTTGAAGACGGCCTCAAAGTTGAACTTGTCGTTGTTTGTATAGGCGTCCATGATAGAAAGATTGTTTTGGAGGTTTGGGTCCCCCCCCCTGTCAGTTAAGCACAATGACCAGGATGGCCGTGGCCAGCGAAATGAAGGGGGAGCTCAGCATGATGATGCGGCTGGCCGTATTGTCGATGGAGCCGCCCTTCCCCTTGTACGGAGGGACGTACACCACATCGTTTTGCAGCAAATAAAAATAAGGGGATTCGAATGAGCGCGCCGTGGATAAATCGATGCGCCCAAACTCCCGGATGTCGTTCGATTCCCGGATGACCATGATGCGCTCCCGGTCGGCGTAGTCGGTCAAGTCCCCGGCCAGGGAAATGGCTTCGAGCACCGTGAATTGCTCGTCGGGGAAGGTGTATATCCCGGGGACGTTCACTTCCCCCAGCACGCTCACGTGCATGTTGAGAAAGCGCACTTCCACGACGGGGTCAACCAAGTAATTGGACAACATGGTTTTCAGGGTGTCCTTGACGCCTTTGCGCGTCAAACCCGCCACCTTCACTTTCCCCAGAACGGGAAACTCGATGTAGCCCTCGTTGTCCACCAGATAGCCGGCGCCGGCCACCAGCTCATCCCCGCCGGAAGCATCCTCGCGAAAGGCGTCATTGACGCTGATATTGAAGGGTTTGGCGGCATCGGGTTCGAGGGAATAAACGCGAATGGCCAGGATGTCGTCGCTTTGAATGCGCAATTCCTGGGGCTCTTGCAAAAATTGGGTTTGCAGGTCGCCTTTGCTGGTCTCCTTCTCGAAGTTCACCAGCCGATGATGCGGGACACAGGCGGAAAAAGCGGATAGCAGGAACACCGCCAAGGGCAAAAGTAGCTGAGCCGGCCTTCTCGGATCGGATTTGGGTGTGCAAGTGTTCATGAGCAGTAGTTTATAATTTCAAATTTGCAATTTGATAATTTTTTATTCAAAAACAACTGATTTTCAC
>CAZBYX010000149.1:0-9108 GCA_964496055.1 uncultured Saprospiraceae bacterium
CCCCCGCCCCGCCCATCATGCCCATCGAAAACACGGCATGAAAGGACGCCATGATGGGGCGCCCCTTCCACTTTTCCACCTCCACAGCCTGGGCGTTCATCGCCACATCCATCATGCCGGTGGAACAACCCAACAAAAAGAACAAACCCAGCAAAAGAGGCACCTCCGAGCCAAAAGCCACCACCGGCGTGAAAACGCAAAACAACACGCCCCCCACCACCGTGACGCGCCGACTGCCGAAGCGGGTGATGACCCACCCGGTGAAAGGCATGGCCAGCAGGGCTCCCAGGGAAAGCAGCAGGAGGGTCAAACCCAAACCCCCGTGGTCCAAACCGTAGCGGGCTTGCAGGTCCGGCAGGCGGGAAGCCCAGGAAGCAAATTGCAGCCCGTTGATGCCGAAAAGCAGGCTGACGGCCGTTCGCGGATATCGCTTCATGGAGGAAGATTCGAAGGGTTGGGGTTCCGGGCAGGGCGGGGCGGGTTCGGGGCGGCATGCGGGAGAAGAGCGCTCCTCTTCCCTCGCGTTCCGGGTGCCCGAATCACGCGAGCCCCTCCACGCCCGGAGGAGCGGGGACCCTCACCCTCCGCTCACGGGGGGGATGATGGCCACCTCGTCCTGTTCGGAAAGCTGGAATTGGTCGGATTGGTAAGAGCTGTTGACGGCCAGTTGCAGGGCGGCCAGCCCCCGGAGGTCGGGATAAGCCTCCATCAGTTCCTGTTTCAGGCGCGCAAGGGTGGCTCCTTCGGGGGCTTCCCAATCGAGGGTCCGGGCTCCGAGAATGTCCCGCGCGATGCCGAAAGCGAGGATGCGGATTTTCATAGCGCCGAAGGTAAATATTTCCACAGGATGCGCAGGGCCACGAAGGCGATGAGCAGGGCCGTGGCGCGCTTCAGCGCCTGATGGCTCAGAGGCCCGGCGCCGAGGCGGCTGCCCACCTGCCCGCCCAGGAAGACCGCTCCCAGCAGGGGCAGCAGGAAAGGCGCCTCCAGCCGAAGCTCGGGGTGCTGCAACTGGCCCGCCAGGCCCGCCAGGCTGTTCAGCAGGATGAAAAGGCTGGCCGTAGCCGCGATGGCCTTCGGGCTGCCCCAACGCGTCAGGGTCAGCACGGGCGCCAGGAAAATACCCCCGCCGATGCCCACCACCCCCGACAGGAAACCGATGCCGCCCCCAATGAGCAGGTTGACCCAGGGTGGGAAAGTCCGCAGACCAACCGTCCCCCCGGGAACGGGACGCACCCACATGAGCAAGGCCGCCACCAGCAGCGTGCCCCCCAAAAGCAAAAAGAACCACAGCTCGCGGATGGGCAGCAGCCCCCCCAGAAATGCCAGGGGCACGCTCACGACGACGAGGGGGCTCACCCGTCGCCAGTGGAGGTAGCCCCTGCGGTGGAACAACCACACCCCCCCGCTCACCACCACGATGTTGCACAACAGAGCCGTGGCGCGCAGGCTGAGAAAGCTCACCCCGAAAAGCGCCAGCAGCGCCAGGTAACTGCTCCCACCCCCAAACCCCACCGAAGCGTAGAGCAGGGCGACCACGAAAAACAGCAGAACCAATTCCAGTGGCGGCATAGACGGGGGTGGTTTGGGTCAGGGGTCTGGGGGAGAGGGGAGCTCAGCCTTTTCCGAGAGCCGTCTTCCCAGGGCAATGACCAACACCACGCACACGGCCAGGAGGGGATAAGACACTTCCACTTCCTGCCGGGGGTCGAAGGTCTCGAGTTGGTCTTGCAGGGCATAAGCCGCCAGCACCTGCAAACCGTTGTTGGCGAAGTGCGCCAGAACGGGCAACCAGAGGTTGCGCGTCCACAGGAAGAGATAGCCCAGGGCCGCCCCCAGGACGAGCCGGGCCAGAAACCCCTCGAACTGAAAATGGAAGAAGCTGAACAGGAAGGCGGTGAGCCACAAAGCCAGGAGGGGGCGGCGCGTCCAGCGTTCGAGTTGGAGCTGCAGGATGCCCCGAAAGACGAACTCCTCGCCCAGGGCCGGCAAGGCGGCGATGATGAGGAGGTTGAAAAGCAACTCGACGGGGGATTCCATGCGCAAGAGCCCCGACAGCAGGCCCGTGGTGTTTTGTTCCAGGGCATCGGCCCAGGCCGGCAGCGGCACTTGCTGGTTGAGCCACAAGGCCCACTGGGCAATGGGGAACACCACCACGACGAAGGCCACCGCACTCAAAGCCTGGGTCAGGCCGGGGCGCCGATGCAGGTGCAGCCAGGCCGGCAGCCCCCGGCGAGCCAACAGCCAGGCGGTGAAAAGCGCCGGCACCAGAAAGCCGAAACCGTGGCTGAGCAAAACCACCCAACGCAGCAAGGTACGCGGCACCTGCTCCTCCTCGCCCTGCATCAATAGCTCCGGCTCGATGCCGTTGAACTTCAGCACCAATGCAGAAAGGAAATTGCCCCACAGGAAAAAAAACAGCATGGTCACTGCCAGCAAAAGCAGTACCCGCGGCGGGGAAAGCGCCCCGGAGCCCGACCGGGAATGGGGGAAGTTGTCCGGCATAGCCTTTTTTCTAACTTCGCGCCAAAGGTAGGGCTTGCGCCCCAATCCGCCGGCGAGGGGCGCCCCATCCAAGCTCCGCACATGACCCGACTCAGCGTCAACGTCAACAAGGTAGCCCTGCTGCGCAACAGCCGGGGCGGCAACCTGCCCAACCTCGTGCAGGTCGCCTGCGATTGCGAGGCTTTCGGCGCGCAGGGCATCACCGTCCATCCCCGCCCCGACGAGCGCCACATCCGCTACGCCGACGTCCCCGCTTTGAAGGCCGTCGTCCAAACCGAATTCAACATCGAGGGCAACCCCAGCGAACGCTTCCTCGACCTCGTGCTCCACAACCCGCCCCACCAGTGCACCCTCGTGCCCGACGCCCCCGACGCCCTCACCTCCGACCACGGCTGGGACACCCACAAACACGCCGCTTTCCTCTCCGAGGTCACGCAGCGCCTGCGAGAAAAAGGGATTCGGGTCTCCATCTTCATCGACGCCGATGAAAAAATGCTCGAAGGAGCCAAAAAGGTCGGCGCCGACCGCGTCGAGCTCTACACCGGCCCCTATGCCCACCGATTCGCCGAAGACCCCCGCAAAGCCATCGAGCCCCACGTCCGCTGCGCCCGCCTGGCGGCCGACATCGGCATCGGCCTCAACGCCGGCCACGACCTCAACCTGCACAACCTGCGCTACTACAAGGAGCACGTCGAAGGGCTGCTCGAAGTCTCCATCGGGCATGCCCTCATCTGCGACGCCCTCTACTTCGGCCTGCGCAACACCATCCAGATGTACCTGCGCCAGCTCCAATGAAAAACCCCGGTGAGGGGGTTTCCGCACCGGGGTTTCTTTCGTTGGAGGGGCTGGATTTCCCTCGGCAATCAATTCCGGAAGGTGGTGTTCTGGCTGAGGCCTTTGAGGCGAACGTCGTACTTGCGGATTTTGCGGCCGTTGCGGATGATGTCCAGATAGACCCGGTCGCCGGGGCGATAGCGCCCGACGAATTCCTGCAGCTCGGCAACGGAGTTGGTGCGCTTGCCGTTGACGCCCACGATGACGTCGCGGGGCCGCAGGCCGGCCTCCTCAGCGCCGCTGCCGGCGTTCACCTGGCGAATGTACACGCCGGCCACCGAGGGCAGCTTCAGCTCTTCGGCGATGTGGTCGTCCACATCCATGATGCTGACCCCCAGAACGGCGCGTTTCACCACGCCGAATTCGCGCAAGTCTTCCACCACCTTGCGCACCAGATTGCTGGGAATGGCGAAGGAATAGCCCTCATAAGCTCCGGACTCGCTCATGATGGCGGTGTTGATGCCCACCAGCTCGCCGCGGGTGTTCACCAGCGCCCCCCCCGAATTGCCGGGGTTCACGGCGGCATCGGTCTGGATGAAGGATTCGATGCTGTAGGTGCTCTGCAGGATGTTGATGTTGCGCCCCTTGGCGCTGACGATGCCCGCCGTCACGGTGGAAGCGAGGTTGAAGGGGTTGCCCACCGCCAACACCCACTCCCCGACCCGCACCTCATCCGAATCGCCGAAGCGGATGGAGGGCAACCCGTGCCCCTGGATTTTCAGCAGGGCCAGGTCCGTGTAGGGGTCGGTACCGACGAGCCGCGCCCCGAAGGTGCGCTTGTCGAAGAGGGTGACTTCTATTTGACTCCCCCCCTCGATGACGTGCCGGTTGGTGATGATATAGCCGTCGGGGCTGACCAATACCCCCGACCCCCCCGCAAACCGCCTCCCCCCCCAGGTGCTGGTGTTGATGTTCACCACCGTAGGCATCACCAGCTCCGAGGTGTTGACGAAATCGTCGGGCATTTCCACCACATGGACGGTCGCCGGCGGAGGGGGCGTCTGCTCTTCCGGCACGAAATTCACCTGTCGAACCGGGGAGGGTTCCTGTTCCGGCCCCTTCAGGTTTCGGGTGAATTGTTGAACGAGGAAGAAGGTGAAGGCGAAATTGAGCCCCAGGGTCAAGAGCAGAAACGGAAGGGATTTTTTCATGGCAAGTGTTTTTCCGGAGGTTGGTCGAAGCGTCGTGAAGCAATTTCCTCCAATCTTCGTAAAATTTCAAGCGGGGAAGGAATTTCCTGCACCAGGCGTCCGATTCCGGCCAAAAGACAAATTCCTTTCGCCGGGGGTATGCATAAAAAAGGAAGTTATTTGGCAAAAGGTTTTGGGAGGGGTAAAGAAAAATTTGCGAAAATTCGCTGAATTGCCGGGAAGCGGTCTTTCTTTTCTCCCGCAGGAAGTTTATTTTTGAGCGAAAATTCGCTGGTAATACTTCATCCATCCTGTTCATCCATTCAAAAGAACGCACGCCATGTCCGATGTACTTGTCCAGACCGATGTTTTAAAAGGAGGAGAATACCTCATCAAAGACGCCGACCCCGAGCACGTTTTCATCCCCGAAGAGATGAACGAGGAGCAGAAGATGGTTCGCCAGATGGTGAACGACTTCGTTCAGGAAATCGGGGAGAAAGGCGCCAAACTGGAGCACCAGGTGGAGCTGTTGGAGAAAGCCGGCGAGCTGGGATTGCTCGGCTCCCACATACCCGAAGAATACGGGGGCATGCCCATGGACACCAACACCAACACGCTCATCAACGAGGTGTTGGGTCAGGTTCCGGGGGGCTTCACCACCACTTTTGCCGCCCACATCGGCATCGGCACCCTGCCCATTCTCTATTTCGGCACCGAAGCGCAAAAGAAGAAATACCTGCCGCGCCTGGCGAGCGGAGAGCTGAAAGCCGCCTATTGCCTCACCGAGCCCGGTTCGGGCTCCGACGCGCTCAGCGCCCGCACCCGGGCCGACCTCAGCGAGGACGGCAAGCACTACATCCTCAACGGGCAGAAGATGTTCATCACCAACGCCGGCTTCGCCGACCTGTTCATCGTCTTTGCGCAGGTGAACGGCGAGCACTTCAGCGGGCTCATCGTCGAGCGCGACTCGGAGGGTCTGACCGTCGGCGAAGAGGAGAAGAAGCTGGGCATCAAGGGCTCGAGCACCTGCCCGGTGTTTTTCGAGAACGTGAAAGTGCCGGTGGAAAATTTGCTCGGGGAAGTGGGCAAGGGGCACCTCATCGCCTTCAACATCCTGAACATCGGGCGCTTCAAGCTGGGCGTCATGTCCATGGGGGGCTCGAAGCGAGCCATCACGACGGGCGTGCAATACGCCAACGAGCGCATCCAGTTCAAAGTGCCCATCTCGAGCTTCGGCGCCATCCAGTACAAACTGGCGGAGCAGACCATCCGCACCTTCGCCCTCGAATCGGCCGTGTACCGCCTCAGCGACATGATGCAGGAGAAGAAGGAAGCTTTGCTTCAGAGTGGGGTGCGTTACGAGGACGCCCTGCTGCAATCCGCTGAGGAATACGCCATCGAGTGTGCCATCATCAAGGTTTATGGTTCGGAAGTGGCCAGCTACGTGGTGGACGAGCTGGTGCAGATTCACGGCGGGTACGGCTTTTCGGAGGAATACCCCGCCGCCCGCGCCTACCGCGACGCCCGCATCTCGCGCATCTACGAAGGCACCAACGAAATCAACCGCCTGCTCATCGTGAACATGCTGCTCAAGCGCGCCATGAAAGGCAAGATCGACCTGACGGGGCCCGCCTGGGCCGTGCAGAAGGAACTGGCCAGCATGCCCGCCTTCGAACAACCCGAAGGAGCCTACGGGCAGGAAAAGAAGGCCCTGAAGGACTTCAAGAAAGCCATCCTCATGGTCGCCGGCGCCGCAGCCAAGATGCAGATGGACGGCCAGCTGAACCTGCGCGAAGAGCAGGAAATCGTCATGAACGTCGCCGATATGCTCATCGAGCTGTTCACCGCCGAAAGCCTCCTGATGCGCGTGGAAAAACTCGCCCGCCGCGACGACAAACCCGCCCCCCAGGAAGTGTACGACGCCATCCTGCGCACCTACTTCACCGACGCCAACCACCGCATCACCAAATGGGGCACCGACGCGCTGGTTTCCTTCGCCGAAGGCGACCTGCTCAAAACCCTCCTCATGGGCCTCAAACGCTTCACGAAATACCCGCCGGCCAACGTCAAACAGTGCCGGCGCACCATCGCCCGGGCTTTGATCGAAGCCAACGAGTACTGCCTTTAAACAAGTCCTTGCCAAACGAAACGGCACGACCGGCGCCCCACGGCGCCGGTTTTTTTTTGGCCACCTCAAGCCATACTTGCGAACTCCTTTCGCAAGCACAGTTCGTTTGGGCGGGCGCCTTCAGCAGCGCTTCAGCAGTTCCTGGATGATGATTTCGGCGACTTGTTGGGGGGATTTGTCGGTGGTGTCGATGACCAGGTCGTAGTTGTTCAGGTCGGCGCAGTCCACGCCGTAGATGGCTTTGAAGCGTTCGTTTTCGCTGTTTTTGCGAGCCTGGAGCAGGGCGAGGGCTTCCTCGTCGCTGTGGTAGCCTTCGCTTTTGCGGCCGGGGTCGGAGAGGATGCGACGGGCGGCGGTTCGGGGGTCGACGGTGAGATAGACCTTGAAGGAGGAGGGCACGAAATGCCAGGCCAGCCGGCTGTCGATGATGTAATTGTTCGGGTCTTCGTTGAGGGATTTGAAGATGGAGTCGATCTGTTCGTCGATGGAGGGGTCTTTTTCCGCCAATTGGTTCAGTTCGAGGGTACTCAGGCCCATCCGTTCGGCCATCTGGCGCTGGATGCGTCCGGTGCTGACGATTTCGAACCCCAACTTCCCGCTCAGGATTTGAGCGACGGTGCTTTTGCCGCTGCCGAGGTCTCCGGTGATGGCAATCTTGCAGTTGTGAAACTTCATGAGGAGCGCCGTTAAAATTGCGCGTAATTAGCCATTCCCCGCCACTCTTCCAAACCCGCCCCCGCCGTTCCCCTCCCCCGTCGGTTCGATTGCCAAAGTTTTTGCCCACACGCCTCCCATTTTCAGGCAAGATGACTTACTTTGAAGGCTGAGTCTGCTGCAAAAAGTCCAATTCCGCCGAGGAACCGAAGATTTGAGGAATCGAGGATTTGAATAAATCATTGATAACCAAATAAATAAACTTCAAACTTCAGGCCCACAACCCTTTTTGTAGTGGACTCGAGGCTCCATTCCTCAACCAAGAATAGTTTCCGAGAAAATTCAAGCTTTTCAGGTCGAGAATAGAGTACCGACAGGTTGGTTGAAACCGGACCCCAGCACCCATGAAAACAACCGGATTCCTCCATCTGGACATCCTGCCTGACCGGATAGCTGCTCCTGGCAGTCACCCCCCCAAGGGGTCATTCAGGTATACCTGCCCCCTTGAATTCCGAATTCCGAGCATTCTACAAATCAAACTTTCCCTTTCATCATGATGCGTTCGTTTACCCTTTTTCTCGTGTTGAATTTGGGGGCCGTCTTCGGCCTCGCCCCCCTCAGCGCTCAGCGGATTTTCTGGAAGCCTTTTCAGGAAGAGGCGATTCCCGAGCTGGCGGACGCCAAACGTCCGATCGTGCCCCAGCGGTACCGAACCTATTCCCTGGACTTCGAGGGGCTGAAGGACTACCTCTGGCAAGCCCCCGAACGATTCACGGAGGCGGCGCGCACCGGGGCGCTGGAACTGCTCTTGCCCCTGCCCGACGGGCGCCTGCAGCGTTTCCGGGTGGCGGAAGCCCCCATCATGGAAGCAGGGCTGGCGAAGAAGTTCCCACACCTGAAGTCCTTTGCGGGGGTGGGGGTGGACGACCCGCACGCCTACCTGCGCTGCGACGTCACGGGGGAGGGTTTCCACGCCATGATTCTCAGCCCCAACCACAGCCCCGTCTTCATCGACCCCTACGCCGAAGGCGACATCCGCCACTACATCGTGTACTTCAAGAAGGACTACACGCGCGCCGATACGGGCTGGCGCTGCCTGGTGGACGACAACCTGGACTCCCCTCCGCAGCAATACCCGGGCAACCCCGAGGTGGCGGGCGACTGCCAGTTGCGCACCTACCGCCTGGCCCTGGCCTGCACCGGGGAGTACGCCAACTTCCACGGCGGAACGGTGGCTTCGGTCATGAACGAATACGTCACCGCCATGACCCGCGTCAACGGCATCTACGAGCGCGACCTCATGATTACGATGGTGTTGGTCAACAACACCGACCAGATCATCTTCCTCAACCCCAACACCGACCCCTACAGCAACAACTCCGGCGGCACCATGCTCGGCCAGAACCAGACCACCTGTGACAACATCATCGGCCCGGCGAATTACGACATCGGGCACGTGTTCAGCACGGGTGGGGGGGGGATTGCCTCCTTGCGCGTGCCTTGCGTCAACGGCAGCAAGGCGCGGGGCGTGACCGGGCTGCCCAACCCCATCGGGGACCCCTTCTACGTGGATTACGTCTGCCACGAGATGGGGCATCAGTACGGCGCCAACCACACCTTCAACGGCTCGGCGGGCTCCTGCAACGGCAACCGCAACAACAGCACCGCCTTCGAGCCCGGCAGCGGCAACACCATCATGGGCTACGCGGGCATCTGCGGCAACCAGAACGTCCAGAACCTCAGCGACGACCACTTCCACGCCGCCAGCCTGGCGGAAATCGCCGCCAACGTCACCGTCGGCAACAGCAGCACCTGCCCCGTCGTCACCCAAACCGGAAACAACGCTCCCACCATCGC
>CAZBYX010000150.1:0-9086 GCA_964496055.1 uncultured Saprospiraceae bacterium
TCCTGCGCACCCGGAAACGCCCCCAAACCCCCGACCACCCCCCCGGCACCCTGCTGTGCCACCCTCCTGAGGAGTTGCTGATTGCCACGGCCGACGGCTACGTCCAGGTGCTCGAGCTGCAACCCGCCGGCAAGCGCCGCCTCAGCGCCCGCGAGTTCCTCAACGGCTTTCGCCGAAAATCCGCCCTGCTGCAACGCAGCACCCCCCAACCCGAATGAGCTTGCATCCACTGCCAAAACGACGAACCATGGAGAAAAAGAAAAAAATGCCCCTTCACTGGCGAATCATCATCGGGCTGGTGCTCGGCATCATCTATTCCTTCCTCTCCAGCTACATGGGCTGGAACCGCTTCACCCTGGACTGGATAGACCCCTGGGGGGACATTTTCATCCGCCTGCTCAAGTTCATCGCCGTTCCGCTTGTGTTGTTCTCCATCATCAGCGGGGTGTCCAGCCTGCCCGACCCCGCCCGGCTGGGGCGCATGGGAGCCAAGACCCTGGCGGCCTACCTGGTTACGACGGTGGCCGCCGTCACGGTGGGGCTGCTCATCGTCAACCTCTTCAAGCCCGGTGAATTCATCTCCGAGGAGCAGCGCATCAAGAACCGCATCGCCTACGAGGTGTGGGTGCAACAAACCGAAGGCGTCGAAATCCTCGACGGCAAGCACCTGCTGGAAGACCCCCGCTATGCGGAATTGGCCCAAAGCGCCGTGGATGAAGCCCACCTGGCGGAAGACCAGTCCGTCAAGGAAAAGCTCGAAGCCGCCACCAAGCTCAAAGAGGAAAGCCCCCTGACCTTCCTGGTCGAAATGGTGCCCGAGAACGTCTTCCAAGCCCTGGGTGACAGCAGCCTCATGCTGCAGGTCATCTTCTTCGCCATCTTCTTCGGCATCATGCTGCTGTTGTTGCCCAACGAGCAGGTGCAGCCCGTCATCGACATCGTCAACGGGGTGAACGAAGTCTTTCTCAAGATGGTGGAGGTGGTCATGGAGGCGGCGCCGTTCTTCGTTTTCGCCCTCATGGCGGGGGTCATCGCCGAGATGGCGGACACCCCCCAACAGGTCTTCGAAATTTTCAAGGGACTGGCCAGCTACTCGGTGGCGGTGGTGGCGGGCTTGTTTTTCATGATTTTCGTTTTCTATCCGCTCATCATCACCACCTTCGTCAAGGAGCTTTCTTACGGGGCTTTTTTCCGCAAGTTCAGCCCGGCGCAGTTTCTGGCGTTCAGCACCAGCAGCAGCGCCGCCACCCTCCCGGTGACCATGGAATGCGTGCGCGACAACATCGGCGTGTCGCCCAATGTGACCAACTTCGTGCTGCCCATCGGCGCCACCGTCAACATGGACGGCACTAGCCTGTACCAGGCTATCGCCGTGGTCTTTTTGGCCCAGATGCACATGGTGGACCTGACGATAGCCCAGCAACTGACCATCGTCCTGACGGCCACGCTGGCCTCCATCGGCTCGGCGGCCGTGCCCAGTGCGGGCCTCGTCATGATGGTGGTGGTGCTGCAATCGGTGGGGCTCAACCCCGCGTGGATCGCCATCATCTTCCCGGTGGACCGCATCCTGGACATGTGCCGCACGGTGGTCAATGTCACGGGGGATGCCACCGTTTCCACCCTCATCGCCAAATCGGAAGGCGAATTGCATCCCGTGCTGGAAGAAGCCGCCTGAGCTTTTGCAGGGTGGCAGAAAATTTGCCCGGGATGGCTGGAGGTTCCGCCCCGGCAAAGGGAGGTGGAGATCGGGTTGAAATTCTTTGCCACTGCCTTTGAATCAGGCATTTGGGGTTGGAGGTGTGTGTTTGGGTGTCGGTTAGAATTTCGGGCTGTTGTTTTTCGTGCGGGGCATTCTTCGTTTCTTTGCAATGCTGCAGCACGGCCCCCCTGTCCCGGGGAGCGAACATTCCGTAGGCGCAGCCGTTAAAGGAGCAACCCATTCAAACAGCCAGCCATGGCACTCATCGAAAAGGCCAGTCTCATCATCTACCGCTTCGCCGAAAAGGGTCTCGAAGTCTTCCTCGTCAAGCCCGACAAGGATGACGAGCCCTGGAGCCTGCCCGCCGGCCGGGTGGAAGAACAACAAGCCGCCGACCGCCTCATCGAGCTCGACCCCGTCGAACAGGAAGACGGCAAGGTGGAAAAAGGCGTCGCCATCGAGGGCGACTGGCACGACATCCCCTCCCTCAAATCCATGCTCCGCCAGGACGTCGAATTCGTCAAGGAACAGCTCGAGCAACTCATCCCCGACGCCATGAACCGCGGCGCCTACGTAGCCGTCAAGGATGCCGTCAAGCGCGTCTTGCCCCACCAGTACAAAATGCTCAAGGAGCTCAAGGACATCCTCATCGACCGCCACTCCGTCCGCGATTTGTAAGCCGGCTTCCCTTTTCCCCGCTTCCCTTTCGTCGCTTTGGCCTTCTCTGCCGAAGTGCTTATCTTGCGTAGTCCCTGCTTCAGTAAGAATGAAAATTGAATAGATAAACCAGCGGCGCGCCCCCTGAGGACGCTGAGCCGCCTGCCTCAGGACAGAGTCTTTCTTTTCCCGATTTCCGCACCCGACGCATCCGAACTCGAATACCATGCTTGCAGGGTTCCGATGAAAGGTTTGGCCGCCAACGCGTGCCCTCCCCTGCAAACGCTCATTCCTTTACGTTCAAAAACCCCTCTTTATGTTCAAGTTCTCCCTTACCCTCTGCTGTTGGCTGGGTGCCGTGGGCCTCTTCGCTCAGGAATTCATGAAGTTCGGCAAGGTACCCGACGAAGACCTGAAAAGCACCGTTTACGAACGCGACACTTCCGCTCCGGCCGTGGTCCTGGGCGACTACGGCGTCATGAACATCGAACCCGTGGGCGACGGCTACGGCTTGCGCTTCGAACGCCACCGTCGGGTGAAAATCCTCAATGCCGCAGGCTTGAAATACGCCGATGTGGTCATACCCTACTACCACGAGGGCTCGCCTCCCGAAAAGGTCGCACAGATACGGGCCCTGAGCATCAGCCCGGATGGCGAGGTGACCAAGCTGGGCAAGAAGGACTACTTCCGCGAAAAGATCAACGAGTACTGGTCGGCGGTCAAGTTTTCCATCCCCGATGTGCAGCCTGGTTCCGTCATCGAATACACCTACGTGCACACCTCGAGCCGCCTGGTGGAATTGCCGAAATGGACCTTCCAGGAGGAAATCCCCGTGCGCAAGAGCGTGTTGGAAATCGTGTACCCTGAATTTTTCGACTACATCTACCTGATCAACGGGCTGGACGGCATGACCCCCGTGCCCCAAAGCGACGGCTCGCAGCTGTATTCGGGGCCCAAAGGGCAATTCCGCGTCAAAAAGGGCTACTACGAAATGACCAATGCCGTGGCGCTGCACGAAGAACCCTACATGACCACCCTGTCCGACTACCAGACCAGCATTCGCTTCCAGCTCAATCGCCTGCGCTACGGCACCTATGAGGAGCCCGTTTTGACCACCTGGCCCAAACTGGCCGCCGAACTGGAAGGCCACGATGACTTCGGCAAGTACTACCAGTACAAAGGCAACTATCGTAAAGCCTGGGAAGCCGTGGAACCCCTCCTGGCGGTCCTGGAGAGCGAAAAAGACCGGGCCCGGGCCATCTACTACCACCTGTCGAACCGGCTGAAGTGGGACGGAAATTACCTGGCCCTGGCCGAGGCTTCCCCCAACGAGGTGTACGAAAGCGCCGGCGGCAGCAGCACCGACCTGAACCTCTTGCTTCTGGCCTTGCTGCGCGAAGCCGGCTTGAAGGCTTTTCCCATGCTGACGAGCACCCGCTCCCACGGGAAAATGTATCCGCTCTATCCGCTCTTCGACCAGTTCAACCACACCCTCGTCTGGGTCGAAACGGGTGGCAAGGGCCAGGTGCTCGACCTGGGGGACCCACTGCGGCCCTTCGGACTGCCCGCCGTCGAATGCCTCAACGGCCAGGGCTGGGTGGTGGACGGCGAAAACAGCCGCTGGGTGCCCATCGTGCCGCCCCGAGGGATGGACGTGCTCCAGGTCGAAGCCCGGCTCGATGAAGACGGCACCCTCCGAGGCAAGGCCGAAGGCGCTTACCGGGGCTACAACGCCATCCCCGAGCGGGCCCATCATCGCCAGAACCCCGACGCTCAGTACTGGCAGGAACGCCTGGCCCAAAATTTCCCGGAAGCCCGCATCTCCGAGGTGGAATGCGAAAACCTCGAGGACCTGGAGAAAAACTTCAAGGTGCGCTTCTCCTTTGAAATCCCCGAAGCCGCCATGAGCACCGACGAGTTCCTCTACCTCACACCCGTGCTCTATTCCAGTTTCCAGGAGCCCATCTTCCAACTCGAGGAGCGCTACTTCCCGGTGGAAATTCCCTACCCCTTCCTGGAGCAATTCCAACTCCGTCTGGAACTGCCGGAAGGCTACGTCCTGGAGGACCAGCCCCAACCCGTGCGCTTCAAAATGCCTCAAGGGGCCGGGGACTTTCTCTTCACCGTAACCGAGTTGCCCGACAACGCTCTGGAAGTGCAGGCGCGCCTGAGCATCAAAAAACTCCAATACCAGCCTCCCGGGGAGTACGCTTCCATCAAAGAGCTTTTTGACCTCGTCGCCCAGAAGTTGGGCGAGCAGCTGGTTCTCAAATCAAAGGATTATTGAGGGGGTGCGGGAAGGGGGTTGCACCCCTCGCTCCCCCTTCCCACCGCATCCCTCGGCGCTCGAATCTTGGAACTTCGAGGGGGGGGGAGAATCCATCAAAATCATTCGTCATGCTTCGTTTCCAGGCTTTGCCATTGCTGTTCTGGCTGTGCGGTTTGCTTTCGGCACAGGAGCTGCCGGACCTCAGTCTGGCAGCGCTTTCGCCCCAGTTGCTGGAGGGAGCCGATGCGGTGATTCGCTACGACTACGCTCGCTGCGAGGTCGAAGGCTTCGACGGAATGAAAGTGAGCTACCGCTTTGCCGTCACGCGCCTGCGGCCCAGGGCGCCTTACGACGAGCTGAGTTTCCCCTACGACCTCTTCACGAAAATCAACAAGCTGCGCATCTACCTCTACGATGCCTCCGGGCGGCTGGTGCGCAAGCTCGACCGCGACGAGCTCGAAGACTACAGCTCCTTCGACGGCTTTTCCCTCTTCGACGACACCCGTTACAAATACGCGCGCGTCACCCATACTCAGTACCCCTACACGGTGGTGTACGAACTGGAAAAGACCTTCCGGAATTGGGGGCTCCCCGAACCCTGGAGTTTCCAGCCGAGGCCGCGAACGGCCGTGGAGACCTCGCGCTACGAGCTGGTGGTGCCTGCCGGTTACGGTTTCCGCTGGGAGGTGCACAACCTGGAGCTCGAGCCCGAAATCATCGAGGAGGGCAACCGAAAGCGCTACGTGTGGGAGGCCCGCCATCTCGCCCCCCTGCCCGTCGAGCCCTATGCCCCGCCCCTGCTGGAGCGCATCCCCTATTTGACCATCGCCCCCGAACGCTTCGTCATTCAGGGCTATGAGGGCAGCCTGGCGTCCTGGAAGGATTTCGGGGAATTCATGGACAACTTGAATCGCGACCGAAACAACCTTTCCCCCGAAATGAAGGCGCGCCTGGCAGCCCTTCTGGACGGAGTGGAGGACGAGCGCGAGAAGGTCGTGCGGCTGTATCGCTTTCTGCAGCAAAACCTGCGCTACGTCAGCGTTCAGCTGGGCATCGGCGGCTGGCAGGCCTTCGACGCCCAGTACGTGGAAAAAAACGGCTTCGGAGATTGCAAGGCCCTGACCTGGTTCATGAAATCCATGCTCGAGGAGCAGGGCATTCCCAGTTTTCCGGCGCTGGTCCGGGCCGGCGAGGAAGATTTTCTCCGCCTGGAGAAGGGCGGGGTTCCCAACCTGGGCTTCTTCAACCACGTCATTCTGCACCTGCCCACACTGGATGCCTGGCTGGAATGCACCAGCAATTACGTACCCCCCTTCTATCTGGGCACCTTCACCGACGACCGCAGCGTCCTGCTCATCACCGACGAGGGGGGGAAATTGGCTCACACCCCACCCCTGGACACCGCCCTCAATGCCGCTCGGGCCCACACGACCGTGGTGCTGACGCCTTCCGGAGCGGCCGAGGTGCGGTACGAGGCGCGGCTTTCCGGCAGCTATTTCGAGGATTACCTCGGGGTGGAACACAGCGACCCCCGCGAACTGGAGCGCCACTTTTTGTCGCAAACCAGCCTGCGTTCCCCCCTCATCGAGCGGCTCCGCTGTCAGCCCCAGCAGGAGCGACCCGAAGCGCTGCTGGAAGCCCGACTGGAAGTGCCCACATTCGCCTCCCGGGCGGGCAAACGCCTCTTCTTGCCCCTCAACCCCGTCAACGTTTTCGAGGAGGTGCCCCCCGAACTCCCCACCCGCGCCCTGCCGGTGGTCGTTCCGCGCAGCTTCGTCGAGGAGGACAGCATCCTCATCCGCTTGCCGGAGGGCTTCCAGGTGGAAAGCCTGCCCAAGGAGCCCCTCCTGCTGCAATCCGATTTCGGGGAGTATCGGTTGGAGGTGAGCCGGGAGCCCGGCGCGGTGCGGGTGCGTCGCCTTTTCCGAATGGAGGCGGTGGAGCGCCCCCCGGAGGCCTATGAGGCGCTGCGCGCGTTTTTGAAAAGCGTGGCCAAGAACGACCGCCGGAAAATGGTCTTGGTGGCGTCCAGGACCTGAGTCGCGCTCCTTGTTCACCCCGTGGAAAAATGCTTACTTGCGCGGTGAGGGTGAGGGTGTGACGGTTTGCGGGAGCGAGCCGCCGCCCGTCGTCCTTCGAGCCCATTCCTGGTTGGGAAATCATCCGCAGCTGTGAAGATTCCGAACATCGAGCAAATCCGCGCCTGGGACGCCTACACCATCCGCGAGGAGCCGGTGGCCTCGCTGGAGCTGATGGAGCGAGCCGCCAACGCGTTCGTGCGTTGGTTCGTGGGGCAGTTCAGTGAAGACAACCCCGTGCGCATTTTTTGCGGCACCGGCAACAACGGCGGCGACGGCCTGGCCATCGCCCGGCTGCTGCGCAACCGCTTCTACGACGTGGAAGTGGTGCTTTGCGGCCCCGTCGAGCGCCTCAGCCCCGACGCCCACACCAACCACAACCGCCTGGTCAAAATGCACACCGTCCCCATCCACCACTGGGTGGAAGGGGAGCCCCTGCCCGAAGTGCCCGCCGGAGCCGTGGTGGTGGACGCCCTGTTCGGCTCCGGTTTGAACCGCCCGGTGGAAGGGGCCCTGGCCCGGCTGCTGGAGCACCTCAACGCCCTGCCGAATGTCACCCGGGTGGCCGTGGACATCCCCTCCGGCATGTTCGCCGACCGCCACACCCCGGGGGTGAGTTTGCAGGCGCATTTCACGGTTTCTTTTCAGGTGCCCAAGCTGGGCTTTTTCTTCCCTGAAAATGCGCACCGGGTGGGGGAGTGGGTGGTGGTGCCCATCGGCCTGCTGGAGGATTTTCTCGAACAGGTGCAGACCCCCTTCCACTGGCTGGCGCCCGAAGAGGTGGGCGGCTGGTTGCATCCCCGCCGAAAGTATGACCACAAGGGCACCTACGGGCATGCCCTGTTGGCGGTCGGTGGGTACGGGAAGGTGGGGGCGGCCGTGTTGGCGGCGAAAGCCTGTCTGCGCAGCGGCGCCGGTCTGGTCACCGTGCATGCGCCGCGCTGTGCGTACGAAATCCTGCAAATGAGCTTTCCCGAGGCCATGGTCAGCGTCGATGAGCATCACTATTGCTTCAGCAGCCCCCCGCCGCTGAAGCGCTACAAAGCCATCGGTGCCGGTTGCGGGCTCGGAACCAACCCCATCACCGTGCGGGGGCTCCGGGAGCTGCTCGAACGCAGCGAGTGCCCCCTGGTGCTCGACGCCGATGCCCTCAACATCCTGGGGGCGCATCCCGAATTGTTCGCCAAACTGCGGCCCGGCAGCATCCTGACCCCCCATCCCCGGGAGTTCGAGCGCCTGTTCGGGCCCAGCAGCGACCATTTCGAGCGCAACGCCCTGCAACGCAGCAAAGCCCGGGAGCTGGGCATTTTCATCGTCCTGAAGGGGGCGCACACCTGCATCGCCACCCCCGAAGGAGAAGCCTTCTTCAACATGACGGGCAACCCCGGCATGGCCACCGGCGGCAGCGGCGACGTGCTCACCGGCGTGCTCACCGGCCTGCTCGCCCAGGGCTACCCCCCTCGGAAGGCAGCCCTGCTCGGCGTCTGCCTGCACGGCCTGGCCGGCGACCTGGCCGCCGAAAAACACGACCTGGAAGCCCTCCTCGCCGGCGATCTCATCGATTTCCTGGGCAAGGCTTTCCGCACCCTGCGCACCCAAAAACCCCGCCGATGAAAGTGGAACTCTGGCTGATCGGCAAAACCAGCTATGCCTTCATCGAGGAGGGGATGCAAGTGTACCTGCCCCGCATCCAGCGGCATTTGCCCTTCGAGGTGCGCATTTTCCCCGGCGTCAAAAAAGCTTCGGCCCTCTCCCCCGAGCAAGTCAAAAAGAAGGAAGCTCAGCAGGTGCTCGCCGCCCTCAAGCCCAACGACCGCCTCGTCCTCTTCGACGAGCGCGGGCGCCAGCGCCCCAGCATGGATTTCGCCCTCTGGCTCGAAGCGCAGCTCCGCCACAGCACCTCCCGCCTCATCTTCCTCGTCGGCGGGGCCTGGGGCTTCGACCCCGCCCTCTACCAGCGCGCCGCCGAACAAATCGCGCTCTCCCGAATGACCTTTTCCCACCAAATCATCCGCCTCCTCATCCTCGAACAGCTCTACCGCGCCCTGGCCATCCTCCGCAACGAACCCTACCACCATGGGGATTGATCGTTGTTCGTTGATCGTTGATCGTTGTTCGTTGGGGGTGGGTTTCAAGGTTTCAAGGTTTCAAGGTGTCGAGGTGTCGAGGTTTACAGTGGGTTTACGATGGGTGCGCAATGGGTACGCAATCGGTGGTTTGGGTTTGAAGTTTGGGGTTTGAGAGGGATTCGTTATACCGAGCTTTACGGAGGAGAAAGCACGGAGACCGCTCCCAAACCCACACCCACACGTCCGTCACGCCGTCACGCCGTCACGCCGTCACGTCCGTCACGCGTCACGATTTTACGATTTCACAGTTTTAC
>CAZBYX010000151.1:0-8981 GCA_964496055.1 uncultured Saprospiraceae bacterium
TTCCACTTGTTTCTATGTCTTGCCCATCGTACACCCACTGCGAACCCTTGAGACCATGAAACCTTGAAACCCCGAAACCCCGAAACCCTGAAACCATGAAACCCTGAAACCATGAAACCTTGAGACCATGAAACCTTGAAACCCCGAAACCCCGAAACCCTGAAACCATGAAACCCTGAAACCATGAAACCTTGAAACCATGAAACCTTGAAACCTTGAAACCATGAAACCTTGAAACCTTGAAACCACGAAACCTTGAAACCTTGAAACCACGAATCCCTGAAACCCACGTGTCGGCGTGACTCCAAGTCACGCCGACACTATTCCCACCTGTTTCAAGGTCTTTCCCATTGCGCCCCCATCGTCCCTTTATTCTCCCCCCACCCCTTTCATCCATTCGATGACGGCCTTTCGGATGTCGCTGCGGGGGTCATCGGGGGAGTTGGGGCGATCGATGTGGTGGATGCCGGGGTTTTCGGGGGTGAAGAACCCCATGCCGGATTCGAGGCCCGTCAGGAGGAAGTCGGTGGTGACGATGCGGTAGGATTTCCGGGGGTCGAGGGGTTGGTCGCCGATGAGCCAGCCGTTCGGGGTGGGTCGGATGCGGTACCATTGGAGGTAGCCGCCTTTGCCTTTGTTTTCCTGGCCCTGGTCGAGGAGTTTTTTCAGCAGGCTGCCCTCGAGGGTGACTTCCACGAGGCCGCCGCCGAAGGGCAGGGCGCGGAAGACGTCCACGGCGGTGAGGTCGCCGACGAGCTGGTCGTCGATGCGCACCGAGCCGCTGTTGTACAGGGCGCCGTCCACAGGTTGGGCGGCAGCGGCGTACATGGCTTCGGCGATGAGGCGCCCCAGGTTGGTTTGTTCGTTTCGGATGGACTTTTCGCGGCCGTCGAGGGGTTCGGCGGCATGGTAGATGACGGCGGCGGGGTCCACGCCGATTTTACCGATTTCGGCATTCTGGATGCGCAGCCAGCGCTCCACGAGGGCGGCCACGGCGGAGTCTTCGGGGCGGTCGCCATCGATGGCGACCACCTCGGAACGCAGCCGATGGCTCAGCCTGGGACGCTTGCTGACTTCGAATCGGTGCACCCAAGCGGTTTTGGCGTTGGCGTCGGCTTTGGCGATATGAACGGAGCCCACGCTGTCGTAGTGCAGGTCGTGTTCGTGGCCACCCATGATGAGGGGCACTTCGGGCAGCAGGGAGGCCAGCTTGAGGTCCATTTCCATTTCGAGGTGGGTGAGCCCGAGCACGAGGTCGCACTGTGCCGCCAGTTCGCGGTAGGCTTTCCGGGCCTCGGCGTAGGGGTCCTCGTAGTGGACGTAGTCCTTCTCGTTGCTGTTGATGACGGCGCCGAAGAAGCCGACGCGCAGGGTGGTTCCGTCGGCGTCGCGCAGGTTCCAGATGAAGGATTCGGGGCAGGGTTTGCCCCGGCGGCGGAAGGGCTCCAGTGCCTCCCCCTTGCGCTGCAAGACGTTGGTGGCCAGCCACTCGAATTCGGATTCGTCCAGCCGTCGTTGCAGGTCTTCCACCTCGAGGTCGAATTCGTGATTGCCGAACACCACGAGGTCGATACCGGCGGCGTTCATCACTTCCACCATGTGGCGTCCTTTGATGCGCTCGCCTTCGAATTTGAGGCTGCCCAACAGGCTGGGATTGAGGAAGTCGCCCGCCAGCACGAACAGTGTGTTGGGCGTTTGGGCTTCGAGGCTGTCGAGCAGGGCTTTCAGCCGGGCCATGCCCCCGCGGTCGTCGCCGGGCAGGGGTGCGATTTCGTACACGTCGTTGACCTGCAGGATGGTGAAAGCGATGCGGCCGTCGTCCTCCACGGCGCGAGGGGGCGTCTTGCAGGACCAGCCCCACCCCAGCACCGCGAGCAGCAAGAGGCAGCGTGTGCAGAATGTTTTCATGGCGTAAAAATTTACCGCCGCACGGATAGGCTCGGTCTGCCCCCCTCAATGATGGTGGTGGCCGCCGCCTTCCCCGCGCTTCATTTCTGCGGCAAGATAGAAAGCCTGCTCGGTAACGACCGCTGGCTGGTCGGGCAGGTCTTCGAGCGGGAAGACTTCCACCCAGCTTCCGTCTTTGCGGCCGGGGCGCACTTCCACTTTTCGAAACACCCAGTGGCCGTCGGGTTCGGTTGCGGTGTGCAGGAAGATGTAGCTCCGCCCGCCCTCATGGACCAGGGCGGTTTCGGGCAATGCCCGGGCGGTCTTTTCGTCCGTCCAGATGTGCGCCTGCAGGTAGAGCCCGCGAATGAATTCGGGGTGGGGTCCCTTGACGTGGCCGTGCACGCGGACGGTGCGGTTTTCCATGTCAAAGCCTTTGCCTACCAATTTGACCCAGCCCTCGAAGGATTCCCGGCCAAGGGCCGGCACCTGAAACGTAATCTTCTGCCCCACGCGCACGTGGGGAATGTCCTGTTCGAAGACGTCGAGTTCCAGGTGGATGTGGTCGGTGTTCAGAATCTGGTAGAGGGGGTCGCCGGGCTTGACGTAGCGCCCCCGGTGAATGTCCAGGGCGTTGATGTAACCGGAGATGGGGGCGCGCAGCTGCACACGCGGGCGGATGTTGCCGGCCTTCACGGAATCGGGTTCCAGCCCCAGAAATCGAAGACGGGCGGTCAGGCCGGCCTGCCGGGCTTCGAGGGCCTGCAGGCGGCTCTCGGCCAGTTGCAGGGCCTTCAGGGCTCCGGCATTGGAGGCGGCCAGGGTGCGCTGCCGTTCCAGCTCTTGCTCCTGGTAGCGTCGTTCGGACAGCACTTCGAGGTATTCCTGTTGCAGGCCGATGAAATCGGGGTGTTCCAGTTCGGCCAGCAAGGCGCCCCGTTTCACGTAGCTGCCTACCAGATAATCCCCGCTGGCAAATGCGACGTACCCCTCCGCCGGAGGGGTGACGGTGGCCAGTTCGTCGGGCGGTAAGTCGAGCACCCCGCGCGCTTCGACGTAGCCGGCCAGTTTGCGCTCGCTCAGGGAACCGGTCTTCAGCCCGATGGCCTCGACCTGCTCGGTGCTGAGACGAACCTCCGCTTCGTCATGTGCCTCAGCGTCGGAATGCCCGACGGCGGCTTCGGCAGTGTGCGGGTCCGAGCCCTGATGGGCATCGTTCGGTGCGCAGGCGGGAAGGAAGAAAAGGAGCAGGGGAAAAATATGTCTGACTTGCATGGCGAATCAATTTTGATGGGTTTGGAGAAAACGGATGCGAGCGGCGATGCGGTTGCGCTCCAGCAGGGTGGCGAAGTAGTCGAGCCGCAGGGCCAGGGCTTGCTGGAGGGCCTGGCCGTATTCGAGGTAGCCGATTTCGCCCTGGCGGTATTGGAGGGCGCCGGTGCGGAGCAGTTCCGCGGCCAAGGCACTGCCCGCACCGTCCAGGTATTCGAGGCGGGCATCGAGCGTTTGGAGTTCGTTCCACAGAGCGACGCGGCGGGAATCGAGACGCAGGCGGGCGGCTTCGGCTTCTTTTTCGGCGAGTTCGACGCCCAGGCGGGCGGCTTCCAGGCGTTTTCGTTCGGCTTTGCGAAAAAGCGGAACCTGCACGCCGAGACTGACGCTGTGCAAGCCCTTCACCCCGGAGAAAATTTGATAGGCATAGCCCCCTGAAAAGGAGGGCAGCAGCTCCGTCCGGGTGCGTTCGAGCTCAACCTGCCGGAGTTCCCGCCTGCGGCTGTGGAATTGCAGCAGGGGGTGCCGTTCGGGCGGGTCCAGCCCCGGGAGGGGGAAGCGGGCGGGGGTTCCGGGGTCGGGTTGGAGGGCTTCTTCGAGGCCGGTCAGGAGGCGGAGACGTTCCTCCAAGGCTTGCAGGTGCAGGTCGTTCTGTCGGGCGTCGAGGCGCAGGGTTTCGAGCAGGTGCCGGGCATGCAAGGATTCCAACGGGGTGGTTTCCCCGGTCTGGACGCGGCGCTCGGCCATAGCGTGGAAATCGCTCAGCAGGCTGTCGAAGTCGGCGTAGAGCCGGGCCTGCAGGTGGCGGCTCTGCCATTCGACGAAGGTTTCGGTCACCTCAGCCCGGACTGCTTGCAATTGGAGGCTTCGGCGAGCCTCCGCCAGGGCGGTCCGGCCCTGCAGCACTTCGTTGCGCATGCGGTAGGCTCGGGGGGCGAGGAAGTTTTGACGGGTGCCGAAGCTGTGCTCGGCGAACCCGCCCCCCTGCCCCAACCCGTCGCCGCTGTAGTAGAACCCGGTGGGGTCGGGGTCGAAGCCGCTGCCTTCCAGGGCAGCATTTTGCTGAACGTTCAGGGCGGCGGCTTGCAGGGCCGGGTGATGGGTCTCGGCCCGTTCGAGGGCTTCTTCGAGGCTGAGCGCTCTTTGCCCGAAAAGCGTTGCCGGGAGGGCGAAAAGCAACAACAGAGGCAGGGCGGTCGCTTTGCCTCTCCGCTTCGCCCGCCAGCGCGCCCACCAGCTGTACAGGACGGGCAGCACCACCAGGGTGAGCAGGGTGGCGCTGAGCAGCCCCCCGATGACCACCGTGGCCAGCGGCCGCTGCACCTCGGCCCCCGCACTGGTGGACAGGGCCATGGGCAGAAATCCCAGCGCCGCCACCGTCGCCGTGAGCAGGACGGGGCGCAGCCGCACGCGGGTGCCCTCCAGAATGCGCGCGTGAATGTCGGCCCAGCCTTCGCGCTCCAGCTGGTTGAAGTAACTCAACAGGACGATGCCGTTGAGCACCGCCACCCCGAAAAGGGCGATGAACCCCACCCCCGCCGAAATGCTGAAGGGCATGCCCCGCAACTCCAACGACCAGACCCCCCCGATGGCAGCCAGCGGCACCGCACTGAAAATGAGCAGGGCTTGCGTCGCCGAGCCGAACGCGAAGTACAACAGCAGGAAGATGAGCCCAAGCGCCAGGGGCACGGCCACCGCCAGGCGCCGACTGGCCTCTTGCAGGTGCTCGAATTGCCCGCCGAAGGTCAGGTAGTATCCGGGGGGCAGCGGCAAGCGGGCTTCCAGCGTGGCGCGGATTTCCTCCACCAGGCTTTCCGTATCGCGGCCGCTGGCGTTGATGCCCACCACCACGCGGCGGTGGGTATCGTCCCGGCTGATTTGCATGGGTCCTTCCTCGTAAGCGATGGAGGCCAGCTCGCGCAGGGGCACCACCCCCCCATCGGCGAGGGGCACGAGCAAGTCGCGGACGTCCTCGAGGTCCCGGCGCAGTTCGGGGTGCAGGCGCACCACCAGATCGAAGCGGCGCTCCCCCTCGAACACGGTGCCCACGCGTTCGCCGGCAAAGGCGGTGCGCAGCACGCGGTTCACGTCCGCCACCTGCACCCCGTAGCGGGCCAGGCGGTCGTAGCGGTAGCGAACCACGATCTGGGGCATGCCGGTGATTTGCTCGGTACGGACGCTGCCCACCCCCTCGATGCCGCGAATGATGCTTTCGGCCCGGGTGCCGAGCTCGTAGAGGGTGTCGAGGTCTTCTCCGAAAATTTTCAGGGCGATGTCGGATCGGGCGCCCGTGAGCAGCTCGTTGAAGCGCAACTGAATGGGCTGCGAGAATTCGTAGTTGATGCCCGGAATTTCGCGCAGCACCTCTTCGAAGCGCTCGAACATTTCCTCCCTCGACGAAGCGCTGACCCATTCTTCGCGCGGGGCCATCGTAACGGCCAGATCCCCCAGTTCGATGGGCATGGGATCGGTGGGGATTTCCGCCGAGCCGATACGCGCCACCACGTCCCGAACTTCGGGGAAGCGCTCCCGCAATTTGCGGGCGATGAGGTTGGCGATTTCCACGCTCTGAGACAGGGAGCTGCCCGGCGGCAAAATTTGCTGAACGGCCAGGTCCCCCTCTTCCAGGGTGGGAATGAATTCGCCCCCCATCCGGGAAAATTGCCAGAGGCTGAGGGCAAACAACGCGACGGCCAGCGTCACCACCAGCCCCTTGAATTGCAAGGCAAAGCGAATGGCCGGTGCATAGGCCGCTTGCAAACCCTTCATGATGCGATCGGCCAGGGTGGTGGCGGTGTGGGTCTCGGGGCGCAACAGCAGCGCCGACATCATGGGGACGTAGGTCAGCGACAGCAGCAGAGCGCCCAGCAAGGCAAAGCACACCGTCAGAGCCATCGGGCGGAACATCTTCCCCTCGATGCCCGTCAGGACGAGGATGGGCAGGTACACGATCAGAATGATGAGCACCCCGAAGGAAGCCGGGCGCATGAGCCGGCGGGCGGCGCCTTCCACCACCCCGTCCAGGGATTGCCCCGGCGGCAGAGTGCGCTTCCCGTGCAACTGAAACAGGATGCCCTCCACGATGATGACCGCCCCGTCCACGATGAGCCCGAAATCGATGGCGCCCAGGCTCATCAAATTGCCGCTCAGCCCGAAAACCTGCATCATGCCCAGTGCGAACAGCATGGACAGGGGAATGACCGAAGCCACGATGAAACCCGCCCGCAGATTGCCCAGCATGAGCACCAGCACGAAAATGACGATGAGCCCCCCTTCGATCAGGTTGGTGCGCACCGTCCGGATGGTGCGGTTCACCAGGCCGTCGCGCACCAGGTAGGGCTCGATGACCACCCCTTCGGGGAGGCTCTTTTGCACTTCGCGGACGCGTTCCACCACGCGGCGGGTGACTTCGTGCGAGTTGGCGCCCTTCAGCATGAGCACCAGCCCGCCCACCACCTCCCCCTCGCCGTTCATGGCCAGGGCACCGAAGCGCGGCGCATGGCCGAAACGCACTTCCGCCACGTCGCGGACCAGCAGGGGCACCCCGCCGAGGTTTTTCACCACTACGTCGCCGATGTCTTCGAGGCTCTCGGCCAGGCCCTCCGAACGGATGAAGTACAGGTTGGGCGTTTTTTCGATGTAGGCGCCGCCGGTGTTTTGGTTGCTGCGTTCGAGGGCTTCGAGCAGTTCCGTCAACGTGACGTTTTGCGCCTGCAGGCGGCCCGGGTCCACCGCCACCTCATACTGCTTCAGGTACCCGCCGATGGAGTTGACCTCCACGACCCCCGGTATGCCCGAGAGCTGCCGCTTCACGATCCAATCCTGGATGGTGCGCAGCTCCATCGGGGAATAGCGTTTCTCGTAGCCGGGTAAGGGCCGCAGCACGTACTGATAGATTTCGCCGAGCCCCGTCGTGATGGGGCCCATTTCGGGGGTGCCCAGCCCGGGGGGGATTTCGTCCCGCACTTCGTTGAGTTTTTCCGCCACCAGCTGGCGCGGCAGGTAGGTTCCCATGTCGTCGCGGAACACCACCGTGACGACCGACAGGCCGAAACGGCTCACGGAGCGGATCTCCTCCACCCCCGGGAGGTTCTGCATGGCCAGCTCCACGGGGTAGGTGATGAATTGCTCCACCTCCTGGGTGGCCAGGTTGGGCGAAACCGTAATGACCTGGATTTGATTATTCGTGATGTCGGGAACGGCATCGATGGGCAGATGCAGGGCCGAATACACCCCCCATCCGATCAGGGCCAGCACCGACAACCCGATGACGAACTTATTCCGAATGGAATAAGCGATGAGCTTATCGATCATGGATTGGGAATTTGGTTAAACCATCCGTTTCAAAGCGGGAAGGGCCCGCAAAAGGTTGGCTCAACCAAACTTGGGCGGCTGGAAAATGCCGGAGGGAAGCAAGACACCGGGTGAGAAGCGGGGCGAGGGCAGGGTGCGGCTCGGCAGTTGCCCGCGCTTTTCCAACAGGGGCTCCCGAAAGGGGTTCTGGTCGAGGGAGTTGCTGCAACATTGACAGGAGCACAGGGGCGAGCAGTCGTCGTCGGTGCAGCCGGGGTCCTGGTCCGCTCCCGGATCGTGGGCCTTCTCCACAAGCAGACACCCCGATGGCTGAATGGTCCCGGCGCCCCCGTCGGCACAGGGCATCAGACTGAGGCCCAACAGATAGCCCGCCAAGAGGAAAAGGTGCCACTTCATGGCGTCAAAAGTAGAAGTTGAGGCTCGATTTTCAAAAAGCGCCGAACCTGGCGTCAGGGCGAAACTTCCCGGCAATCGAACAGCCATGGTGCCTCCGAACGAAGGGTCTCCCCATGATTGAAAGGGAGCCTTAAGCAATAATTAAGAGCAACTTTCGGTACCTTTTCCGTCCAAAGGAAATCGGAAACCAAACCTCTAACACCATGCGCATCAAACCGTTTCTGCTTATCGCTTCTCTGTTGCTCTTGGGCTTTTCCCCCGGTTGTTTCCAGGGGGGGCAGGGGCTGAATCTCTTCACCGTACAGGACGACATCGCCCTGGGTCGGGAATTCAGCAAACAAATCGAAAGCGACCCCAAACAGTTTCCCATCCTGCCGGAGCGGGGCAACGAGGAGGTCTATCGCTACATCCGGGGCCTGACGAAGAAAATCCTCAACAGCGGGCAGGTGCCCTACCGCAACGAATTCGAATGGCAGGTGAAAATCATCAAGGACGACTCCACCCTGAACGCCTTCGCCGTGCCCGGCGGTTATCTGTACGTGTACACCGGGCTGATCAAATTCCTGGATACGGAAGACCAGCTGGCGGGCGTCATGGGGCACGAAATCGCACACGCCGCTCTGCGCCACAGCACCCAGCAAATGACCAAGCTCTACGGCGCGGAAATCCTCCGCCAGATGATCACCGGGCGTAGCCAGGCCGGAGTCCTCGAACAGGTGGCACTGGGGCTGGTGGCTCTCAAATTCAGCCGCAAACACGAAAGCCAGGCCGACGAATACAGCGTCCGCTTCCTGTGCAATACCGAGTACTACGCCGGCGGGGCGGCGGGCTTCTTCAAGAAAATTCAGGGACATGGACAGGCGCCCCCCGAATTCCTCAGCACCCACCCCAACCCCGGCAACCGCGTCAAAGCCATCGAAAGCAAAGTCCAGGAGCTGGGCTGCCGCGGCCGCGAACGCAACAAACAACAATACGACCGCATCAAACGCTTGCTCTAAGCATCGGGACGGGGGTTGTTCGTTGCTCGTTGCTCGTTGTTCGTTGTTCGTTGGGGGTGGGTGTGGGTTTGGGGTGGATTGAACCGCAGCGCTACGCAGCTTTTTTTCGCAGTC
>CAZBYX010000152.1:0-3072 GCA_964496055.1 uncultured Saprospiraceae bacterium
CCTCCCATCCTGAAAATCCTGGGTATCATGGTCATCCTGATTCTGACAAAAGGGTTTCAGGGGTGCGCGATGGGCAAGACATCGAAACACATGGAAATAGGTGGAGACAAATGGAAATAAAAGGTCTCAGGGTCTCAGGGTCTCAAGGTTTCATGGTCTCAGGGGTGCGCGATGGGCAAGACATCGAAACACATGGAAATAGGTGGAGACAAGTTGAAATAAATTGTCCCCCCCGCACCCCCTACCCCTTCCTGTAAAATCGTAAAACTGTAAAACTGTAAAATCGAGGGGAGGGTGTGGGGTTTGGGTTTGGGGGAGATTGGGTACACCGAGAACCCCAGAGAAGGCACAGAGTTCCACCGAGTACCACTCCCAAACCCCAACCCAAACAACCCATTGCGCACCCATCATAAACCCATCGTACACCCAACGAGCCACCAGCCACGAGCCACTCACAACCGACAACTCACAACCCACAACCCACAACGATCAACGATCAACGATCAACCACCCCTTCACGATTTCCCCTTCGCTATGCTTTCTCGTTCTGCTTGACGAGGAGCTGGAAGCCGTTGCCGTGGATGTTGACGATTTCGAGGTTTTCGTCGGGCTTGAGGTATTTGCGCAGCTTGGTGATGAAGACGTCCATACTGCGGGCGGTAAAGTAGTTGTCTTCGCCCCAGATTTTCTGGAGGGCGACGCTGCGCGGGAGGACTTCGTTGAGGTGGAGGGCGAAGAGGCGCAGCAGTTGGGACTCCTTGGGGGAGAGCTTGACCTTGTGTTCTTCGGGCCCGCCGGGGTCGAAGGTGAGGATGCGGGTGGGTTCGTGGAAGTGGAAGCGCCCGAAGGTGAACTCTTTGATTTGCTCGCGGGGGTCTTCTTTGGGTTTGCTGCGCTTGAGGATGGCCTGGATGCGGAAGAGGAGCTCTTCGGAGTTGAAGGGCTTGGTGATGTAGTCGTCGGCGCCGATTTTGAATCCTTCCAGGACGTCTTCCTTGAGGGTTTTGGCGGTGAGGAAGATGATGGGCATGTTTTGGTCCTTTTCCCGGATTTGGCGGGCCAGGGAGAAGCCGTCCAGTTTGGGCATCATGACGTCGAAGATGCAGAGGTCGAATTCGCCCTCCTGATAACTTTCCAGGCCCTGGACGCCGTCGGTGGCCAGGGTCACTTCGTAGTCGTGCATTTCGAGGTAGGAGCGCAAGACATCCCCGAAATTGCGGTCGTCTTCGACGAGGAGAATTCTGCCTTTGGGTTGGGTAGGATTCATAATTGCGGGTTTTGTGAATTCGCAGAAAGGATGGTGCCAAACCGGCGCCTCAGGCCGAAGCGCTCACTCGCCCGGGCTGGCTGGTGCCGACCTGAAAGGGGAAGAAGAGGATGAAGCTGCTGCCGACCCCCGGCTCGCTTTTCACCTGGATGCGCCCCTTGTGGGCATCCATCAGGGCTTTGACGTAGCTCAGCCCCAGGCCGAAGCCCTTGACGTCGTGCAAATTTCCGGTGTGCACCCGATAGAATTTGTCAAAGATGTGTTTGCGGGCTTCCTTGCTCATCCCGATTCCGTTGTCGGATACTATAACTTCGACGCCGTCGGGTACATTGCGCGTGCTGACTGAAATTTCGGGGTTTTCGGGGGAATACTTGTTGGCGTTGTCGAGCAGGTTGTTGACGATGTTGGAGATGTGGGTCAGGTCGCCTTGGACGACGGGGCGCTCGGCTTCGAGCTGGGTGCTGACGCGGCCGTTTTTCCTTTCCACCTGGAGGCTGATGTTGTCCACCGCCCGGGCGATGACCTCGTGGAGGTTGACGTCGGAGAGTTTGAGCTGGAAGTCGCCCCGGTCGATGGCGGCCATTTGCAGCACGCGCTCCACCTGATTGTTCATGCGCTGGTTTTCCTGCTTGATGATGTCGGCGAAGCGGCGCACTTTGGAGGGGTCTCCGGCGACGACGGGGCTGGTGATGGAATCGGTGGCCAGAGAAATGGTGGCGATGGGGGTTTTGAATTCGTGGGTCATGTTGTTGATGAAGTCGTTTTTCATCTCCGAGAGCTTTTTTTGGCGGAAGATGACCCACACGGTGTAGGCGAAGCAGCCCATGATGATGCTCAGAAAAAGAATGACGGCAACGACGTTTTTGAGCACGGTGCTCCACAGGTAGGAGGTTTTGTCGGGGAAGTAAACCAGGAGCATGCCGGGGCTTTGCTTCTCGTCTTTGTACAGGTGGACGCGGTAGGGGGAGGTGCTCAGGGACTGATAGCCGGCCTTGACGGGGTGGGGATGTTCGTGCTCGACGACGTAGTGCCCGTTGGCTATGACGAAGCAGCGCTTGTGGTTGTCGTACACGCCGTACTTGTATTCGAGCTTGATGCCCTGGTCTTGCAGTTCCTCCTTGAGGAATTGGTCGAGCTGTTGGAGGTTGATGCGTTCGGCGACGGGGATGCGCTCCACGCTGCGGTTGAAGCTGATCCACTTGGTGAGGTTTTCGGCGCGCTTGCGCTGGCAGTCGGCGCAGGTGCAGGTGTTGGACTCGAGGATGAGCTTCAGGTACTGGGTTTTGGAGAGGTGCACTTCGCTGGCGGGCAGGCCCGAGGATTCCATGCTGAGGGTCACGCTGAGGTTGCCCTTGTTGAGGTGGTCGAGCATTTCTTGCTCGTAGAAGGTGCGGGCAAAGCCGTTGTTCGTGTAGCTGAGGGCTTCGAGTTGCTCCTGGATTTCGAGGCGCTCGGCCACTTTGTTCAGGGCGAAGAGCACCTTGTTGTTGAAGTCCTCTTCGTTGAGCATCAGGGAATGCGAGATCCAATTGACCTGCATCAGTACGATGCCCAACAAGGCGGCGCTCATCAGCCCGATGATGACCCAGATGGCTTTCTTGTTCATGACCGGTGGTTGAAGGACCGAAAGCAGAAGCGACGGGCGCTGGTTGTCAATCACTTGCAAGGGCCCTGTCCACAAATTTACCCACCCCCGCCCCGGTGCGCTCCTCTTTAACAGTCTTTAACGACCAGGGGTTGCAAGGGGGATACCCCCCCCGAACCCAAATGTAACGAGCCATCCCGAAAAAGGAAATGCCGACCCC
>CAZBYX010000152.1:3172-8914 GCA_964496055.1 uncultured Saprospiraceae bacterium
CGGCGTTTCAGGGATTGCCAGAGGAGGTCTTTGAGTCGGGTCAGGCCTTTCCCGGTGACGGCGGAGATGAAGACGTGGGGCACTTCGCGGGGCAGTTCGGCTTCGAGCAGGTTTTGGAGTTCTTCGTCCAGCAGGTCGGATTTGGATATGGCCAGCAGGCGGGGTTTGTGCAGGAGTTCGGGGTTGTACTGGCGCAATTCTTCGAGCAAGGTTTGGTATTGGCGGGCGATGTTGTCGGCGTCGCAGGGGATGACAAAGAGGAGGGAGGCGTTGCGTTCGATGTGGCGCAGGAAGCGCAGGCCGAGCCCTTTGCCGCGGTGGGCGCCCTCGATGATGCCGGGGATGTCGGCCATGACGAAGGAGCGTGCGTCGCGATAGGAGACGATGCCGAGGTTGGGCACCAGGGTGGTGAAGGGGTAGTCGGCGATTTTGGGTTTGGCGGCGGAGAGGCTGGCCAGCAGGGTGGATTTGCCGGCGTTGGGGAAGCCCACCAGCCCGACGTCGGCCAGCAGCTTGAGCTCGAGGATTTTCCATTCCTCGCGGCCCGGCTCGCCGGGCTGGGCGTAGCGCGGGGTTTGGTTGGTGGGGGACTTGAAGTGGGCGTTGCCCAGGCCGCCGCGGCCGCCCGCTACGAGGATGCGCTCCTCGCCGTGGCGGGTGATTTCGAATTCGACCTTGCCGGTTTCGGCGTCTTTGGCTACCGTGCCGAGGGGCACGTCGAGCACGACATCCTTGCCGTTGGCGCCGTGGCGGTGGTTGCGGCCCCCGTCGCCGCCGTGCCCGGCCAGGACGTGCTTGCGGTATTTGAGCGCCAGCAGGGTCCAGACATTGCGGTTGCCTCGCAGAATGATGTGCCCGCCCCGCCCCCCGTCGCCGCCGTCGGGGCCGCCTTTGGCGTTGCGGGCATCGCGATGCAAATGGGCCGAACCCGCCCCCCCTTTGCCCGAACGGCAACAGATTTTCACGTAGTCCACGAAGTTCTGTTCGGCCATGGCGCGGCGGATTGGGAAGGCCTCGGCATCGAGGGCGCAGCCTCGGATGCGGCCTTCGTCATGCTTCAACAAATTGCTCGACCAGTTGGCACAAGCGGCCGAAAATTTCTTCGATGGCGCCCACGCCTTCCACCTTGTAGGCGCGGCCCTTGCGGGCGTAGTATTCGAACACGGGGCTGGTTTCCTGGTGATACACCTCGATGCGGCGGCGGATGACGGCTTCGTCGGCGTCATCGCTGCGGCCCGAGGTTTGGGCGCGCTTCAGGATGCGCTTGACGATTTCCTCCTCGTCCACCTCCAGCATGATGAGGGCGGTGACGGCGCTGCCTTTTTCGGCCAACAACTCATCGAGGGCTTCGGCTTGGGCGATGGTTCGGGGGAAGCCGTCGAAGATGAAGCCGCGGGCATCGGGGTGGCGCTCCACTTTGTTGCGCAGCATGCCGACGGTCACTTCGTCGGGCACCAGGCGCCCCTGCTCGATGTACTGTTTGGCCTGGCGGCCCAGGGGCGTGTCGTTGCCCATTTCGTAGCGGAACAGGTCGCCCGTGCTGATGTGCACCAGGCCGTACTTTTCGACGAGCTTGGCGGCTTGCGTGCCTTTGCCCGAGCCCGGGGGGCCGAAGAGAATCAAGTTCATCATGGCAACGTGGATTTTGGCGGGAACCGTGGGGGCTCCGGATTTTTCGAAATGAGGCGCGAAGTTACGGAAAAGGGAGGGGAGGGGGCTCAATGAGAGGCGTCGATGTCCTCGATGATTTCGAGCAGGAGCTTGAGGTCTTCGTAAAATTCGCGGATGAGCTCGAAGCTGACGTTGGAGCGAAACACATAGGGCTCGAGCAGGTCTTTGTCTTCGGACACGGCGACGTAAACATGCTTGCCCCGGAAGGAGAAGTACATGTCTTTTCGGGTGCGCAGGTAGTAGTCCACGATTTCGTGTTGCATGGCCTCGGAGAGGACACTCCTGATGGGGGCGGCTTTGGAGGCATAGGTGGTGAAGTGCTTGCGAAACTGGGCATTGCTCACGAAGGCGTCCATGCACTTGCCCCCGGCGAGGGTGACCTGTTTGACGGAGCGGGTGAAGAAGGGCAGCCGGTGGCGGGGCAAGACGAGAAAACTGCCGCGAAGGGGTTCCTGCAGTTCAGCGTAGAGGAAAAAGCCTCGGAAGAGGCGTTCCAGGCGGTTGCGCACCCGGCTGTAGTACTCGGCCCATAGCTCCGAAGCCTGGAAGTGGATGTCGCCGATGCGCC
The DNA here is from genome assembly GCA_964496055.1 of uncultured Saprospiraceae bacterium. Classification (GTDB taxonomy): domain Bacteria; phylum Bacteroidota; class Bacteroidia; order Chitinophagales; family Saprospiraceae; genus CAZBYX01. Next base: position 5,412 of record CAZBYX010000152.1, read on the forward strand.
CCTCGATGAAGTCCTCCCCCTGATAGACGGCCAGCTTGATGTCCGGGAAGATGCGGCTGCGTTTGAACAGTTCCAGGGGGATGGATTTTTTGGGCTCGTAGCTCAGGGTGCCGTAGTTGTGGGCGTCGTCTATGAAGTCGAGCAGGAGGTTGACGATGCGCGGCTTGAAGGAAAGGCGGAAGATGCGCACTTGCCAGAGCAGATAGCTGATGTAGAAACCCAGCGGAGCGAGCAAGAAGAGCGTGAAGGCGAAAATGTCGAGGTAGAGGGCGGCGCCGAGCAAGGCAGCCATCAACACCGCCGAGACGAAAATGAGCCGCAGCAGGCGGCGCCGACGCTGGTCCATGCGCACCAGCTCCGGGTGAATGGTGTGGTTGAAAAACAACCGAAATTCGCGCATGCGCTGTTCGGAAACGAGGCTCATACCAGCCAAAGAACGCAAAATCTGCGGATTTTCCTTTCTTTACGGCAGCGCCGCAGGCGTCCTCATTTTCCTGGAGAAAAACTGCATCCCGTCATGAAACACCCGCTGCTTTCCCTCCTGCTGGTCGTTCTTTCCTGGAACGCCCTGCAAGCTCAGGTCACCTTCCCTTACAACGGCGTGCAAGACCACCGCGAAGGGCTCTATGCCTTCACCAATGCCACCATTCACACCCGCTACGACGAGACCCTCGAAAACGCCACCCTCGTCATCCGTCGGGGCAAGGTCGAGGCCGTCGGCGTGGGCATTCCCGTGCCCGCGGGCGCCGTGGTGCTCGATTGCGCCGGCAAGTCCATCTATCCCTCCTTCCTCGACCCCTTCACCGACTACGGCATGCCGGAACCCAAAGCCGAAGGCCGACGCCCCCAACAGCAACCCCAGATGCTGAGCAACAAAAAGGGCGCCTTCGCCTGGAACGAAGCCCTCAAGAGCGAATTCCGCGCCCACGAACACTTCACCCGCGACGACAAAAAAGCCCAGGAATGGCTGAAACTGGGCTTCGGCGCCGTGCTCAGCCACCGCCCCGACGGCATCTCGCGCGGCAGCGCCGCTCTCGTCCTCCTGGGCGATCAGCGCGAACACGAACTCATCGTGGAGGAAAAAGCCGCCCACGTCCTCTCCTTCAGCAAGGGCACCAGCACCCAGAACTACCCCAGCTCCCTGATGGGCAGCATCGCCCTGCTGCGCCAAACCTACCTCGACGGCGCCTGGTACGAACGCCACGGCCGCGACGAAGAGGTCAACCTCAGCCTCGAAGCCTGGAACGAACTCCAGAGCCTGCCCCAGATTTTCGCCGTCAACGACATGCTCGACGCCCTGCGCGCAGCCCGCATCGGCGAAGAATTCGGGGTGCGCTACATCATCAAGGGCTCCGGCGACGAGTACCAGCGCCTGCGCGAACTCGAAGCCACCGGCTCGCCCTTCATCCTGCCCCTCGATTTCCCCGACGCCTACGACGTCGAAGACCCCCTCGACGCCCGCCTCGTCAGCCTCCAGCAAATGAAACACTGGGAGCTGGCCCCCACCAACCCCGCCCGCCTCGCCGCCGAGGACGTGACCTTCGCCTTCACCACCGACGGCCTGGAAAAGAAATCCGACTTCCTCAAAAACCTGCGCAAGGCCCTCCGGTACGGCTTGTCCAAAGAGCAAGCCCTCCAAGCCCTCACCCTCACCCCCGCCCGACTCCTCGGGGTGGACGACCGCCTCGGCTCCCTCGAACCCGGCAAAATCGCCAACTTCATCATCACCGACGGCGACGTCTTCGAGGAAAAAACCACCCTCTACCACAACTGGGTGCGGGGCAAACCCACCGTCTTCAAACCCCTCGAAGAGCCCAGCCTCAAAGGCACCTGGAAACTCAGCGTCGGCGACAGCACCTACACCCTCAAAGCCACCGAAAAAGACGGCAAAACCACCCTGACCCTCCAACTGACCGACACCACCACCGCCAAAGTGAAGCACAGTCTCGAAGCGCCCCGCCTGACCCTCTCCTTCCAACTGCCGGGGCAGGAAGGCAAGGTGCGCCTTTCGGGCATCGTGCGCCCCGAACAGTGGAAGGGCCGCGGCCAGCTCGCCGACGGTACCTGGGTGCAGTGGAGCGCCTCCCCCGAAGAAACCACCGACACCCCCGAAGAAAAGGAACGCAGCCCCCGCCGCAAAAAAGAGGGTGCCGGCCCCGACTCCCTCGGCGAGGTCTGGTACCCCTTCCTGCCCTACGGCTGGACGGAGCCCCCCCAACCCCAGACCTACCTACTGACCAACGCCACCGTCTGGACCAATGAAGCCGAAGGCGTGCTGGAGAACGCCGACGTCCTCATCCGCGACGGCAAAATCGCCGCCGTCGGCAAGAACCTCGCCCGGCAGGGCACCGTCATCGACTGCACGGGCAAGCACATCACACCCGGCATCATCGACGAGCATTCCCACATCGCCATCAGCCGGGGCGTCAACGAAGGCTCCCAGGCCAGCTCCGCCGAAGTGCGCATCGGCGACGTGGTGAACAGCGAAGACATCAACATCTACCGCCAGCTCTCCGGCGGGGTCACCGCCGCTCAGCTCCTTCACGGCTCGGCCAACCCCATCGGCGGCCAGAGCGCCCTCATCAAAATGCGCTGGGGCGCCCCGCCGGAGGAAATGAAAATCCGCGACGCCGACGGCTTCATCAAGTTCGCGCTCGGCGAAAACGTCAAGCAATCGAACTGGGGCGACAACAACCGCACGCGCTTCCCCCAGACCCGCATGGGGGTGGAGCAGGTCTTCGAGGACATGTTCACCCGCGCCCGCGAATACGGCGAACGCAAACGCAGCGGCAAACCCTATCGCCCCGACCTGGAGCTCGAAGCCCTGCTCGAAATCCTCCAGGGCAAGCGTTTCATCACCTGCCACAGCTACCGCCAGAGCGAAATCAACATGCTGATGAAACTGGCCGAGCGCCACGGCTTCCGCGTCAACACCTTCACCCACATCCTCGAAGGCTACAAGGTGGCCGACAAGATGGCCGCCCACGGAGCCGGCGGCAGCACCTTCAGCGACTGGTGGGCCTACAAGTTCGAAGTCTATGAAGCCATCCCCCACAACGGCGCCCTGATGCACGAACAAGGGGTGACCGTGGCATTCAACAGCGACGACGCCGAAATGGCGCGCCGTCTCAACCAGGAAGCCGCCAAAGCCGTCCGGTTTGGGGGGGTGTCCGAGGAAGAGGCGCTCAAGTTCGTCACCCTCAATCCCGCCAAACTCCTCCACCTCGACCACCGCATGGGCAGCCTCCGCCCCGGCAAAGACGCCGACCTCGTCGTCTGGAGCGACCACCCCCTGTCCATTTACGCCAAAGCCGAAATGACCTTCGTGGACGGCATCAAACGCTTCGACCGCCAGGAAGACCTCCAGCTGCGCGAACGCATCGCGCAGGAGCGCAACCGGCTCATCCAGAAAATGCTCGAAGTGAAGAAAAACGGCGGGCGCACCCAACGCCCCAACAGCACGCGCCCCCGCCTCTACCACTGCGAAGACCTCGAACCCTGAG
>CAZBYX010000153.1:0-2063 GCA_964496055.1 uncultured Saprospiraceae bacterium
GTACGGTTCCGTTCGAAATCAACCAATCGCTGGGAGGGCGTGGGGTTGGGGAATCTGGTTTGGGAAGCTTGGAACCCCAGAGCCCTGCGGGTCGAATTACACCCAACCCCCTACCCAAACGACCGAATGCGTACCCATCGCGAGCCCATCGTATACCCTCTGAACCCACCGCCTTGGCCGCATGGCGAAACCTCGAAACCAATTATCTCCACCTGTCTCCACTTATTTCCATGTATTTCAATGTATTTCAAGTATTTCAATGTGTTTCAATGTATTTCCACGTATTTCAATCCCTTCCCTCAAACCCCGAACCTCAAACCCCTCCCCCCGGTATTTCCAATTGCCTCCACTTTTTCAACCTATTTCCCTCCCCTCAACCTTTGCCGGTCTGGAGCCAGGCTTCGAAATCCTGCAGGTTTTTGGCGTTGAGGGTGTTGGGGGCGTCGAGGGCGCCTTTTCGGGCGGAGAGGACGCCGAAGTGGAGGTCCTGGATGCCTTCGAGGCTGTGGGCGTCGGGGTTGATGCTGATGAGGACGCCTTTTTCCAGGGCATAGGGAATCCATTCCCAGTCGAGGTCGAGGCGGTAGGGGTTGGCGTTGAGCTCGATGGCTACGCCGTTGGCGGCACAGGCGTCGATGACGCGGCGGTGGTCGATGGGGTATCCTTGTCGGGCGAGAAGCAGGCGGCCGGTGGGGTGACCGAGGATGCGGGTGTGGGGGTTTTCGATGGCGTTGAGGAGGCGGCGGGTTGCTTTTTCTTCGTCCATGCGCAAATTGGAGTGGATGCTGGCGATGACGCAATCGAAGCGGGCGAGCACTTCGTCGGGGTAGTCGAGGGAGCCGTCGGCGAGGATGTCGCTTTCGATGCCCTTGAAGATGCGGAAGGGGGCCAGCTCGGCGTTGAGCGCCTCCACTTCGGCCCATTGCTTTTCGAGGCGTTCGACGGAGAGCCCGTTGGCGTAGAAGGCGGAGCGGGAGTGGTCGCTGATGACGAGGTACTCGAAGCCGCGGTCGCGGGCGTGGGTGGCCATTTGGCGCAGGGAGTGCATGCCGTCGCTGTAGGTGCTGTGGCAATGGACGACCCCGCGGATGTCCTTTTCTTCCAGGAGGCGGGGCAGGTCGCCGCGAAGGGCGCGTTGCACCGCCCAGGCTTTGTCGCGCAACTCGGGCGCGATGAAAGGCAGCCCCGCGCGCTCGAAGACCGCCTGCTCGTCGGGCAGCCGGCGGAAGTCCGTTTCGGGGGCGGCGGCCAGGAAAGCATCGAGGAATTCTTTGCCCGCCGTGTGGAGGAAGAGCTTGGAGCCGAACTCCTCCAACCCGCACCCCACCACCCGCACGGGGAAGCCCTGCGGACTGACGCCGCGCAGCACCCCGTCTTCCACGGCGGGGGTCTCCAGATTCAGGGCAGCGGCTACGTGCTCCAGGTCGGCTCCCGCCACCACGAAGTCCAGCACCTTGACCACATTGCAACGGCGGCGCAACTCCCCCGCCCAGCTCCCCCGCCCCCCTTCGAGGGATTGCTCAATCCCCTGAAGGAGCGCCAGGGCAACGGCTTCCACGTCTGCGTAGCGGAATTTGTTTCGCGAGCGCTCGAAGTATTCCAGCTTCTGGCGCAGCTCTTCCTGGGTCTTGGGGCCGAAGCCCTTCAGCTCCACCAGTCGGTTTTCGTTGCAGGCGTACAGCAATTCGCCGGGGCTCTCCACTCCCAGTTCTTGCCACAGCGTGCGCACTTTTTTCGGACCGATGCCCTTCACTTCGAGCAGCTCCTGCACGCCCGGCGGCGTGAGGGAGCGGTATTTTTCCAGGGTCTCCAGCCGACCCGTATCGAGCAACTCGCGGATTTTGGCGGCGATGGCCTTGCCCACCCCCTTGAGGGCTCCGATTTCGGCGTCGCTCATTTCGGAGAGGGGTTTGTCCAGCCTGCGGAGGGTGAGGTAGGCATTCTGGTAGGAGCGCACCTTGTAGGGGTTCTCCCCATGGAGTTCCATCAGGTCGGCCAATTGGCGAAAGGCGCGGGCGATGTCTTTGTTGGTCATTGGATGAGGGTTGAAAGGGTTTCGGGGT
>CAZBYX010000153.1:2163-8824 GCA_964496055.1 uncultured Saprospiraceae bacterium
TCTGGATTTTGCCTGCCTGCACGGCGAAACGGACGGCGGTGCGCACTTTGTGGAAGCCGTAGCGGCCGCAGGCGCCGGGGTTGATGTGCAACAGGTTCAGCTTTTTGTCGGGCATGATTTTGAGGATGTGCGAATGCCCGCAGATGAACAGGCCGGGCGGGTTTTGCTGCAAAATCCGACGGACGCGGGGGGCATAGCGCCCCGGATAGCCGCCGATGTGGGTGATGAACACCTCCAGCCCTTCGCAGGTGAAGCGCAGGTCTTCGGGCAGGTTCCAGCGCAGGGGCCCGCCGTCGATGTTGCCGTACACGGCACGCAGGGGGCGGAAGGCTTCGAGCTGCCGCAAGACCTCCTCCGAGCCGATATCGCCGGCGTGCCAGACCTCGTCGCAGGCGGCGAAGTGCTCGAAGAGGCTGGGGTCGAGCCAGCCGTGGGTGTCGGAAATCAGGCCGATGGTTTTCATGGGTGCGGGGTGCTTCCCTTCCGGGGATGCTTCGGGAGGCGCTCCCGGAAGCGGAGGAAGAAGTCCAGGGCTTGGGGATTGCGCATGGAGTCGGGGTTGGCGGCTTTTTCCACCGGGATGCCCAGCAGGATTTTCTTCACGGGGGCTTCGAGTTTTTTACCGCTGATGGTATAGGGCACCTCGTCGATTTGGATGATGTCGTCGGGCACGTGGCGGGGGCTGTATTCGCTGCGCAGGGTGCGGCGAATCTTGTCTTTCAGGGCCTCGTCGAGGGCGACGCCCTCGGCGGGTACGACGAAGAGGGGCATGTAGTCTTCGCCGCCTTCGAGCTCGAGGTTGAGCACCAGGGCGTCCTTCACTTCGGGCACCTTGTCGAGGGCGTTGTAGATTTCGGCCGTGCCGATGCGCACCCCTTTGCGGTTGAGCGTGGCGTCGGAGCGGCCATAGATGACGAGGGTGCCGCGGGAGGTGACCTTCACCCAGTCCCCGTGCCGCCAAACCCCGGGATACATCTCGAAGTAGCTGGCGCGGTAGCGCTGTTTTCCGGGGTCGTTCCAAAAATAGACGGGCATGCAGGGCATGGGGCGGGTGATGACCATCTCGCCCACCTGGTCGAGGACGGGTTCGCCGCGGTCGTTGAAGGCGTGGAGCGAGCAACCCAGCGCCCGGCACTGGATTTCCCCCTCATAGACGGGCTCCCAGGGGCAGCCCCCCACGAAGGCGGTGCACACGTCGGTGCCCCCGCTCATGGAACAGAGCCAGAGGTCTTGCTTGACCGCCTCGTACACCCAGTCGAAGGCCTGGGGCGGCAGGGGCGCCCCGGTGGAACCGATGCTGCGCAGGGCTCCGAGGTCGAAGTCCTTTCCGGGGCGAATGCCCTGTTTCATACAGGCCACGAGGTAGGGCGCCGAGGTGCCGAAGTGGTGGATGCCCGCTTTTTGCGCCAGCTCCCACAAGACGTTCAGGTCGGGGTAGCCGGGGCTGCCGTCGTACAGGACGATGGTGGCGCCGGCCAGGAGGCTGGCCTGCACGAAGTTCCACATCATCCAGCCGGTGGTGGAATACCAGAAGAAGCGCTCACCGGGATGCACGTCGTTGTGAAAAGCCAGGTACTTCAGATGCTCGAGCAGCATGCCCCCATGACAATGGGTGATGGCTTTGGGAATGCCCGTGGTACCCGAAGAATAGAGCACGTAGAGGGGGTGGGCGAAGGGCACGGGTTCGAAGCGAAGGGGTTCGGGGTCGGTGTTCAGGGCTTCTGCCCAGAGGATGGTTTTGGGCAGGTCATCGGGAGTTGCCTCCTCGTCCAGGTACGGGATGAAGAGCACCCGTTCCAGGGTGGGCAACTGCTCAATGAGCTCGCGAACGACGGCTCGTTTGTCGAAAGCCTTGCCGCTGTACTGGTAGCCGTCCACGGTGAGGAGCACCTTGGGTTCGATTTGGCGGAAGCGGTCCAGCACGCTGGCGGCACCGAAGTCGGGCGAACAGCTCGACCACACCGCCCCCAGCGACGCCGCCGCCAGAAAGCCCACCGTCGCTTCGGGGATGTTGGGCAGGTAGGCCACCACCCGGTCGCCCGCCGTCACCCCTTGCCGCCGCAGAAAGGTGGCCAGCGCCGCCACTTCCTCCTCCAGCTCCTGCCAGGACATGCTGCGCAGCGCATAGCGCTCGGACTGAAACAGCAAGGCGGGCCGCTCGGCATCCGCCATCCGGAAAATGTGCTCGGCGTAATTCACCCGGCTGCCCGGAAACCACTCGTACTCGGGCATCGGGCCGCCCCGCAACACCGCCGCGTAAGGGCTCGGGCTCTGCACCTCGAAATAGTCCCAGATGCTTTTCCAAAACGCCTCGAGGTGCTCCACGCTCCAGGCCCAGAGCCGTTCGTAGGTGGGAAAGGATTCCCCCGTGCGATAGCTGAGCCATTGGGCGTAGTGCGTCAGCCGGGCGCGGCTTTTGAACTCGGAGGATGGACGCCAAAGCACGGGCGGGGGGGTCTGTTCACTCATGGAAGGTGAGGGTTTTTGGTTCCCCGGCAAATATAGGGTTCCAGCGAGGGTGTAAAATCGGTGGAATCGGTGAAATCGGGGGTGTGGGTTTGGGTTTGGGGGCGTGGAACCGCAGAAGACGCACCTTTTTTCGCAGTTCATCACAGCTCGGAAGGGTTTTTATTTCAACCTGTCTCCAATTATTTCCACCTATTTCAAACCCATCCCCTCATCACCCCGAAACCTCGAAACCCCGAAACCTTGAAACCCCGAAACCCCGAAACCTCGAAACCTCGAAACCTCGAAACCCCGAAACCTTCCCCAACCAAGTCTCGGCGTGACTTCCAGTCACGCCGAGACTGCTTATTTCCACTTGTTTCGCTCTCCCCTCCCAAACCCAGAATTTCCTCCTCGTCCCGGACAATTTTTATCTTTGTCAACGTTACCTTAAAAGCCTGCACCTCTTGTGAAAACCGCGTCCGCGGTCACTCCTAATTCAACAGAGCGCATCCCTTCGGACATTTCGAGCACCCTGGATTTGCATGTGCAACCCATAATCCTTGCCCATGAAACGCCCCCTTTTTGCCGTGGTGGTGGGTCTGTTGTACCCCCTGAGCGGAATCCATGCGCAATTCGACTTGCGTGTGGTCGTGCAGGACGCGCAGGTGAGCACCACCTGCGGCGACATCTTTTCGGCGCCCGACGTGTTCTGGGAGGTCAACATCCAGAACCAGGGGTGGGTGACCTACCCGCAGAACGGAGCCTGTTTCAGCGCCCTGCCCGACGTGCGCATCGACACGAGCTTCGGCTGCTTCAATGAGCTGCCCCCGGAAATCGAGGTCTGCTTCCGCGTCTTCGAAAACGACCCCAACCCCTTCGTCACCTGCGACATCAACCCCGATTGCAGCGAGGAAATCTGCCAGACCATCCCCCTCGACCCCCTGCTCCCCGCCCTGCGAACCCTGAGCCTCCCACCCGGCGGGGCTTCCGAGGGCACCCTCGAGCTGCTGGTGGAGTTTTCGGGCTTCCCCAGCGGGGTCAACGACCTGATTTGCAACGCCATCCCCTTTGGAACCCTCTCCATGGGCGACACTCTGGGCGACGCCTCGCAGGGCACCTTCAACAACTTCTGTGCGACCAACACGGGCGAGCCCAACCCGAGCGCCTGGGGCACCTTCTGGGTGAACAACATCGGCGTGTGGTTCACCTTCCGCACCGACGACCAACCCAGCACGCAAATCGAAATCATCGCCACCAGCGACCCCGAAAACGTCGGCGATGAGGTGCGCCTCCAGCTCGCCGTCTTCGAAAGCGACAACGACGCCTGCGACGGCACCCTGGACCTGGTGGCCGCCAACTACGTCTTTCCCAGCTTCGACGAGTTCCTCATCCTCGATTGCCCCAAACCCAACACCACCTACTTCCTCCTCGTGGACGGCTCGGTGGACGACCCCGGCACCGTGGACGGCTGGTTCGGCCTCGAAATCCGCGATGTGGGCTCCCGCCCCGCCGCCGACCTGGTGTGCGACGCCCTCCCCCTGGGCACCGTGCCCGACGGGGGCGCCGTGGCCCAAACCGAACCCTTGAGCAACACCTGCGCCGACAACCTCGACGACCCCCCGAACACGGGCCTCATCAGCCAGCATTCTGTGTGGTTCACCTTTTGGCCGCCCGCCTCGGGGCACGTCCTCGTGGAAGCCGTCAGCCACCCCTCCGACCCCCTGAGCCTGGAGCTGAGCGTCTTCGCCGCCACCGACAGCACCTGCACGGGGCCCTTCGAGCGCAAGGGCAGCGCCACCCAGCTCTTTCAGTCCGTTCAGCAGCTCGAGCTCTCCTGCCTGGACCCCACCCTGCCCCACTACATCCTGGTGGACGGAGGCTCCTTCGACCGCCGCGGCAACTTCACCCTCAGCGTCAGCGACCTGGGCGACGACACGCCCGTCGTCAGTCAGGACGTCACCCTGTGCAGCGGGCAATCCCTCACCGTCGGGGCCAACACCTACGACCAGCCCGGCATCTACACCGACACGCTCTTCCTGCCCGACGGCTGCGACAGCGTCGTCATCACCACCCTGAGCGTCTTGCCGCCCCTCACCCTCACCCTCGACACCCTCGCCCTCGGCATCGGCCCGGGCAATGCCGACGGCTCCATGCTGGCCGGCGCGACGGGCGGAGCGGGGGGCTACAGCTTCAGCTGGTCTTCGGGGGCAGGCGGCCCCATCGGCAGCGGCTTGCTCGGGGGGGAAACTTATTGCGTAACCGTCACCGATGCCAACCTTTGCAACGCCGACACCTGCTTCGCCATGCCCTTCCTCACCATTTTCGATTCCTTCATCCAGGGCGACTCCCTGCTCTGCAACGGCGACAGCGACGGCACCTTGCGCTTCTCCGCCTCCAACGGCACCCCGCCCTACGCCTACACCTGGCAAAATCAGGACGGCACCCTCGGCGACTCGGGAACCATCCCCAGCGACGGCGTCACCGTCCTGGTGGATTTGCTGCCCGCCGGCACCTACTTCGTCACCCTCTCGGATGCCAACTTCGACACCGTGCTCAGCGCCCTCATCACCGAGCCGCCACCCATCACCGCCACCCCCCTGAGCATCCTCGACGCCAGCTGCCACTCGGCCTGCGACGGCGCCCTCAGCATCGAAGCCCAGGGCGGCACCCCGCCCCTCCAATTGCAGTGGGAAAACGGCCCCCTCGGCAACAGCTGGACGGACCTCTGCGCCGGCAACTACCTGCTGCGCGTGTCGGATGCCAACGGCTGCGAGGAGGTCTTCACCTTCCCCGTGGGCGAACCCCCCGAACTCATAGCCGACATCGTGCTCGTGCAGGAGGTCTCGTGCTTCGGAGGCAACGACGGCCGCCTGGAAGTGCAGACCAACCTGCCCATCGCCCAAATCCTCTGGAGCACCCAGGACAACACCCCCCAAATCGGCAACCTCCCGACGGGCAGCTACGCCGTCACCGTCACCGACCCGACGGGCTGCACCGCCGAGGCAAGCTACTTCCTCGACCAACCCGCCGAGCCCGTCGGCGTGAGCATCGCCCCGACGGCATCCATCACTTGCCCCGACGGCACGGACGGCGCCCTGCAGGCCACAGTCTCCGGCCCCGGTGCCTCCTTCACCTACCAGTGGAGCAACGGCGCCGCCTCGCCCGCCATCCAGGGGCTGCCGGCCGGCACCTACGGCGTCACCGTCGCCAACGAAAAGGGCTGCAGCGCCGAGGCAAGCTTCACCCTCAGCGCACCGCCGCCCATCCAGGTGGAAGTGCTGAGCGAAGACCTGCTCTGCGACCAACCGCAATCGGGCAGCATCGAAGTGAGCAACACCTCGGGCGGCACCCCACCCTACCGCTACGCCCTCGACGGCGGCCCCCTGGAAAGCACGGGCTTCTTCCCCAACCTCGAAGCCGGAACCCACACCCTGACGGTGGAGGACGGCAACGGCTGCACCGCCCAACTGGAAGTGGCGCTGCAAGCACCCCCGGAAGTGTCCGTGGAATTGGGGGGCGTGCAGGAGGTGGTGTTGGGGCAGAGCCTCACCCTGCAACCCCAGCTCAGCAGCCCCACCCTGCAACTGAGCTGGAGCCCGCCCGAGCTGTTCGACTGCACGGATTGCCCCAGCGTAACCCTGAAACCCGCCGAAAACCTGACGGTGGTGCTCCTCGCCACCGACCCCGCCACGGGCTGCTCTGCCACCGACAGCCTGCAAATCGTCCTGCTCAAACCCCGGCGCCTCTTCGCCCCCAACGTCTTCAGCCCCGACGGCGACGGCATCAACGACCGCTTCACCCTCTTCGCCGGCCCCGAAGTGGCCCGCGTGCGCCAATTTCAGGTCTTCGACCGCCAGGGCAACCAGGTCTTCCGCGCCGAAAACTTCCTGCCCTCCGACCCCACCACCGGCTGGGACGGCCGCTTCCAGGGCAAGGACATGGATGCCGCCGTCTTCGTCTGGTTCGCCGAGGTCGAATTCCTCGACGGTGTGGTGGAGATTTTCAAGGGAGACGTGTTGCTGCTGCGGTAAACCGCCGCGCAAGTGCAAGGACTGTGAATCCCACCTCAAGTGTCGGCGTGACTTCGAGTCACGCCGACACTTTCGCTCTTCTCTTGTACGCGCGAACGCCGCTCGCCAGAGACCCTTTCGAACAGAACTGTACTCGCGAACTCTGTTCGCGAGCATAGCTTTCGAACGGAGTTCGAAAGTAC
>CAZBYX010000154.1:0-7883 GCA_964496055.1 uncultured Saprospiraceae bacterium
CCTCGACCGCTGGCACGGCTTCGACCGCCTGTTGTTGGGGGTGCTGGCGGGGCTCACGCTTTGGCGCCCCGTGTTTGCCTTTCCCTTCCTGCTGGTCTTGCTGCCTTTCATCGGGCAGTTGGAAGCCCTGCCGGGTTATTCCTGGGCGGTGGCGGCCTGGCCCATCCGTTTGACGGAGGCGTTCGTGGTTTTCTGGGGGCTGGGGGTTTTGGGTATGCGCCTTCCGCTGAAGGACTTCGTGCTCTTCGCCGGTTCCCTGCTGGGGGCCCATTATTTTGCTTCGGGCTGGGGCAAGCTGAGCCCCTATTGGCTGCTGCACGACCAGGTTTTCTACATGCTGCCGGCCACCCATGCCAACGGCTGGCTGGCGGGCTTGTCGCCGGAGGCCGTGGCGCAATGGGTGGAGACGTTGCGCCCGCTGAGCGCCCCCGTGAAGGTGCTGGTCTTGCTGTTGGAGGGGGGGTGTGTCTTTTTTTTCGCTCATCGTCGGGCGCCGGTTTTTTTCCTGGGGGGCTGGGTGCTGATGCATGCGGGCATCTTTCTGGTTTCGGGCATCTGTTTCTGGTTGTGGTCGGTGCTGAACCTGCTCTTGCTGTGGCTATTCTACCGGCCGGGGGGCTGGAGCGCCCTGCCACTGTTTCGCCCGCGGGCGGCGGTGCTGGGTGCTGTGCTCATCGTCGGGGGAAGCTGGTGGTTTCGGCCCGTCAGGCTTGCCTGGGCGGATGCCCCCCTGAGCTATACCTACCGATTCGAAGGCCAGTCCCCGGACGGCCGCACCCAAACCCTTCCCCCGGAATTCTTTGCCCCTTACGACTATCAGTTCACCCTGGGGGGGTTCGGGTACCTCTGCCCCGAACCCTTGCTGGGGGTGGTTTGGGGCGCTACGGATGAGTTGACCGTCCGCCGCCTGGAAGCCATCGGGCAGGCGGAGTCCTTCTTCGCCCACGAAGCCCGATTCGGGAGGGTGTATTTCGACGCTCCGTCGGCTGAGCGTTTCGACGCATTCCTTCGGCGCTTTGCGGGGGGGTGGAACGCAGCGCCCCGCAGGGGGGGCGTTCTCCATCGTGTCAAAGCTCCCCGCTTGTTGTGGACATTTCCACGGCGGAGGGCGGTGCAGCCTTCGTTTCGCCTGGCGAAGATTCGGGTCGTTCAACTGACCACCTGGTATCGAGGGGGGCGCTACGAGGTTCTGCGCCGGCGGGTCGTGCGGGAGGTGTCAATCCCCTGAAATTTCGGGCAGGCTTTGCCAGGGGGCGGGGCTGGAGGCGGCCGGAACGCCCGGGCTGAGGAGGAAATCGTAGGGGTTTTTGACGTCCCCGTCGAGCTGTTCGATTTCGAGCCAGCGGCCCAGGCCCAGTTCCAGGGCGTATTCGCGCAAGAGCTGCAGGGCGACGAAATCCTCCAGGGCCCAGCCGGTGGAATCGAAGACGGTGGGGCGGAAGCGGTATTCGTCGAAGTCGGCGGGGTGCTGCACCACATGGGCCAGTTCGGGGCCCAGGGTTTCCGGGGGCAGCTGCTGGCATTCGCCTTCGCGCAGGGCTTGCTCGCGGAAATCGGGCACCACGAGGCAGTTTTCCAACAGGGAGCGGGGCAGCTCCACTTTTCCGGGGAAGTCGGAGCCCACGGCGTTGATGTGCAGGTGGGGCTGGATGGGCAAGTCTTCGAAGAGGGGCCCTTCGCCCACGCCGATGCTGGTGCAGCTGACGAGGATGTCGGCTTGGGGCACCAGTTCTTCCAGGGGGGCGGGGCGCATTTCGAGGCTCAGGTTCAGGGGGGCGCAGCGCCGGGCGAAGGACTCGAGCGCCCGGGGGTCGGTGTCGTGGAGGAGCACCTGCTGCAGGTCGAACACGCGGCTGAGGGCATGCAGCTGGGTGACGGCCTGGGCGCCGCAGCCGATGAGGCCGAGCACCCGGCTGTTGGGGTGCGCCAGGTAGCGGCTGGCCACCGCGCTGGCGGCGCCGGTACGCAGGGCGGTGAGCAGCACCCCGTCCATCAGGCAGCTGAGGTGGCCGCTGGCGGTGTCGTAGGCGGAAACCGTGGACAGGATGGTGGGCAGGTTCATGCCTTCGGGGTTGGCACTGTGGTAGCCCACCACTTTCAACATCACTTCTTGGCCCGGGGCGTGCAGGGGCATCCATTCCACCAGGCCGCAGGTGGGGCGTTCGTAATGAAAGCCCGCGCGAACGGGGATGTTTTCGGAATCGGACGACGCACGACGCAGGGCGGCAATCAGGCGAGCCAGAAGTTGGTCCATCAGGGCATCCGCCCCGCAATGCACGACGATGCGGGCGATGTCCTCATTGGTGAGTACGAGGGTAGCGGAAGTTTTCATTTAAGGGTTTTGAATGAATCCAAAGGAGAAATTGCCGGGTGGGGACACCCCAGCCGAAGGAAGGGAGATGCGGATAATTTTTTTTCTGAAAGAGCAGTTCGAGAAGGAAGAAATTGAATCCCGGGGCGTGGAATTCTTCGTAAATTTAAGTAATCTTGCTCATTGCGCCTTACAAATGTTTTCTGCTCATTCCCCCGCCTCCACAAGGAAGGAAACTCATTGCAGGCCCCGGATGGGTTGCCCGCTACACCCCTGCTCAATGCCAATCCTATGAGGAACAAATGGAAACGCTTTTCGCTTTTTTTGCTTTTGAATCTGCCGCTGGTGCTATTTGGTCATGCCCCCGACCAGAGTTACACTTTCCTGCGCATTTATGAATCCGCCATCGAAGGGCGCTTCGAAATCACCACCGACGACCTGAATCGGGTTCTGGGTTTGGGTTTGGAGGAGGGTTTGAGCCCCGCCGATGTGGAGCCCGTTTTGCCGCTCATCCACGCCTACATCCGGCAGAAGGCGGGCTTCCGCTCGAAGTACGGCGAGCATCCGCTGCGCTTCACCAAGGTGGGCATCTTCGAGGGCGGCACTCTGGGCGACTACGTGCAAATCTTTTTTGCGCTGGACAACCTGCCCGCCGTTCCCGATACGCTTGTGGTGCGCAACGAAATCCTGCTGGACCCCGCATCGGACCATCGGGGGCTGGGGGTGGTGGAATACAACTGGAAGGCGGGCATCCACAACAACGAGTCGATGGTGAGTCTGCGCTTTGCACCCGGGGATGCGGAGCAAGCCCTGGACCTGACGGATGCCTCCGTGCTGAAGGGCTTCGTAGCCATGGTGCACAGCGGCATGCACCACATCTACATCGGTATCGACCACATTCTGTTCCTGTTGGCCTTGCTGCTTCCGGCGGTGGTGCGGCGTCGCTCCCGGCAGCGGGGGGAAGCCCTGCAGCTGGGATTGACGGCCAGCGCCGCCCTCGAAGGCTGGCGCAGCGACTGGGTGCCCGTGGCGCGTTTCCGCCCCGCTTTCTGGTACGTCATCAAAATCATCACCCTGTTCACGGTGGCGCACAGCATCACGCTGAGCCTGGCCGCCCTGGGAATCGTCAGCCTGCCGAGCCGGCTGGTGGAATCCGTCATCGCCCTAAGCATCGCCCTGGCGGCCCTGCACAACATCCACCCCTTGTCGCGGCACAGCGACTGGCTCATCGTCTTCGGATTCGGCTTGTTTCACGGGTTCGGCTTTGCCAGCGTCCTGGGGGATTTGGGGCTGAGCGGCGAATTCATGACCCTGACCCTGCTGGGTTTCAACCTCGGTGTCGAAATCGGGCAGGTACTCATCATCTCCCTCATCTTCCCCGTGCTGTATTTCCTGCGCCGATGGCGGCACTACCCCTCCCTGCTCATCTACGGCTCCGGGGTGCTCATCCTGATTGCCCTCTACTGGTTCTTCGAGCGCTCTCTGGAAGTGGATTTTCTGCTCGACAACTACATCGGGGCGGCCTTGGACAAGCTCCGCAATGTGCTGAGCGGCTGACCCCAAAATCACAGCGATGCCTGAGGATAAACCCATATGGACGCGGGAGGGGTCCTTGCTGGACCGCTGGCTGAAGCGCCGGCCCGCCGAAGCCGCCACCTCGGAGTTGCCGCGGCGCCCCCCGGATGAACGGGCTGTGCTCTCCCCGGGCCAATACCGCCTGTGGGTGTTGCAGCGGCTTTTCCCCGGCAATCCCTTCTACCACTACGCCGAGCGCTATGAGCTCCAGGGGGCGCTCGATGTGGACAGGTTCTTCGAAGCCTTCGAGGCCGTGGCCTGGGTGCAGCAGCAGTTGCGCACCACCTTCCCCCTGGACGAGGCGGGGCACCCCTACCCCTTGCTCCATCCCCAACCCCTCGTCCAGCGGCGCCTGCTCGACTGGTCCGACAGGGACGGCGAAGACCTTTCGGCGGAGCTCGAAGCCTTGCTTCAGGAGGAAGCCCGTCGCCCCTTCGACCTTGAAAAGGGGCCCCTGACCCGCCTGCTCCTCGTGGCGCGGCCCGAGCAGGGCTGGACGCTCCTGGTGACTTGCCACCACATCATCGTGGACAAGTGGAGCATGCGCATCCTTCGGGGGGAATGGGCACGGGCTTACCAAGCCCTTCTGAACGGAACCCCCCCCAACCCAAATCCCCCTCCCGTTCAGTACGAGGACTTTGCCTGGTGGGAACGCCATCAGCCGCCGCCGCCGGAACACCTGCAATTCTGGAAGCTAAAGCTCGAAGACCTTCCCGAAGCCCTCCCCCTGCCCACCGACCGCCCCCGCCCCCCACGGCCCTCCTTCAACGGGGCTTTCCTCGAACGGCCCCTCCCTCCCGCCCTGGCCGAAGCTCTCAAGGGCTTGGCCCGCAACGCGGAGACCACCCTCTTCACGCTCCTGCTCACCGCCTTCAAGGTGCTCTTGTTTCGCTATTCGGGGCAGCGGGACCTCTGCGTGGGCACGCCGCTGTCCAACCGCAACCGCAGCGAGCTGGAGCACCTCATCGGCTTTTTCAACGAAACCATCTTGCTGCGTACCCGCCTCGACCCCGAAAGCTCCTTCCGCGCTTTCCTCCACCGGGTTCATCGGGAAACGCAGGAAGCCTTCCGCCACCATCAGGTGCCCTTCGAAACGCTGGTGCGCACCCTGAAGCCGGAGCGTGCCCTCAGCGCCAACCCCTTCTTTCAGGTCATGTGCCTCTATCACCGGGTGGAGGAGGAAGCGCCTTTCGCGCCCGAATTGCGCATGCGGGTGGCGCCCTTCGATTTGGGCGTCGCCAAGTTCGACCTGACGCTCTACCTCTCCGACGCGCCCGATGAGCTGCGCCTCATCGTCGAATACGCCACCGACCTGTTCGAGGCCGCCACCGTCGAGCGGATGCTGGACCACCTCGTCCGATTGCTGGAAGCGGCCGTCCGCAGCCCCGATACGCCCCTGCGCGCCCTGCCCCTGCTGAACCCCGAAGAACGGCGTCGCATCCTGGTGGAGTGGAACGCCACGGCACAGCCTCCGCCGGATGCCTCCACCGTGCTCGAACTCATCGAACGACAGGCGGCCGAACGGCCGGAGCACCCGGCGGTGATTTCGGAGGACGGCGGTTTGAGCTACGGGGAGCTGGCGGCTCGCAGCAGCGCCCTGGCGGCGCTGCTGCGAGCCGAGGGGGTGGGGCAGGGCGCGGTGGTGGGTTTGTGTTGCCGACGCAGCCCCGAGATGCTGGTGGGCCTGCTGGGTATCCTGAAGGCGGGCGGCGCCTACCTTCCCCTGGACCCCGCCTACCCCCCCGACCGCCTCCGCTTCATGCTCGACGACGGGGGCGCGCGGCACCTGGTTTTGCAGCGCGGGCTGGAGCCCGAGCTGCCGCGCCAGGCCCTGCAGGTCTTCCACCCTCCTGAGGCGGGGGAGGCGAACTTCCCACCCTTGCCCCCTCCCCAACCCGAAGACCTGGCCTACCTCATCTATACCAGCGGCAGCACGGGCCGGCCCAAGGGCGTGTGCGTCAGTCATCGCAATTTGCTGGCTTCCACGGCGGCCCGCTTCGCTTTTTACGCGGAAAGCCTCGCCCGATTCTTGCTGCTTTCGTCCCTGTCTTTCGACAGCTCGGTGGCGGGCCTGTTCTGGACGCTGAGCACCGGCGGCACCCTGCTGCTGCCGCCCGAGCGCGCCGAACAAGACTTGCAGGAGCTGGGCGGGCGCATCGCCCGGTGGCAGGCCACGCACACGCTGTTGCTGCCCTCGCTCTACGGGCTGCTGCTGCGGCAGGCAAGGCCGCAGGACCTGAGCTCCCTGCGTTGCGTCATCGTGGCGGGGGAGGCTTGCCCGCCGGCCGTGTGCGCCCGGCATTTCGAAACCTTGCCCCGAACCGCCCTCTTCAACGAATATGGGCCCACCGAAGCCACCGTCTGGTGCGTAGCGTGCCGCCTTCAGCCCGACGATGCCCGGGGGAGGGTGCCCATCGGGCGGCCCGTACCCCATGCCCGTGCCTACGTCCTCGATGAATGGGGCGAACCCCTGCCCCCCGGGGTGCCCGGAGAGCTCTTCATCGGAGGGGAGGGCCTGAGCCCCGGCTACCACCGGCACCCCGAATGGACGCGCGAGCGCTTCCCCCTGCTGGAATGGACCTTGCCCGATGGGCAAACCCTGCGCGAACGCCTCTACCGAACGGGCGACCGGGCCCGCTACCGCCCCGACGGCACCCTCGAATTCCTCGGCCGGGCCGACGAGCAGGTGAAACTGCGCGGCTTCCGCATCGAGCTGGAAGAAGTGCGCCGCCACCTGCTGGAACACCCCCGGGTGCAGGATGCCGCCGTGCTGCTGCACCGCCCGGCCCCACCCCCGCCCGACCCCGAAACCCTGACCCAGGCCCTGAGCCAGCTTCCCCCTGCCGAGGCGGAACGCCTGCTCCAGCTCGTCGAGTCCGCCTCCGAACCCACAAACCCGAACCCATGACCCGTCGCATCAAACGCACCGACCAACTGGAAATCACCCTCGTCCTCCACGACGAGAACTTCATCCGGCCGCCCCGCGACGCCCAGCGCAATGCCTTGCTCAACCGCGCCCTCCACGAATTCGTCCTCGACCTGCAGGCGCTGGACCACCTCAGCGCCCGTTTCGTGCCCGGGCTGCCCTACCAGGACCTCTCCGACCGGCGCCAAAAGGAGCTTCGCGACGAAGAAATCATGGAAGACTGGCAGCTCCCCCTCATGGAAGCCATGGCGCGCATCGTCAGTGCCGCCCACGGCGACGTCCTCGAAATCGGCTTCGGGCGCGGGGTGGCCAGCGAGCTCATCCAGCAAGGGGGGGTGCGCAGCCACACCATCATCGAGTGCAACGACTCGGTGGTGCAGCGCTTCCACGAATGGCGCCGCCGCCACCCCGACAACGACATCCGCCTCGTTCACGGCCTGTGGCAAGACACCATCGAAGAACTGGGCACCTTCGACGCCGTCTTCTTCCACACCTACCCCCTCGACGAAGCCGAGTACATGAAGTACGTGCACGGCAGCGTGACCTTCGCCGCCCACTTCTTCCCGGTGGCGGCGCGGCACCTCGTGCCGGGCGGGGTGTTCACCTACCTGAGCAACGAAATCGATTCGCTGAGCCGCGCCCATCAGCGCGCGCTCTTCCGCTGGTTCGAAAAGGTGGAACTGCAGGTGCTGCCCCTCGACGTGCCGCCGGACGTGCGCGACACCTGGTGGGCCGACCGCATGGTCGTCGTGCGCGCCGAAAAAGGCGCTGCCCAAACTCCGACCCCATGACCCGAGAAGAACTGCTGGAACGGGTGAACCGCCTGACGCCCCGCCAACGCGCGGCGCTGGGGCGCCTGCTCGGCCTCGAGGCCCGAAACGAGGCCTCCGCCCCCCAACTGCTCGCCTACGTGGAGGGGGAGGGGGAGGCGGAAGAGGAGGCCTTGCGTCGCTTCCTGAAGGAGCGGCTACCCGAATTCATGGTGCCCGCGCGGGTGCTCGTGCTGGAGCGTTTGCCGCGCCTGCCCAACGGCAAAGTCGACGCCGGCGGCCTGCCCACCCCTGAACCCCG
>CAZBYX010000154.1:7893-8741 GCA_964496055.1 uncultured Saprospiraceae bacterium
TCGCCCCCGCCGGCAGCTCCGGCCGCCCCCAGCAGCGAAACCGAGCGCCTCCTGGCCGGCATCTGGGAGGAGGTCTTGCACTTCCAGCCGGTGCGCCCCACCGACCACTTCTTCGAAATCGGAGGCGATTCCATCCTCAGCATTCAGGTGGTGGCGCGCGCCCGGCAGGCGGGCATCCCCCTGAGAGCCACCGATCTGTTCGAATACCCGGTGCTCGAAGAGCTGGCCCTGCAGGTGGAGGGGCGCGCCGCCGCTGCGGGGGCGGCGGTTTTCGAATCCGGGGAGCTGCCCCTGCTGCCCATCCAGCACTGGTTTTTCGAGGAGCACCGGCGGGTGCCCGCCTGGTGGAACCAGGCCGTGCTTTTCGAGCTGCCGGAGCCCCTGAACCCGGAAGTGGCGGAGGCTGCTGTGAGCCGCCTGGTGCAGCGCCACGAGGGGTTGCGCGCCGTCTTCCGGCAAGAGGATGGGGGGTGGCGCTGTTTCATCCGCCCGCCGGAGGCGGTGCAGGCCTTTCGCCACCTGCCGGAAGGAGAGTCCCCGGCCGCGCATTTGAACACCCTGCAGCAAGGGCTGAAGCTGGAGGAGGGGCCCCTTTTTCGGGTTTGGCTGTTGGGCGCGCGGCGTCTGTTGCTCTGGGCTCATCATCTGGTGGTGGACCACCTGAGCTGGCAGTTGCTCTTCGAGGAGTTGAGCCAGCTGCTTGGGGGGCAGGAAGCCCTCCCCCCCCGAAGCGCCGCCCTGCCCGAATGGGCGGAATTCCTGCACCGGGCCGCTCCCACCTTCGGCGGGGAGCTGCCCTTCTGGCTGGAGCAAAAACCCACCCCCCTCCCGACCGACTTCCCCGAAAC
>CAZBYX010000155.1:0-8655 GCA_964496055.1 uncultured Saprospiraceae bacterium
CCTCTCGCCCGCGCGGCCCGGCGAACGGAAACGTTCGCCGGGCCGCGCTCGTTAGGGGGCGGGCGCCCACAACTTTTGCATGGAACTTGCGTTGTAATGGGCAACCCTTTGCCCGGCGGCTGTCCTTTGTTAAACTTGCCGGCTGCGCGGGCTTGCCCGCCCCCAAAGACCCTCAAACTTCCTCCCATGCGTACTTTTTGGCTGGCCCTGTCTTTCCTGGCCCTTTCCGTTTGTGCCTCCGCACAGGAAGCGCAACTGGCCCTGCAATATTTCCGGGACGGAGAATTTGAAAAAGCGGCGGCCTTGTACGAAAAGCTCCACAAAACCCAACCCGACAACGACTATTTCTTCGACCAATACCTCGAAAGCCTCCTCATGCTGGAGCGCTACGAGGCGGCCGAAGATGTGGTGAAGAAGGCCTTGAAGAAGCAGCCGAAGAACGTGGGGCTGTACGTGGCTTATGGCAACGTTTTGGAACGGCAGTTCAAAGACATCGAGGCTCGGGCCCAGTATGAGCGGGCCATCAAGAAATTGCCTGCCGACCGCTTCGCCATCACGAAGCTGGCCAGCGCTTTCACCCGCCTGACGAAATACGACTATGCCATCCAGGCCTACGAGCGGGGCGCCGAATTGCTGAACGACCGCGACATTTTCGCCTACAACCTCGCCGAACTCTATCGCCGCAAAGGCGATGTGGCCAAGATGATTGAGAACTACCTCAACAGCCTGGATGCCAACCCCGGGCGCCTCAATTCCATCAAGAGCATCTTCCAACGCTACCTGAGCCCCGAAGACTATCAGGAGTTGCAGCTCCAACTCTATGCCCGCCTGCAAAAGAATCGGGATGCCGTGCATTACACCGAGCTGCTGAGCTGGGTGTTCATCCAAAAGAAAGACTACTTCGGTGCCCTGCGCCAGGTGAAAGCCCTGGACCGTCGGCTGGATGAAAACGGCGCCCGCATCTTCCAGCTCGGCCGCATCGCCGCCAACGACGGCGACTACGACGCCGCCATCGAAGCCTTCGATTACATCGTGGAGGAAAAGGGCCTGGCCTCCACCTTCTACCTCGAAGCCAAGCGCGAAGCCCTGCGCGCCCGCCGCCACAAGCTCGTCGAGGGCTATGCCTACTCCCACGAAGACCTCCTCCAACTGGAGCAGGCCTACGAATCCTTCCTCGACGAATTCGGCCGCAACCGCATCACCGCCCCCATCATCGCCGAATTGGCCGACCTGGAAGCCCTCTACCTCAACGACCTGGACAAAGCCATCCGCCTGCTCGAGGAAATGATCGACTTCCCCGGCATCGACCCCCGCATCCAGGCCCGCGCCAAACTCAGCCTCGGCGACTTCTACCTCATGAAGGGAGAGCGCTGGGAAGCCACCCTCCTCTATTCGCAGGTGGACAAGGACTTCACCGAAGACCTGCTGGGCCACGAAGCCCGGTTCCGCAATGCCAAGCTCGCCTACTATTTCGGCGACTTCGAGTGGGCACAGGCCCAGTTCAAGGTGCTGAAAGCCTCCACCTCCAAGCTCATCGCCAACGACGCCCTCGAAATGTCCATCTTCATCATGGACAATCTGGGGCTCGACACCACCGACCGCTCCCTCAAACTCTACGCCGACGCCGACCTGCTCACCTTCCAGAACCGCTTCGACGAAGCCTTCCGCAAGCTCGACACCCTGCGCATGCAATTCCCCGACCACGCCCTGCAGGACGATGTCCTCTACCTCAAGGGGCGCCTTTACAAAAAGCTGCAGCAATACGAGAAGGCTGCCGAGATGTTCGCCAAGGTGGTGGAAGACCACCCCGATGAAATCCGCGCCGACAACGCCCTCTTCGAGTGGGCCGAACTGCTGGAGCATCAGCTCGCCAACCCCGATAAGGCCATGGAGCTGTACGAGAAGCTCTTTATCGAGTATTCCGGCAGCACCTTTGCCGTGGAGGCGCGCAAGCGCTTCCGCCGCCTGCGGGGCGACAACATCTGAGGGGGGGGCGGTTTGAAGGAGGGGGGAAGTCAGCTACGCGTTTGCCCCGAGCCGTACACGAACCACTTGTTGGTGACCAGGTGCTCCAGCCCCAGCGGGCCGCGGTGGTGCAGCTTGTCGGTGCTGATGGCCAGCTCGGCGCCGAGGCCGAATTGCCCGCCGTCGGTGAAGCGTGTGGAGGCATTGTGATAGACGGCCGCCGCGTCCACCTCCTGCATGAAGCGTCGGGCGGCCTCCTCCGCTTCGGTTAGGATTGCCGCCGAATGTTTCCCCGACCAGCGGTTGATTTTTTCGATGGCGTCCGTCAACCCATCCGTCAAACCCAGCACGATTTTCAGGGCCAAAAACTCCTCCTCCCAGACGGCTTCATCCTGGAAGGCCAGCTCTTTGTGCCCCAGAAGTTCAGCCAGGGCGGGATCGAGCCACACCTCCACCCCTTCGCCTTGCAGCAGTCGCAGCAATTCGAGGGCTCTGGGTTTGAGGTGGGGCAGGGCGCGGTCGAGCAAGACTTTGTCCAGGGCGTTGCAGGCGCTGATTTTGTGGGTTTTGGCATTGAGGACCACCGGCGGGACCATCTCCCACTCGGCGCCACTGTGGACGTAGAGAAAGTTGTTTCCCCGCCCGCTGACGAGCACCGGACAGCGCGCATGCTGCCGAACGAAGGCGATGAGGCGCTCCCCGCCGCGGGGCACGATGAGGTCGGGTGCGGGGTCGGGGTTTTGGAGGAAGGCTTGCGTTTGCTCGCGCGAGTAATCGAGGTAGGTGACCCACTCGGCAGGCAGGTCGAGGCTTCGAAGCGCCTCCTGCCAACATTCCACCAACACCAGATTGGAGCGGCGCGCTTCCTTGCCGCCCTTCAGGAGGATGCGGTTGCCCGCTTTGAAGGCCAGGGCGGCCGCTTCGATGGTCACGTCGGGCCGCGATTCGTAGATGATGAGGATGGTGCCGAAAGGGGCGGTGCGATTTTCCACCTTCAGGCCGTTGGCGTGCCGAAAGCTGTAACGCAGAACGCCCACGGGGTCGGGTTTGGCGCGCACCTCCCGCAAAGACCGACGCATCGCCTCCACCTTTTCCGGGGTGAGCAAGAGGCGGTCGTACAGGGCGCGGTCCTGGGGGTCGCACGCGGAGGCATCCTCGTGGTTGGCTTTCAGCAGGGCCTCGGCCCGTTCGGCGAGCAGGGTCTCCATCAGGGCCAGGGCCTCGTTTTTGAGCTTCGTTTCCATTTCAGGGGCCGACTTGGGTGAAAAATGCGGGGAGCCGATTCCAGACGATAATTTTTCCGCCCGCGCCTCTGCGGGGGGTTAAATTTCCCGGGCAATTCGCCGGACGAAAAGAAATGAGCCCGGCAATCCGGTGGGGGCGCCTTCTTGCCCGAGGAGGGGGCGCACCCCTTTCGCAAACCCCGCTTCGTTGATAATTTTGCCGTAAAGATGCTGGGTTTTTGTTGCTTTCCTCGAAATCAGGCTGTGTTTTTGAAGCATTTGAAAACCCATAATTTTTTGCCGTTCCGATTTCCACCCTGACCGTTTCCACTCGCCCCGACCTTCACGAATCCAAATTTTCAGACCAGGCGCCCCTCCGACGCCCTCGGGGTGGGGTGTGTCGTTTTGTTCACCACCAAATCCGTTCGCATGAAAAAGATCGAAGCCATCGTCCGCCTGAACCGCTTCGACGCCGTGCGCGATGCGCTGGCGGAGATCGGGGTGAAGTTTTTCTCCCTCAAGGAGGTGAAGGGGTTCGGCTTGCAAAAAGGGGCCAAACTCGTCTATCGTGGCAGCGTGTACGATTCGGACTACATCCCGCGCCTCCAGCTGGACATCCTCTGCACCGACGAGCTGGCCGACCAGATCGTGGAAACCATCCTGCAAGCCGGGCGCACCGGCGAAGTGGGCGATGGGAAAATCACCATCATGGACGTGCAACAGGTGGTGCGCATCCGCACCGGTGAAGTCGGTGCCGAGGCACTGTAAACGCTGCTCTTTCCTTCCCTGACCAAGCCTGCTGACGATGGGGCGGAAGCCCCCCACTTCCGAAGCGCCCTGCGGTTCGGGTGGGCGGCTTGTGCCGGTCGAAAACGAATTTTTCATCACCCTCAAAAATGCTCCATGCCATGAACGAGGCTTTGTTTTACGTCAACAACCTTTGGATTTTGCTGGCCGCGGCGCTGGTGTTCATCATGCACCTGGGCTTTGCCACCCTGGAGGCCGGGTTCGTACGCAAGAAGAACACCGTGAACATCCTGTTCAAGAACTGCATGATCATCGCCATCGGCTTATTGACCTACTACGTGGTGGGGTTCAACCTGATGTACCCAGGTTACAATGAAGGCGGATTTTTCGGCTTTGCGGGCTTCGGGCTCCACTTTCCGGGGCCGGAGGCGGGCGGAATCGCCTATGCCGACGGCGCATACAGTTACTGGGCCGACTTCATCTTTCAGGCCATGTTTGCCGCCACGGCGGCCACCATCGTTTCGGGGGCGGTGGCCGAACGCATCAAGCTGGGCGCCTTTCTGGCATTCGCCACGCTGTTCGTCGCCATCAGCTACCCCATCACGGGCATGTGGAAGTGGGGTGCCGGTTGGCTGGACGCGGCCGGATTCTACGATTTTGCAGGCTCCACGCTGGTGCATTCCGTCGGCGGCTGGGGCGCCCTGGCGGCGATCATTTTGTTGGGGCCGCGCCTGGGCAAATACACGGCGGAGGGCATCAAGCCCATACCCGGGCACAGCCTGCCGCTGGCGACGGTGGGGGTTTTCCTGCTTTGGTTCGGGTGGTTCGGTTTCAACGGCGGCTCCGTGCTCAGCGCCGACCCGCTGGCGGTGGGCAAGGTCTTCGTGACCACCTCCCTGGCGGCCGCCGCAGGGGCCGTGGGGGCCTTCCTCGTGGGTTATCTGCTGTTCAGGGCGCACGACCTGTCCATGGTGCTCAACGGCATTCTGGCCGGTCTGGTGGGCATCACCGCCGGCGCCGACGTCATGTCGCCCGGAGCCGCCATGCTCATCGGGGCCGTCGCCGGGGGCATCATTCCGTTCTCGGTGGTCTTCTTCGACCGCCTGAAACTCGACGACCCCGTCGGCGCCACCAGCGTGCACCTCGTTTGCGGCATCTGGGGCACCCTCGCGGTGGGGATTTTCGGCGAGCTGGCAGGATGGAGCCAGTTTCTGGCACAGCTCAAAGGCGTGGCTGCCGTGGGCGCCTTCACCTTCAGCTTCTGCTTCGCCACCCTCTACCTCATCAAGGTCACCATCGGCCTGCGCGTCAGCCAGGAAGAGGAACTCCAGGGCCTGGATACCTTCGAACACGACCTCTCCGCCTACCAGGATGCCGAACCCACACCCTACCCCCTGGCGGTGGAATGAGTCGGTTTTTAGTGGAGAGTTTAGAGTTTGAGAGTTAAGAGTAAGGTTCGGGGGGGAGGTTCGGGTTTGCGGGGAGTCGAAGGTGCCTGCTTGGAAACGGCCTCAGCACCCATGCCCCCGGAGGATGCCCCACCCCCCACACCCACTCCCACCAACTCTCAGCTCCTCGACAGTGGAGAGTTTAGAGTTTGAGAGTTTAGAGTGAGGTTCGGGGGGGGAGGTTAGGGTTTGCGGGGAGTCGAAGGTGTCTGTTTGGAAACGCCCTCAGCACCCATGCCCCCGGAGGATGCCCCAATCCCCCGTCCCTACCAACTCCCAGCTCCTCGATAGTGGAGAGTTAAGAGTTTTAGAGTTAAGAGTAAGGTTCGGGGGGGAGGTTCGGGTTTGGCGGGGAGTCGAAGGTGCCTGCTTGGAAACGGCCTCAGCACCCATGCCCCCGGAGGATGCCCCACCCCCCACACCCACTCCCACCAACTCTCAACTCCTCGACTCTCAACTCCTCGACTCTCAACTCTAAACTTCAATCTTAAAAAGAAAGGCGACCCGAAGGCCGCCTTCCCGGTCGGACGGCGCATAGCTGCGGTCCAACTCTTGGCAAGGCTCAAAGTTAGGCCAAAGCGCCCGATGAGCCGAGTGGTAAAGCAGGAGCGTGTTCGAACGGGAGCGCATTGTTCATCCTCAAATCCCTGCATCATGAATCGAGTCTACCAGCTCCTGTTTTGCGTCGTTTTGGCGGGCGGATCGTTCCTGCCCGCTGCACGCGCCCAATTTTCCGTCGGTGCGGACTTCGTCAGCCGCTACCTGTGGCGCGGGCAACTGCTGGCTTCCGGTCCCGCCCTGCAACCCTCCCTGGCCTTCGCCACGAGCTTCGACACCGTCGGCGTGTTCGGCGCGGAGCTGGGCGCCTGGGGTTCTTACGGGCTGGGTTCGGGCTTCGACGGTACCGAAGCCGACCTCTACCTCACGCTCGCGGCCGGCCCCCTGAGCATTACCTTCACCGACTACTACTTTCCGAGCGATTCCACTTTCGCCACCGCCTCCGACAACTACCTGAAGTACGGGCCGAGCGAGGAGACCGGCCACGTCTTCGAAGGGATGGTCAGCCTCGAGGGGCTGGGAGGCTTGCCTTTCTCTGCTTCGGTGGCCTACAATTTCGCCGGCGCCGATCTCCAGAACAGCCTCTTCGTGGACCTGAGCTACACCCTCGACGCGGGCGTCGAGCTGGGGCTCAGCCTCGGCAACGGCTGGTATACCTTCGAGCAGGAGGGCGAAGAAGACAGCTTCGGGCTGGTGAACCTCTCGGTGGGCTATTCCCGCCCGATGGCGCTCTCCCCGAAGTATGCGCTGCCCGTTTTCGGGAGGGTGGCCCTGAATCCCGACCTCGAGAAGCTCTACATCGTTTTCGGCGTCAGCTTCTGAGGGAGGGGCTCCGGGATGGCGGGGGACGGGTTTCCGCCCCCCCTCCCCCTGCCTTCTTCTTCGGGGCGGTTGGGAAAATTTCCATTTCTTCGCGGGAGTGCAAAACTTCCGCCGATGACCGTCAACGAAAAACTGCGCGCCTTGCGGGCCGCCATGCGCGCCCACGGGGTGGACGCCTGCCTCGTCCCGAGCAACGACCCCCATCACAGCGAATACGTCGCCGAGCACTGGAAAGCCCGGCAGTGGCTCACGGGCTTCACCGGCTCCGCCGGGGTGGCCGTCGTCACACGGGACCACGCGGGGCTCTGGACCGACAGCCGCTACTTCCTGCAAGCCGAAGCCGAGCTGCAGGGCAGCGATTTCGTCCTCCACAAGCAGGGCATCCCCCACGCCCCCGAACACCTCGACTGGCTGAAGTCCACCCTGCCCGAAGGCGCCCGCATCGCCGTGGACGGCCGCCTCTTCAGCCGTGCCCAGCTGCGCGCCATGCGCAACAAATACGCCCCCAAAAACATTGAACTGGTCACCGACCTGGACCTCATCGGCCCCCTCTGGACCGACCGCCCGCCCCTGCCCGAGGACCCCGTTTTCGAGCACGAGCTGCGCTTCGCCGGGCTCTCCCGCTCGGAAAAGATGGACCAGGTGCGCAAGGACATGGGCGAAGCCGACTGGTACCTCCTCACCACGCTGGACGACATCGCCTGGCTGTTCAACCTGCGCGGCAGCGACGTCAAGTGCAACCCGGTCTTCTACGCCTACGCCCTGTTGGGAAAGGAAAAAGCCTTCCTCTTCGTCGCCCCGGGAAAAGTGCCCGAAGACCTCAAGCACCGCCTCAACGCCGAAGGGGTCATCCTCAAACCCTACGAGGCCCTCGAAGCGCACCTGCGTAGCCTCGGCCCAGGTGAGAAAGTGCACCTGGACGCCGCCACCGCCAACGTGCGGGCCTGCAACGCCCTGCGGGAGGAGCAAATCGTGGAGGGGCGCAACCTCGTGGCCGAACGGAAGTGCATCAAAAACCCCACGGAAATCGAACACATCCGCCGCGTCATGGTCAAGGACGGGGTGGCGCTGACGCGCCTGTTCCGATGGCTGGAAAAGACCCTGCAAGAGCGCCCCGTGCCCGAGGTGGAGGTGGCCGAAAAGCTCATCGAATTCCGCTCCCGGCAGGAGCACTACTTCGGCGAAAGCTTCGACGCCATCGTGGGCTACGGCCCCAACGGCGCCATCGTTCACTACACCGCCCGCCCCGAGACCTGCGCCGACATCCGCCCCGAAGGCATCCTCCTGCTCGACTCCGGCGGCCAATACCTCGACGGCACCACCGACATCACCCGCACCCTGGCCCTCGGCACCCCCACCGAGGAGGAAAAGCGCGCCTTCACCCTGGTGCTCAAGGGGCACATCGCCCTGTCCGAAGCCGTCTTCCCGGAAAAGACCACCGGCACCCAGCTCGATGCCTTCGCCCGCATCTTCCTCTGGCAGGATTTCAAAAACTACGGGCACGGCACGGGGCACGGGGTGGGCTTCTTCCTCAACGTCCACGAAGGGCCGCAGGGCATCGCCACCAACCCCACCACCAGCCGCGGGCGAACCCCCTTCCGCGCCGGCATGCTCACCTCCAACGAGCCCGGGTACTACAAAGCCGGCGCCTTCGGCATCCGCATCGAAAACCTCGTCCTCTGCGTCGAAGCCGGCCGCGGCGAAGACGACAGCCCCTTCTACCGCTTCGAAACCCTCACCCTCTTCCCCATCGACACCCGCCTCGTCGAACCCGCCCTCCTCACCCCCGCCGAACGCCGTTGGCTCGACGACTACCACCGCGAGGTGTTCGAAAAACTCAGCCCCCACCTCGAACCCGATGAACGCGAGTGGCTGAAAACCCAGTGCCGACC
>CAZBYX010000156.1:0-8648 GCA_964496055.1 uncultured Saprospiraceae bacterium
CGGCTCCATGCGCGGCATTTCAGTCCGGTGCCCTGCCCAACCGCCGGGGAGGGTTTTGTATCATCACGCCAACGAGCACCCGCCAACCCGAAAATTCACAACCCTCAATTCATACATTTGCCTGATGAGGTGGGCGAAGGCGGACCAAAGCCTTTGCCGTCTTTCCTCCACCTCCAAACCCGAAGCCCTGCCCAGCCTCGACGAAATCCGCGCCGAAATGCTGCTGGTGGAGAAAGAGGGGGAGGGGGCGTCGAAATTGATTTAGGGAAATGAAACGCCTGCACAATCGCCGAAGCATTCGCCTCAAAGGGTACGATTATGCCCGGCCGGGAGGCTATTTCGTCACGATTTGCACCCAAGATCGGGCGTGCCTGTTCGGAGAGGTGGTGGGTGGAAAAATGATGTTGAATGATGCCGGGCGCATGGTAGCACGATGGTGGGATGAATTGAACCGGAAATTTTCCAACGTCAAAACCGACGCCTTCGTGATCATGCCGAATCATATCCACGGGATCATCATGATCGAACCCGCCGCATCCGAACCCGTAGGGGCAGACCTACGTGTCTGCCCCGATGCCCCATCCGGCGCCCACGTAGGAGCGCCCCTACCGGTAATCGTCCAATGGTTCAAAACCATGACGACGAATGCCTACATCCGTGGCGTCAAACAATCCCGTTGGCCGGCATTCCACCGTCGGTTGTGGCAACGAAATTATTACGAACGCATCATCCGCGATGGTTCCGCCCTGGAACGGATTCGCACCTACATCGCCAATAACCCCGCAAAATGGGACAGGGACCGGAATAATCCGATGAAAAACACAAAGGCCTGATGAGCACCCCCTTCGCCCATTGCCCGCCCACAAAGACTCCGGAATCCCCTGGCTGAAACATATTCCCGCCCATAGGGTGGTTGTACCCGTTTGAGCATGTTACCGTGAAAAGGAAGTTCCCAACACGGGAATGCAAGAAACTACTGTTCTTTCTTCCCGATTACAATCCCACCCCGGCATCCAGGGAACCCCAAGCCTGCCTCCCCCCAACCTCCTCCCCTTCCGGTCAGGGTTTGGGATGGGCGCGGAGGGCTTCTTTGTAGGATTGGAGGGCGCGTTGGCGGGCGAAGCGGTGTTCGACGATGGGGTTGGGGTAATCGGGGGTGTCGAGTTCGGGCAGCCATCGGCGGATGTAGCGCCGGGCGGGGTCGAATTTGCGCCGCTGGGTTTCGGGGTTGAAGATGCGGAAATAGGGGGCGGCGTCGCAGCCTGTGCCCGCGGCCCATTGCCAGTTGCCGACGTTGGAGCTCAGCTCGTAGTCGAGCAGTTTTTGGGCGAACCAGGCTTCGCCCCGGCGCCAGTCGATGAGCAGGTGCTTGCAGAGGAAGGAAGCACACACCATGCGCACGCGGTTGTGCAGGTAGCCCGTCTGGGCCAGTTGGCGCATGCCGGCATCCACCAGGGGGTAGCCGGTGCGGCCCCTGCGCCAGGCCTCGAAGTCGGACTCCCGGTTCAGCCACTCGAGGGCGTCGTATTGGGGCTTGAAGTTGCGCTGCGCCGAATGGGGAAAATGCCACAGCACCTGCATGAA
Organism: uncultured Saprospiraceae bacterium; assembly: GCA_964496055.1. Taxonomy (GTDB): domain Bacteria; phylum Bacteroidota; class Bacteroidia; order Chitinophagales; family Saprospiraceae; genus CAZBYX01. The sequence continues at coordinate 1,585 of CAZBYX010000156.1, forward strand.
GAACTCCCGCCAGATGAGCTCGTCGAGGAAGACGGAGCTGCGTTCCAGGGCCTGCCGCACCACGGCCCGGATGCTGACGGTGCCGAAACGCAGGTGCGGCCCCAGCCGCGAGGTGCCTTCCTCGGCGGGTAGGTCGCGCAGCTTTTCGTAGCGCTCCAGCACGCCGAGGTCGAAGGGCGGCACGGCTGCGTCGCTGCCTACGAAACCGATGCTTTCCAGGGTGGGGAAGGGCTGCCGCAGCTGGAGGAAGGGCTCCGGGGCCTCCACGGGGGCGGGAAGCCCTGTTTCTGCCAGGCGGGCGCGCCAGCGCGTGCGGTAGGGGGTGAAGACGGTGTAGGGCTTGCCGTCCGATTTCAGGATTTCCTCCGGCTCGAAGACGACCTGGTCTTTGCAGGTCTCCACCCGCACTCCTTTGCCCTCGAGTAGGGTTTGGATGCGGGCATCGCGCCGGCGGGCGTAGGGTTCGTAGTCGCGGTTCCAGAAGGCGGCGGCGACGGGCAGGCTTTCGAGCATCTTTTCCCAGGCCCTTTCGGGGCGGTCGTAGAGCACGAGCAGGGAGGAGCCGCGCGCCTCCAGTTTCCGGTGCAGTCGTCGGAGGGATTGGTGGATGAAGGTCACGCGGGCGTCGTCGCGGGGCAGCCCCTCGAGCAGTTCGGGGTCGAAGACGAACACCCCCAAGACGGGCAAACCCGTCCGGAGGGCGGCATTCAGGGCGGTGTTGTCTTCCAGGCGGAGGTCGCGGCGAAACCAGTGCAGGGCGATTTTTTCCTCGGTCATACGGGTTGTGGGTGGTTAGCGGGTTTTCGGAGAAAAGCAATTCCCCCGAAAAGCAGAGTAGGGAGGGGCGCTACGGTGCGCCGACGGTGCTTTGGGGGCGATGGTGTTTTGGGGTGGGAAGGTTGGGCGCAGGAAATCGAGGGCGGCTGAGCCGGTCGAAGACGACGCGATGGATGCCGAGCATGAGGTAGGCGTAAAAGACGTCTTCGAGGGGGATGGTGCCCAGGCGGATGCCGAGGTTTTCGCCGTCGTTGTACCAAACGACGGGCTCGGGGGTGAACAGCCCCGTCAGCAGGCCGTTGGACAGGGCGAAGGGCACCAGCAGCAGCAGGAAAGCAAACAGGAACTCCTGATTGCGACGGGCGGGAAACAGGGGATGCAGCACCAGGAAAAGCCCGCAGAGCAAAAAGGTAAGAAAGGTGTAAGCCCGCTCGTGGTACCAGAGCCCCAGCCCGATCAGCAGCACCCCCGCCGCGATGAAAAGAGGGCTCAGCCGAAAGACACGGGCGGGAAAACAACCCAGCACCCGCAGTGCGTACAGGGTGAAGATGCAGGCATAGGGGATGCAGACGAAAAAGAGCCATTCCTCGATGGGCAGATGCCAGAGCGTCCAGCCCGTCAGGTAACGCTCGTTGAAGCCCCACACGCCCTGCAGCGTAAAGGCTACGTCCCAGGGAATGAACAGCAGCAGCATGGCCAGCATGCCCGCCACCCAGGGCCCCCACTCCCGGTAAAAGGGGTAACGCCGGTGGAAGCTGCACGCCAGCGGAATCGAGAGCACCGCCAGGTCCAGCAGCAGGTAGGTAAAGCTATCCATCGCGGCGGCTTTTGCGGGCTTCGCGGAAGTACTTCAGGGGCACCAGCAACATGCCGAAGTTGCGACCCTGCTCCTTGCCCAGGTTCTTGTGGTGCACCTTGTGGGCTTTGCGGATGGCCCGCAGGTAGAAGTTGTCCGAACGGCTGAACCACTTCAGGCGCCGATGGATGAACACCTCGTGCACCAGAAAGTAGGCGATGCCGTAAAGGAGGATGCCCAGCCCGATGTAGAAGTACCAGGGATAGCCGTTCAGGGCGCCCCCCCCCATCAGGGCCATGCTGGGCAGAGCAAAGACCAGAAAGAAGCGGTCGTTGCGCTCGAAGACTTTGCCGGGTTCGGGTTGGTGGTGGTCTTTGTGCCAACTCCAGAGGAATCCGTGCATGACGTACTTGTGCATGAACCAGGCGACGAACTCCATGAACAGGAAGGTGAGCAATGTCAGGAGGATATTCAGAATAATCATGACGGTGAGGGGTTTGAGGTCGGCGGGCGGAGGGCTGCCTCGCCCGGCGACGGGGAAAAGATGCGTTCGACGGCGGCCCGACGATAGGCGAACAGGCGCTCGAGGCGGGGGCGCACCAGCCATTCGTGCAGGGGCTCGCTCAGGGGGCTGAGGTGCAGCTCGTAAAGGATGTCGTCGGTAATCAGAATGCCTTGGCGGGTCTGGACGAAGCGATGGAGGTGTTCCCAGCGGCGGAAAGGGCCCTGCAACTGCACGTCGCGGAAGCTTTCCAGGGGGCGCACCCCTTCGATGCGCGAAACCCAGCCGGCGGCGAGCCAAGGGAAGGGCCGCACCCGATACCGGATGAGCAAGCCGTCGTACACCGGGCGTTCCGACAGCTCCGAATGCACGACCATACGCATTTCCGGGGGTGTGATTTTTCGAAGGTTGAAAGGATTGGAGAAGAAAGCCCAAGCCCTTTCGAGGCTGGTCTTTACGAGCTGTTCCCGATGGAGGATGTGTAGCGCCATATGCAGGATTTCAATGCGTGGTTTCGACGCGGGAATGTGCCTCCAGTGCCGCCCGAATGCGCAGGGCCAAGTCTGGGTCGGTAAGGGTGGGCAGCGCGGCGCGCAGTCGGGTCGCATCACTTTCGAGGTCGTGGTAATAATTCAAAAAGCGGGGGCCGTGTTGCTGAAGGGTGAAGCGCAGGTAGCGAAGTTCGGGGAGGTCCGGGTTTGCGCGGATGAGGCTGTCGAGCAGCCGTCGGCCGCGCTGGAAGGAGCGGTACTTGTCCAAGGGGTTCCATACGTATTTGGCCTGCATCATGAGTTGGGCGGCACGGTAGCCTTGCAAGACGGGGTCTTGGGGTTGGTGCTCCTCGAACCACTGCCGCCACTGCTCGAAGGCGGCCCGGTGGGTGGGGGCGCGCTCGAACAGGCTCCGGTGCCAGATGTACAACTCCGGGGGCACCCCCGGAAGCAGAGTCAGCCACAGCAAGGTCGAAGTCATCGGATGATGTTGAGGCGGTTCAAAAGAATGGCTTTGCCCATCAGGTACATCTTTCGGCCGTTGGGAATGCGCACGCGCTGCTCCAGCAGGCGGTTCACAGGCGCCCGACGAATTTTCTCCAGCAGGTTGCGGTAGTACACGTAAGCGATGTAGACCGCCAGGCGGCTGTTCAGGGGCAATTGCCGGATGCCCTCCAGGGCATGGGCGAAGTCGGCCTCGATTTCCTGGATGATGCGCTCTTTGGACGTCTCGTCCAGGCGGCTGAAGTCCAGCTCCGGGAAATAGATGCGCCCCAACTCTTGGTAGTCATCTTTGAAGTCGCGCAAGAAATTCACCTTCTGAAAGGCCGCGCCGAGGGAACGGGCGTAGGGCTTCAGGCGCCGATAGAGCCGTTCGTCCCCTTCCGAAAAAATGCGCAGGCACATCAAGCCCACGACTTCGGCCGAGCCGTAAATGTACTGCTCGTAATCGGGGCGGGCATAGGCGCTTTGGTTCAGGTCCATGGCCATGCTGTCGAAAAACGCTTCGATGAGCTCCTGCTCGATGGAGAAGGCATGGACGACGTCTTGAAAAGCGTGCAGGACGGGATGAATGGAGAAGCGGTTGCGGATGGCTTCGCGGGTGTCCTCCCGAAAGCGCTCGAGCAATTTTCGCTGGGGTTGGTCGTGGAAGGTGTCCACGATTTCATCCGCCAGCCGGACGAAACCATAGAGGCTGCGAACGGGCTGGCGCACGCCTTTTCCCAGGAAGTGGGTGGCCAGGTTGAAGGAGGTGGAATAGAGGGCCGTGATCAATGCCCCCAATTTCCGGGAGGCGATCAGGTACAGGGTTGCGTTGGTCATATTCATTTGATTTCGCTTGCAGCAAGGGTGGCGGCAATTTTGCCGCTGATGATGGCAGGGGGTACCCCTGGGCCGGGTACGGTCAATTGCCCTGCGTAAAAGAGGTTACGAAGTTTTCGGTTGCGCAGATGAGGCCTCAGGGGGCCGGTCTGGAGCAAGGTGTTGGCCAAACCGTAGGCATTGCCCTTGAAAGCGTGGTAATCGGCGATGAAATCGTTGCGGTTGTATTTTTTTCGGAAAACGAGATGCCCCTGGACGTCGAAGCCGCAGCGTGCCGACAGGCGCTGCAAGACCTGCCGAATCAGCCCCCGCTCCCGCTCCCCATCGGGGGGGAGGTGGGTGCTGAGGGGCACGAGCACGAAGACGTTCTCCGCGCCTTGCGGTGCCACGGTCGGGTCGGTCTTCGAGGGACAGCACAGGTAGAACAGGCACTTTTCTGGATAAGCAGGACGGTGGTACAGAGCCTCCACGTGGGCGGCAAAGGGGGCATCGAAGAAGAGGTTGTGGTGCTGCAAATTCGGCAGGCGCCGGTCGAAACCCAGGTAGAGCAGCAAGGCCGAAGGGGCGAAGGTTTTGCGCTCCCAATAAGCTGGGGGATAGTTGCGCAAATGCTTGGGCAACATCCCTTCAATGGCGGCATAGTCTCCCGCCGCCACGACGCCGTCGCAGGGCAGGGTTTCGCCTTCGAGCTTCACCCCCCGAACCCGCCCCCCCTCCACGGCGAAACCCTTGACTTCAGCCCCGGTATGGATGGACACCCCCACATGTCCCAAAACGGTGCGCATCCCTTCCACGATGCGGTACATGCCACCCTCGGGGTACCAGGTCCCCAGCCCGATGTCCACGTAGTTCATCATGCTGTACAGGGCGGGGGTGTTTTCCGCCACCCCTCCCAGGAAGAGGATGGGGAAGTCCATGATTTGCCCTACGGGCCCGTCGGGGATAAAGCGCCGCCGATAGCGCCGAAAGTTGCTGAACAGCGACAGCTTGCCCAGGGCCCTCAAGAAGCTGGGGCGCAAGTACTCCAGGAAACTCAGGTTAGGCAGGTGGATGAAGTCGCGCATGGCCAATTCGTACTTGGTACGCGCCTCGTGCAGGAAGGCGTCGAGTCGGGCGGTGGAGCCGGGCTGGATGGCTTCCAGTTGGGCTTTCAGGGTGGGGTAGTCGGCGCTCAGGTCCAGCTCCCCCTCTTCGAACACGACGCGGTAGGAGGGGTCCAGGCGCTGGAGGGGGTAGAGATCCGCCCTGCGGAAGCCGAAGTCCTCAAAGAAGGCTTCGAAAACTTCCGGCATCCAATACCAGCTGGGTCCCATGTCGAAGGTGAAGCCACGGGCCTGCAACTGCCGTGCCCGCCCGCCCAGGGTGGTGTTCTTTTCGAGGAGCGTGACTTTCCGCCCCGAAGCGGCTAAGTAGGCCGCCGCCGACATTCCGGCAAAGCCGCCTCCAATGACGATGAGGTGTTTTGGCATGGCGCTTCATTGTTCGGAAAAGGCTTCCAGTATGGCCGCCGGCTCGGTGAACAACCGAACCCCCTCGGGAGGCCGGTCCAGCTTGCCAGCCACCCGTTCCGGAGCACCTACGAAAAGCTCAACCCCGGGAAGTTCACTTCGCAGGGTATCTAGGTAATTTACGAAGGATTCGACCCCCCGGTCCATGAGATAGAAGGTGACGATGGCACGTGGGCGAAAAGTCCTTTGCAGATGGCTCAGCAAGTCCGTTTCGAAGTTCTGCCCCAAATAGACGCTGCGCCGCCCTTGGGCCAGCAAGCCGTAATGAGCGAACAGCAGCGGGATTTCGTGAAATTCACCTTCGGGCAAGAAAACTAAAAAGGGGGCTTCCGACCTGTTCGGAAGGGGAAGGCGTTCGACGGCGGAAAAGAAAAACCCGCGAATCAGGTTGGAAAGGAAATGTTCGTGCAGGCTTTCGGCTTTTCCCACATTCCAGAGGAGCCCGGCCCGTTGCAACAGAGGAACCAACACCCGACGATAGGTCTGCAGATGCCCCAGGTGAAAAACCGCCCGGTTCAACCATTGTTGGAAGGCCAGCTCGTCGAAGTCGAGCGCGGCACTCAGCAACCTCTGCACCCACACCCCAACCGCCCCCTCTTCGGATTCGGCCAACAACTCTTTCTCAGCCAATGCCGTCAACTCCTGGGGAGTGCACTTCGCCAAATTCGAAATCCGATAACCACAGCGCTTCAGAGCCTCCACCAAAAGAAGCTTCTTCACCTCCTCCTTGTCGTAGGCCCGAATGTTGGTTTCCGAGCGCACCGGCTGCAACAAACCATATCGCTTCTCCCACATGCGGATGGTCCCACTGCGCAAACCGGTCATGCGTTCTATGTCCTTCAACTTGTAAGCCATGGAGGATGTAGGTATGAAATTGTTTTGTGTAACTTTTATCAAAAAAAACGTGCACAAAAATAAGCTAAATCCTTTGTTTCCAGCGAGGAAATTGCAAATCAGAGGCAAAAATAATCCACCTTTACTGTTCGATCTGAATTTAATCGTTGTTTTACAGGCTCTTACGATGAATATTATTGTGACCAAAAAATTAAGTTAAAATTTAAACAAACCCTTCCTCTTCGGGTGGAGAACAGGAAAGGGGCCGTCGAAAACCGATTCAGATTATGGGTTCGGTGATTCAGGTTGCATGGAGTTCCTGCGTGACGGCGTGACGAATTTGACAATGCCTAATCCTCAAATCGCCGATTCGTCAAATCCTCGCTTCCTCGAATACGCAAATCCGCCTTCTCCATCATTCGTTCTCATTCACCGGCGCTATAAAGTCCAGAAAGGTCGTATTGGTTTTTGCTCCAAATTCAGCAAAAAGGTGGATTGACCATGCTCGGGCGGAGCGGAAAGCTCCACCCGAGCAACGACGGTCGGGTGCACCTTTGTGGTGCGCCCGACCTTCGTGCCGTTCCTTCCTAACCAAGGGGCGCGTCGCGCGGCGCCGCCGGATATTTCCCATTCGAACCGCTACCAAGGGGGATGGCGCTCCGCGCCGTTGAAGAACCCCTTGGAGTCAGTAGGTGAAGGGCCGCCCACGAAAGGCTTAGCCCGTGAGGGCGTGACGGGTCACAGTCAAATCATCAAATCGACGTGGGAGTTGGAGGTTAGGGGGTGGGGTTGGGGAGGAAATAGGTGGAAATTGGTTGAGACAAGTGGAAATA
>CAZBYX010000157.1:0-8634 GCA_964496055.1 uncultured Saprospiraceae bacterium
AAACCCACCCCCACACCCAACGAGCCACGAGCCACGAGCCACGAGCAACTCCCCCCCAACTCTAAACTATCCACTCTAAACTATCCACTTCAAAGAAAGAGGTTTCACGGTTTCGAGGTTTCGAGGTTTCGAGGGGGGGGGTGGAGGTTTGGGTTTGTTTGAACCGCAGTGTAAACAGAGTGCACACGGAGTAAACAGTATCCTCCGCAAACCCAAACCCACACCCACCCCTCCGATTTCACCGATTTCACCGGTTCACCCCCTCACGCGTCACGTGTGAAGTTTCAGTGCTTTCCCTCGACGCCGGTCAAGGTATTTCCGGCCGCCCCGCTTGCGGGTTGCTTTCTCACGCCTTCCTCGCTTCCTGCGCCCATTTGTCGCGGTCGTCGGGGATGGCCCAGGCGGAGCCGCTGTTTTCGATGCTGTTGAACAGGGGCAGCCAGTCGGCGGGCCCCTGCGATTCGGTCAGGATTTCGTATCGGCGCAGTTGGAGGATGACGTCGAGGGGGTTGATGAGCACGGGGCAGGCTTCCACGCAGGCGTTGCAGGTGGTGCAGGCGTGGATTTCCTCCCGGCTGATGTAGTCGAAGAGGCTTTTGCCGTCGTCGAAGTTGTCTTTGGTCAGGGCGACGCCCTCGGCGCGCAGGTCTTCGCGGATGAACCGGGGGTCTTTGCTGTCGAGTTTGCGGGCCACCTCTTCCAGGCGGTCGCGCACGTCCATGACGATTTTTCGGGGGCTGAGCTTTTTGCCGGTGATGTTGGCCGGGCAGGCGGCGGTGCAGCGCCCGCATTCGGTGCAGGTGTAAGCGTCGAGCAGGTTTTTCCAGCTCAGGGTGAAGACGTCGTTGGCACCGAAGACGGGGAGCTCTTCGTCGGCGGGGGCCTCGGCGAAGGCCGCTTCCGGGTCCATCATGCTTTTCACTTCCTGCATGACCTCGGGCATGTTTTGCATTTTGCCTTTGGGTTCCAGGCGGGCGTAGTAGGTGTTGGGGAAGGCCAGCAGGATGTGCAGGTGCTTGGAGATGGGCAGGTAGTTGAGGAAAGCGTAAACCGTCAGGATGTGGACCCACCAACCCGCGCGTTCGAGCACGACGAGGGTGCCTTGATCCAGCCCCCCGAACAACATGGGCCCCAGCCAACTGCTGATGAGCAGGCGTCCCGTATCGGGATAGTGTTGGGGGGCGATTTGCTGCAACAGGGCATCGGCGCCGTTCATGGTCAGGATGCCGCAAATGAGGACGATTTCCCCGATGAGGATGAGGTTGGCGTCGAGGAAGGGCCAGCCTTTCATTTCGGGCTTGTGGAAACGCGCCACCTTCAGCACGTTGCGCCGCAGCAGGAAAATGACCGTCGCCACGAAGGCCAGCACCGACAACACCTCGATGAAGCTGATGAGGAAGGTGTAGAAGCCGCCCAGCTTCGGGGCGAAAAAGCGGTGCACGCCCCCGAAACCGTCGATGAGGATTTCGATCAACTCGATCTGGGTGAAGAGAAAGGCAACGTAAATGAACAGGTGGAACAGCGCCGGAATCCAGTTCTTGAACATCTTCTTCTGCCCGAAGGCAATCAGCAAGACGTTGCGCCAGCGCTGCGCCCGGTTCCCGCCGATGATTTCCTCCTTGCCCAACAACACATTGCGCCGAACGCGCAGGTACTGGCGGGTCGCCAATCCAAACGCCGCCAGGGTGACGACGCCAAAGACGATGGGTTGCAGCATGCCGAAAGTGGTTTTTCCGTCCGCGGCTAAAATACGATTATTTGGATTCGATGGACGAGGCGGCCCCCTCGCCGTGCAGGGAGCTGCGGGGCTTCACTATTTCCCCTCCCCAACCCATCGCGAACCCACCACACCCCCTCCCCGTCGCCCCGCGTGCGCCGTCACTCCCCGTAAAGTTCCTTCAGGCGTTCGATGGATTTGACGATGAGCTTTCGAAGGACGTCGAGATCCACGTCTTCGAGCTTCTTGATGTAGAGGCAGCTTTTACCGGTGGTGTACTTGCCGAGGCGGTTCCAGAGGTCTTCGTCGCCGACGCCGCCCATGAGGTAGAGGGTCAGGGCTTGCTTGCGGGGAGAGAAGCCGGTGCGGAACCAGTCGCCCTCGCGGCCGCTGGCGTATTTGTAATGGTAGGTGCCGAAGCCCACAATGGAGGTCCCCCACAAACGGGGTTCCTCCCCGGTAATATCCCGCATCAGTTGCAGGATGGTGAAGGCATCCTGGCGGCGCTGAGGGTTTTCGATGCTTCGGAGGAAGGCGTCCACGTCGCCGTCGTGGGGCTGGGTTTTGAGTTTGGCCATAGGTAAAGGGTTTTATAGCCGTGGGCAAGGGAGCCTAAAGATAAGACAAGAGAGAAAGGGGGACGGCATGGATCGGCGCGGCTGATTACATTCGCAGCGGCAAACCCAACTACTTCGCAAAACCTGAGTCCATGAAAAAAATCACCGTTCTCGGCGCCGGCCGGGTGGGCAGTGCCATCGCCCGAGACCTGGCGGAACGCTACGAAGTGACCGCCGTGGATGCCCACGAAACAGCTCTGGAACGGCTCCGACCCCACATGGGCGTTCGCCGGGCCGACCTCTCCAATGCCTCCGAACTGCGAGCCGCCATCCAGGATGCCGACCTCGTCATCGGGGCCTTGCCCGGTTTCATGGGCTTCCAGGCGCTCCAAACCATCCTCGAGGCCGAAAAGAACGTGGTGGACATCTCCTTCTTCCCGGAAGACCCCTTCCTGCTGGACGAGTCGGCCGAAAGCCGCGGCTGCACCGCCGTGGTGGACTGCGGCGTTGCCCCCGGCATGGACAACCTCATCCTGGGGCACCACCACCGAAGCATGAAGGTGGAGCGCTTCCGCTGTCTGGTCGGCGGCTTGCCCCGGGTGCGCGAGTGGCCCTGGGAGTACCGCGCCGTCTTTTCCCCCATCGACGTCATCGAGGAGTACGTCCGCCCCGCGCGCTATCGCGAAGGGGGGCGTCTGGTGACCCGCGAAGCCCTTTCCGACCCCGAACTCATCGACTTCCCCGGGCTGGGCACCCTCGAGGCCTTCAACACCGACGGCCTGCGCACCCTGCTCCACACCATGCCCGACGTGCCCGACATGATCGAAAAGACCCTGCGCTACCCCGGCTGCATCGAATACCTGCGCGTCCTTCGGTCCGGGGGCTTCTTCTCCTACGAGGAAATCGAAGTGGACGGGAAGCGCGTCCGCCCCATCGACGTGACGGCCAAACTCCTCTTCCCGAAATGGCAACTCCGACCCGGTGAAAGCGACTTCACCGTCATGCGCGTCATCGTGGAAGGACGGGAAAACGACCGCCCCGTTCGCTACACCTACGACCTGCTCGACGAATACGACCACGAAACCGACACCCTCTCCATGGCGCGCACCACGGGCTATACCTGCACGGCCGTAGCCGAGCTCGTCCTCTCGGGAGCCTTCCGGCGCACCGGCATCTGCCCGCCCGAGTACGTGGGCGAGGCCGGCCTGCTCGATCGGGTGCTGGAATACCTCCGCCGGCGAGGCGTGGAGTACCAGGTGCAGTGTTCCAGTTGGCAGTAGGCAGTAGGCAGTAGGCAGTAGGCAGTAGGCAGTGGGCAGTCTTCAGTGGGCAGTCTTCAGTGGGCAGTCTTCAGTGGGCAGTGGGCAGTAGGCTGTTGTGAGTTGTGAGTTGTGAGTTGGGGGTTTGGGTTTGGGGGACTGTTTACTCCATGTGCACTCTGGCTTGACCGTATGGTTCACCCTGTGGTTCAAACAAACCCAAACCTCCAACCCCACCCCCCTCGAAACCTCGAAACCTCGAAACCGTGAAACCTCCGTGTGCACTCTGGCTTGACCGTATGGTTCCATCTGCGGTTTAAAGCCCCCCACCCCATCCCCACCCCCTCCCAGCCAAAAGCCAAAAGCGAAGCGGCCCAAAAGCTATCAGGTCGCTCGCCCTTTTCAAGGGCTCGCTTTTAGGCCGCTCCCGTTGGTCGCTTTTGGCAGTTGGCTATTGGCTCGTTTGGGGGCGGGTTTGAGGTGTGAAGGAGAAGCTAATCGCCAAAAGCGAGTGAGTCCGAAGGGACGAACGAGCGGCCCAAAAGCGAAGCGGCCCAAAAGCCCCGAAGGGGCGGCCCAACAGTTGTCGTCTTTTTTGCAGGCGGGAAACAGGCAAAAGCTGAGCAGGGCACCCAGAAGGGTGCCGGATAGGACTGTTTTCATGAATTTCAGTTTTTCGGGCAAAGCCCGGCCAGGGAAGTATTCGACCCGCGGGCCGGCTCTTCCAAGTGATGGTGAATCGAGAAGAAGGCGTTGAACGCGGCGCGGGCTTCAGGCTCAGCCCTTACTGGATGGGAACCAGGACACCGGCATTGAGCACGAGCTGGTCGAAATCGCTGATGGTGTACTTGATCTCCCCATACCCCGTGATGCTGCCGAAAGGCAGGCGGATGCCTCCGCCGACATTCAGCCCGAATTCGGTGTCGCTGGGGTTGGCTCCCGGAAAGCCGAAGTCGTTTTCGAACGACCAGTGGCCGATGTTGATGCCGGCCAGCCCGTAAATGCTCAGGCTTTCATTCTCCGTGAAGGTGTAGTGCCCGTCGCCGTTGATTTCCCAGAAGGTGAAGTCGTTGTTGGGAATGTCGCCGTTGGGCAGGAAGAAGGTGAAAGACCCCGAACCCTCGATGCTCTCGGTGATGTCGAAATTGACCTTGGCCGTCAGGCCGAGCGTTTCGATTTCGGTTCCGAAGGCGAGTCCGCCGCCGACCTGTAACTGGGCTTGCAGAGGCAGACAGAGGCACAGGCTCACCAGCGCGGCAAGCGCATGTTTCAATGGCTGTTTCATAAAGCTTTGATTGTGGTTAGAAATGAGGGCCGAAGCCCCGTTCGTTGCCCGGGCTAAAACCGGATGAATTCGACCCGCCGGTTGCGGGCTTTGTTTTCCGCACTGTCGTTGGGCGCGATGGGTTTTTCTTCTCCATACCCGTAGGGCTGGAGGCGTTCGGCGGCAATCCCGCGTTGCAGTAAGGCCGACACCACCGCCGCGGCCCGCTTGCGGGACAATTCGAGGTTGTATTCCGCCTTGCCGTCGCTGTCGGTATGCCCCTCGACCCGAAAGCGCAGCTCGGGGTGTTCCTCCATGAGGCGGGCGATTTCCCCGATGATTGGCATGGACGATGGTTTGAGGGTGGCCGCGTCGTAGTCGAAGTGGATGTCATTGGTCACGATCTTGCCGTCCGTCATCAGGCGCTCGTAAAGGGGCACTGCTCCTTCTGCCAGGTGGAGGTTGCGTATCATGGCATACTTGCCGGCACCGCCGCTGTGGCTGAGCGCCCGGAAAGCCACGTTCGTGGGCTGTATCTCTACATTGGGCACGTTGACCAGCCGCTCATCGTCCAGATATACTTTCAGGGCGCGCTGGTTGAAAGAAAGCGCCACCCTGCGCCAGCCCGGCGTTCTGGACCCGTTCGGGGCATTCGTCCGCGACCCCCTGTAGTGGATACCGTCGATGTTGACGCGCAGGCTGATTTTTCGGTTGTCGAATTCGATGTAGTACCCTTCATTGCCCTGATTGTGGAAATAGCACTCCATTTCGAGGGTGAAGCGCTCGGGGAGGTAGGTTTCGGTCTTCATCAAGGGCGTGATGCGGCTTCCGGATTTCACGAAACCGATCACTTTTCCGCCATCGAATTCCATGACTTCTACGGTGCCGCTCAGCAGGTCCCATTTGCTGGGAAATTCACCGGTCAATTCTCCCCGAAGGCTGTCCTCGAACACCAACGTGCTCCCCCGGACGAAGTCCGAAGTCCGGTGAACGGGGGCCGGCAGCGGGTCTGTCCCTTCCCCGGAAGGAGGGGGGGCGTCTTCGGTTTGAGGGGGAATGGGTTCGGGTTTGGGTTCTTTGTCGGCGGGCTCTTCTTCGGGGTTGAAAACCTCTTCGACTTCTTTTTCGGCTTTCTTGCCCAGTTCGCGCGCCGTCTTGTTTTCCACCCGCTTTTTCACCTTTTTGAAGATCTGGGCGCTTGGATTTCCCGAAAGGAGGAGGTTGCAAATCAGGAATAACCACAATGTTTTCATGAGGGGAAGCTTTGGTGATTGGAAAGAACCGGGATGGTTGCGCACCCAAAGGTGAAGGCAGCAGGGATGGCGGGAAATCGCCCAGATGGGGTAATCGGGAGCCGGCGAGATTGAAAAATGCCCCCTTTTCTCAGATGAGTTTGTCTTTCAGGGCTTTTTTGACGGCCTCGGCGCGGCTGTGGACGTGCAGCTTTTCGTAGATGTTCTTGATGTGGGTTTTGACGGTGTGCGGGCTGAGGAAGAGGGCCGAGGCTACGGAGCGGTGGTTCAACCCCTCGCTGAGCATGCGCAGGATTTCGGTTTCGCGCTCCGAGAGGGGAGAAGCTTGGCTGCGGTGGAAAGACTGGATGACCTTCCGCGCAATTTGAGCGCTCATGGGGGCGCCCCCCTCCGAAACTTCGCGGATGGAACGAAGCAGGTCCAGGGGTGCCGTGTCTTTCAGCAGGTAGCCACTGGCGCCGGCACAGATGGATTGAAAAACCGCCTCGTCGTCTTGCCGGACGGTGAGCATGAGAAAGTCGGTGGCCGGCAACAGGGGTTTGAGCCGGGCCACCGCCTCGATGCCGTTCATGCCCGGCAGTTCGATGTCCATCAGCACCACGCGGGGCAAGAGCTCGGGCAGGTCCCGGACGGCCGATTCCGCCTCGGGAAAGGTGTGTCGGCAGTAATAGCCGGGCGTACCATTGAGGATGAGGGCAAGGGTTTGGCGGATCTCCTCGTCGTCTTCCACGATGGCAACATGTAAAATTGGTTCGGCCAAAATTCAGAGGCTTGTGGTTCAGGGTGGACGGGCCGGCCACCCATGGGCGGCACTTCAGGCAAGGTACGGCGAATGCCTCGGCCGGGCAGTACCCCAAACGGGGTATTGGCCTCCCGGTTTGGGAAAGTGACCCGAATGCGATAACTTTGCCAACGGCCCTACCCTGCAAATTTTCCGGCGATGAAAAAGCAAGCTCCCACCATGGCGCCCAACCCGGCGCACAAAGACATTCCGGGCAACCCGTCCACCGCAACCAGCAGCAAAATCAAGCTCAACGACCGCTCGAACGGCCAGCCCCTGCGCGTGCTCAGCGAAGACGACTGGGCCTTCTGGCTGCACAACGGCTACGTCGTGGTAAAAAACGCCGTGCCCCGTGAGCAGGCCGAAGCCACCGCCGCCTTCCTCTGGGAATTCGAAGAAAAAGACCCCCACGACCCCGCCACCTGGTACACCCCGCCCCGTGCCGAAATGAAAATGAAAGAACTGACCAACACCGGCATGGTGGAAGTGTACAACCACCAACACCTCTGGAACAACCGCATGACCCCCCGCGTGTACGAAGCCTTCGTGGACATCTGGGGCACCGAAAAACTCTGGGTGACCATCGACCGCGCCAACCTCAACTTCCCCATCCGACCCGGCTTCGAATACCAGAGCTTCATCCACTGGGACTACGACCCCGAAACCAAACCCCAAAACGTGCAGGGGGTCCTGGCCCTCAACGACCAGACCGACGAACGCATGGGCGGCTTCCAGTGCATCCCCTGGCTCTATCGCAACTACGATTCCTGGAAACGAACCCAGCCCACCGACCGCGACCGCTTCAAGCCCGACATCACCGGACTGGAAGACAAAATCGTCAAGGTCCCCCTCGAATGCGGCGACCTGCTCATCTTCAACAGCCTCCTGCCCCACGGCATCCGCCCCAACCTCAGCGGCGACAAGGTGCGCATCGCCCAGTACATCTCCATGATGCCCGCCGAAGAAGACAACGAGCCCCTGCGCCAGTGGCGCATCCGCTCCTGGCGCGAACGCCTGGCCCCGGAAGGTTTCGCCTTCCCCGGCGACCCGCGCCGTTGGGAACAAACCCGCTACGGCGTCGCTCAACTCACCGAACTGGGGGAAAAATTGCTCGGACTTCGATCCTGGGATTGAGGAGAAAGGGATATGAGGTTCCGGGAAAGGGTAAACAAAGCCGGGGAGAAGACCTCCCCCCGGCTTCAGCGGATGACGTGAATTCAGCCGCCCAATTTCCAGTCCCAATGGTTCATGGCGTCGAGCACGCCGCCCATCAGGGCCATGGTCAGCACCCAGTACAGGGTGTTGATGATCAGGTTCTTGGCGCTTTTTTGCTCGAACAATCCGTTGGTGACCATGACGGGCACCGCCACCAGCAAGCCCACGATCACGCCGTGGAAAGCGCCGTGTTGGAAGGTATCGAACTCCCCTTCCTGGAAGGGGCCGTTGACGTTGTTCATCAGGAAAAAGGCCAGCAGGAAGGACAACACCAGGGAAAGACCGAAGGTCACGGCCATGTTCGCTTCCCGGGCTTTCTCCTCCGTCATGCCGATGGACTGCATCCAGGCCGTCCCTGCCACCTTGGGGTGGTAATAGATGAACCCCACGATCATGGGGATCAGCGTGGCTATCACGACGGACAGCCAGTTGATGGTTGTGATTGGTTCTTCCATTTCGTCAGATTTTGTAGTGAATGATTCGATGCACGCTTCTGCTCGGAATGACCCGGCGAAGTGCAGCAAAATAGGACAATTTTACTAATCGGCGGGACGGAGTGGGTGTTCGTGGCTCGTGGCTCGTTGTTCG
>CAZBYX010000158.1:0-8602 GCA_964496055.1 uncultured Saprospiraceae bacterium
ACTGTCCTCAACTGCGCTCCTCTGCGAAAAAAGCTGCGTTGTTCTGCGGTTCAAGCCCCCCCACCCAAACTCCCGACCCAAACCACCCGTCGCGCACCCATCGTAAACCTCGGCACCTTGACACCATGAAACCTCGAACCCACCCCCAACGAACAACGAACAACGATTAACGATTAACGAACAGCGAACCCTCGAAGAGGGTGAGCGACCCAAGAGCCCGTAGCCCGGAGGGCGAGGGCGGCCCAAAAGCGAAGCCCATACGGGCAAGCGGCCCAAGAGTGAGCGAAGCGAACGGCCCATAAGCCATCCCTCCCGCCTTCGCATAGTTTTGTACCTTCGTGCGCCTCTTTTTCAATCGGAGAGTGCCACCCCATCGATTCTTTAGCCAGACCGGATTGACCCAAACGCCACCCATGCTTGCCTACATCAAGGGGGAATTGACGTGGAAGAGCCCGACGGCTGTCATCGTGGAGGCCGGTGGGGTCGGTTATCGGTGTTTCATCAGCTTACACACCTATGCACGGTTGGAGGGGCTGGAGCGCGCCCGGGTGCTGACCTACCTGCACGTTTCGCCCAACGACATGAGCTTCAGCCTCTACGGCTTTGCCGAGGAGGAGGAGCGGGCCCTGTTCGTGCAGCTCATCGGCGTCAGCGGCATCGGGCCCTCGACGGCGCAGGTGCTGCTGTCCACCCTGACGCCGGAAGAAATCCGACAGGCCATCCTTGCGGAGAACGCGGCGGCTTTCAAGCCGGTCAAGGGCATCGGTCCGAAGACCGCCAAACGCATGATTCTCGATTTGAAGGACAAGCTTCTGAAAGCGGGCGCCGCAGAGGCCCTGCCCGCCGGCAGCCCCGCAGGCAATACCCTGCAGCAGGAGGCGTTAAGTGCATTGTTGAATCTGGGCATCGCCAAGCCCCAGGCCTTGAAGGTTTTGCGCAAAGTGCAGCGCGAGCACCCCGCCCTCGAAGCCGTGGAAGAGCTCGTCCGCCTGGCGCTCAAGGAATTGTGAGGGCTGTTAAAATGCGACGGCGATGCAAAGCCCGCCCCCGCCCTGCGTTCTTGGGGAGGTACCGTGTGAGAAAAAGTGATTCCTTTCGAGCTCATTACCGGGGTCTGTGACCCTTCGACTGCGAGTAACGATCGTTTATGAGACCAACACCTCTACTGTTTTTAACCGCCCTGTTCGCTATTTGCCTCAGTGCTTTCGGCTCCAACAACAAGCCCGAAGACCCGTTCCTGACCCTGGAGGTGCCCTCGCCCCCCCAGCCCCAGGACACCATCCCCCTCCAAGACCGCTACGGTGACTTCCTCTCCAACCCGAACTACAACCCCTTCGACCTCAACGACCCCGACATCATCGAGAAATCGGTGGAATACGACCCCACCACGGGGCAATACCTCATCACCGAACGCATCGGCGACGACTTCTTCCGCCCCCCAACCTACATGACCTTCGAGGAGTACCTCGAATACCGCGCCCAGCAACAGGAACGCGAGTACTTCCGGCGGCTCTCCGGCCTCGGCGGTGAAAACCGCAGCGGCAGCGGCCGACCCGACCCCATGGGCCAGGTCGATGTTCAAAACTCCCTGGTGGACCGCCTCTTCGGCGGAACGGATGTGGACATCCGCCCCCGCGGCAACATCGACCTGACCTTCGGGGTGGATTTCTCCAACACCCAGAACCCCGGCTTCACCCAGCGCCAGCAACGCCAGGGAGGCTTCGACTTCGACATGGCCATCCAGATGAACGTCGAGGGCTCCATCGGCAAGAAGCTCCGCCTGAGCACCAACTACAACACCCAGGCGACCTTCGACTTCGACAACACCATGAAGCTGGATTACAGCACCGACGCCTTCTCGGAGGACGACATCATCAAGAAAATCGAAGCCGGAAACGTCAGCCTGCCCCTGCGCGGCTCCCTCATCACGGGCAGCCAGAGCCTCTTTGGCGTCAAGACCGAGCTCCAGTTCGGGCGCCTGCGCCTGACCGCCGTGGCTTCCCAGCAGAAGTCGGAGCGCGAGGAAATCACCCTGCAGGGCGGCAGCCAGATCCAGCGCTTCGAGGTGCGCGCCGACCAGTACGACGAAAACCGCCACTTCTTCCTCACCCACTACAACCGCGACAACTTCGAGGACGCCCTGTCCACCCTGCCGGAAATCAAAACCCTGTTCAAAATCGCCCGCATCCAGGTGTGGGTCACCGATACGCGCAACGCCACCGAAAACATCCGCGACATCGTCGCCATCGCCGACCTGGGCGAACCCCGCCGCTTCACCAACCCCAACCTCACACCCTTGCCCAACCCGCCCTTCCGGGACATCAACGGCCAGGCCCTGCCCGACAACTTCGCTAACCCCCTCTACGCCGAAATCATCTCCGACCCCCGCACCAAATTCGTGGACCGGGCCGTCAACGCCCTCAAGGGGCCGCCCTTCAACCTCCAACAGGGCCGCGATTTCGAAAAGGTGAGCGCCCGCCTGCTCTCGCCCACCGAGTTCACCTACCACGAAAAACTCGGCATCATCTCCCTGAACGTCAACATCCAGCCCGACCAGGTCGTCGGCGTGGCCTTCGAATATTTCTACGGGGACAGCACCTACCAGGTGGGGCAACTGGCGGAAGACATCAGCGTCGCGACCGACTCCGTCAATCAGAACGTCCTCTTCGTCAAGATGCTCAAAAGCACCACCCAGCGGGTGGACCTGCCCACCTGGGACCTCATGATGAAGAACGTCTATTCCATCGGGGCTTTCCAGGTGGCGCGCGAAGATTTCAAGCTCGACATCTTCTACGAAGACCCCGGCGAAGGCAAGAAGCGCTTCCTGCCGGAGTCCAATTTGGCGGGTATCCCCCTCATCCGGGTCTTCAACCTCGACAACGTGAACACCCAACTCGACCCCCAACCCGACGGGGTGTTCGACTTCATCGAGGGCTTGACCATCAACAGCCGCAACGGCCGCATCATGTTCCCCGTGCTGGAGCCTTTCGGCAGTTCGCTGGCACGCCAGTTCGACAACCCGGCCGACAGCGCCAAGTTCGTGTACAAGGAGCTCTACACCGCCACCCTGACTACGGCCCGCGAATTTCCCGAGAAGAACCGCTTCACCATCGAGGGGACGTACAAGTCCAGCATCTCCAACGAAATCTCCCTGGGCGCTTTCAACATTCCGCAGGGCTCGGTCACCGTCACGGCCGGCGGGCAAATCCTGCAGCCCGGGCGCGATTACGAAATCGACTACAACCTGGGCCGCGTGCGCATCCTCAACGATGCCATCCTCAATTCGGGGGTGCCCATCCGCGTTTCCTTCGAGGACAACACCCTGTTCGGCTTCCAGACCAAGACCATGCTGGGCCTGCGCGCCGACTACGAGCTGAACAAGCACCTCACCCTGGGCGGTACCTTCCTCCAGCTCTTCGAGCGCCCCTACACCAACAAGGTGAACATCGGCGACGACCCCATCAACAACAAGATTTACGGGCTCGACATCAACTACAGCAACGAAGCCCCCTGGCTTACGCGCCTGGTGGACAAAATCCCCCTGATTGACACGAAGGCGCCCTCCAACATCACCTTCTCGGCCGAGGCCGCCGCCCTGCGGCCGGGGCATTCCAAGGCCATCAACGAGGAAATCGACGGGCAGAAGACCGAGAGCGGGGTGGTCTATCTGGACGACTTCGAGGGCAGCGTCTCCTCCATCGATTTGCGCACCCCCTTCATCGGCACCAACGGCTGGGTCCTGGCCAGTGTGCCCCGCAACGACGCCCGCAACAACAACCCCATGTTCCCCGAAGCCGAAATCGTGGACACCACCCTCAGCGGCGTCAATCGGGCGAAAATCAACTGGTTCCGCATCGACCCCAGCATCCGCGACGAGTCCAACAACCCCTATTCCTTGGTCATCCCCCAGGAGGAGGTCTTCCGCAACTTCACCCCCACCACCCAGCTCAACAGCTTCATCCCCATCCTCGATATCCGCTACGACCCCACCGAACGCGGGCCCTACAACTTCGACCTGCCCGAAGGCACCCCCTTCAGCGCCGGGCTGGACTCCCGCGGCAAACTGCGCGACCCCGGCTCCCGCTGGGCCGGCATCATGCGCAGCCTGACCACCAACGACTTCGAAGCCGCCAACATCGAGTTCATCGAGTTCTGGCTCATGAGCCCCTACCTCAACGAAGACGGCAGCGGCGACGGCAACCCCGCCGCCTTCGACGGCAGCATGGACGGCTACATGTTCATCGAGCTGGGCAACATCAGCGAAGACATCCTGCTCGACTCGCGCAAATTTTTCGAAAACGGCCTGCCCGGACCCAACAACACCGGCCGCCGAACCACCGAAACCGGCTGGGGCCGCGTCCCCCTCACCCAGCAAATCACCACCGCCTTCGACATCGACCCCGAAAACCGCCGCGCCCAGGACGTCGGCCTCGACGGCATGCCCGACTCCCTCGAACGGCAAAAATTCAACTGGTACCTCAACCGCCTCCAGGGCAACATCGCCCCCGATGTGCTCGATTCCATCCTCCAGGACCCCTCCAACGACAACTTCCGCCACTTCCGCGACTACCCCGACGGCACCCCCGTCGAGCAGCGCTACAGCCGCTTCTACGGCACCGAGGGCAACTCCCCGCCCCAGGAAGGCAGCAGCTTCGTCGTCTCCTCCACCACCCTGCCCGACGGCGAAGACCTCGACCGCGACCGCACCCTCAACGAAACCGAGTCCTACTTCCAATACCGCATCCCCATCCGCTTCGACGGCAGCCGCGGCATCGACGTGGATAGCAACCCCTTCATCACCGAAAGCATCGAAAGCGAAGACGGCCGCCGCATCTGGTACCGCTTCCGCGTGCCCCTGAACCTGCTCGACGGCAACCCCAACTTCCGCCGCGTGGGCGGCATTCAGGACTTCCGCTCCATCCGCTTCATCCGCATGTACTTCAAGGAGTTCGAGCGCAAGATGAACTTCCGCTTCGCCCGCCTGGAGCTGGTGCGCAACCAGTGGCGCCGCTACCGCCAAGCCCTGGGCGACCGCTGCGCCAGCCTCGGCGTCGAGGAAGACTCCGGCACCGAGTTCGACGTCGATGCCGTCAACATCGAGGAGAACTCCACCCGCGCCCCCTTCGGCTACACCCTGCCCCCCGGCATCACCCGCGAGCGCGCCCTCGGCGTCAACCTCAACGCCCTGCAAAACGAACAAGCCCTGACCCTCAGCGTCTGCAACCTCGAAGACGGCGACGCCCGCGGCATCTACAAAATCGTGGACCTCGACATGCGCGTCTTCAAAAAGCTGCGCATGTTCGTCCATGCCGAAGAAAAAACCGATTGCGACGCCGGCGGCACCCAGCTCGACGACGGCGACCTGACCGTCTTCATCCGCCTGGGCAGCGACTTCCAGAAAAACTACTACGAGTACGAGCTGCCGCTGGCCATCTCCCGCGACTTCACCGTCCCCTATACCGACCCCGCCTACCAGCGGGTGGTCTGGCGCGCCGAAAACGACTTCGACGTGGACCTCCAAAAGTTCGTGGAGCTCAAGCTGTTGCGCAACAAGAGCGGCGCCCCCGTCAGCAAACTCTTCGCCCTCCCCCCCGACGACCCGACCGTCGAGCGGGGCACCTTCAAAATCATCGGCAACCCCAGTTTGGGGCTGGTCAAGTCCGTCATGATCGGCATCCGCAACCCCTCGGCCCGCGCCGAGTGCAACGGCGCCCCCAACGACGACGGCCTGGCGCACAGCGTCGAGGTGTGGGTCAACGAGTTGCGGGTATCGGGTTTGGATGAACGGGGCGGCGTGGCCGCCACCGCCCGCGCCGACTTCCAACTGGCCGACTTCGGCTCCCTCAGCTTCAGCGGCCGCGTCAGCAGCATCGGCTGGGGCGGGCTCGACCAACAGCTCGACCAGCGCGCCAAAGAAGAAATCATCCAGTACGACGTGGCCAGCAACGTCGAGCTCGGCAAGTTCTTCCCCGAAAACTCGGGCCTGCGCATCCCCTTCTTCTTCCAGTTCTCCCAGGACATCCGCAACCCCCAGTTCGACCCCTACGACCTCGACGTCGAGCTCAAAGAAAAACTCAACGAAACCCCCGACCCCCATGCCCGCGACTCCATCCGCGAGCAGGCCCAGACCGTCACCACCATCAAAAGCCTCAACTTCACCAACGTCCGAAAAGAACGAACCCGCCAGGACAAAAAACCCATGCCCTGGGACGTGGCCAACTTCAGCCTCACCTACGCCTACGACCAGACCGAAAGCCGCGACCCCATCATCGAACAGGACGTGCTCACGCGCCATCGCGCCGCCCTCGATTACCAGTACCAGCGCAAGGTCAAGTACATCGAGCCCCTGAAAAACGCCATCGAGAAGGACAAGTACCTCAAGTTCATCACCGGCATGAACTTCAACCCCCTGCCCAACTCCTTCGGCTTCAGCACCGAGCTCGACCGCCGCTTCAACGAAACCAAGTACCGCTTCGCCGGCACCAACCCGCTGTTCAACACCTACTTCAACAAGCAATTCCTCTGGAACCGCAGCTACGACCTGCAGTGGGACCTGACGCGCAACCTCAAACTCCAGTTCTTCGCCGACAACCAGTCCATCATCGACGAACCCGACGAGTCCAAGCTCCTCGAACGCGAGCTCAACGGCGAAATCAGCGACCGCGCCTCCGTGCGCCGCGATTCCATTTGGGAAAACATCAAGAATTTCGGCCGCACCAAAGCCTACAACCACTCCCTGAACATCAACTACACCGTCCCCACCAAGGACTTCCCCTTCCTCGACTGGATCAACGCCCGCGCCACCTACCAGGCCAGCTATTCCTGGAATGCCGCCAGCCAGTCGCCTTTCGCCCAAAGCCTCGGCAACGTCATCCAGAACAGCCAGAACCGCCAGGCCAATCTCGACCTGGACTTCACCAAAATCTACGGCTACTCCAAATACCTCAAAGCCATCGACTCCCGCTCCGGGGGTGCCCGCCGGGGAGCCACCCGGGGTCGCGGTGCCATCCGGGGCAATCAACCCGACCCCAAACAGGACGACCAAAAAGGAGCCGATGACCAGAAGGGCAAAAAGGACAAGAAAAAGAAAAAGGACGGCCCCGGAAAGCTGGAAAAAGCGCTCATCCGGCCCCTGCTCTTCGTGCGCAAAGCCCGCGTGACCTATCAGGAAAACTTCTCCACCATCGTGCCGGGCTACATGCCGGGCAGTGAAATCCTGGGAATGGACAATTTCGGCTCCCCCGGATGGGACTTCATCCTGGGGCTCCAACCCAACATGGAGCAGGAAGACTATTTCACCAAAAACGACTGGCTCTACAACAACCGCAACTGGATCAGCTCCAGCCCCCTGCTCAACTCCGCCGTCTCCCAGAACTACCGCCAGACCCTCGACGGGCGCCTCACCCTCGAACCCATTCGCGACTTCAAGGTGGACATCGAGGTCAAACGCGAACTGAGCGACAACCACCTCGAAGAATTCCGCTTCGACTCCGTCGGCGTCATGGATTACACCCACCAGAACCCCCGCGATTTCGGCAGCTACACCATCACCTTCGCCGCCCTCAAGACCCTCTTCAACGACGACATCGCCGGCCTGTTCGATCAGTTCGAAGCCAACCGCCTCATCGTCGCCAGCCGATTGACCACTGCTCCCCTCGGCAGCCACCAAAACCCCGAAGACGCCGAGCTGCTCTTCCCCGACGGCTTCGGCCGCACCAGCCGCGCCGTCCTCGTGCCCGCTTTCCTCGCCGCCTACACCGGCCAGGACGCCAACACCATCGACGTGGACCGCGACTACGTCTCCAACGTGCTGCTCAAGATTTTGCCCAAACCCAACTGGCGCCTCACCTACAACGGCTTGTCCAAGATTCCCCTCTTCAAGGAAATCTTCCAGAGCGTCAGCATCACGCACGGCTACCGCTCCACCCTCACCGTCAACCGCTTCGAAACCAAAAACCAGTTCGATTTCGACAACCCCGACAAACGCGACCCCATCAACTTCAACTTCTACTCCCGCTTCGAAGTGCCCGACATCGTCATCCAGGAGCAATTCAGCCCCCTCATCGGCATCGACATGCGCCTGCAGAACGACATGTCCTTTCGCTTCGAAATCGGCAAGTCCCGCAACCTCAATATGAGCTTCGGCATAGACGAAGCCCTGAACGAAACCCGCTCCGACGACGTCACCCTCGGCTTCGGCTATCGCCTCCAGGACGTCAACATCGGCTTCCTCACCGGCAAGCGCAGCAACCGCGGGCGCCAGGACCGCCCCCAACGCCCCGGCGGCCGCGGCCAGGGCCAGTCCGGCGACCTCAACATCAACTTCGACTTCTCCCTCAGCGACGACATCACCATCCGCCACCTGCTCGACCAGGACCTGCAGGAACCCACCCGCGGCACCAAAACCCTCAGCATCCTGCCCGCAGCCGAATACCAGGTCAACCGCCAGCTCTCGCTGCGCTTCTTCTTCGACTACCGCCGCACCGTGCCCAAAACCTCCCAGGGCTTCCCCCGAACGGACGTCAGCAGCGGCATCACCGTCCGCTTCTCCCTGAACTGATGCAGCCCGTACGCGCGAACGCCGTTCGCGCGTACGGTGGCT
>CAZBYX010000159.1:0-8600 GCA_964496055.1 uncultured Saprospiraceae bacterium
CAGGGGGGCGGGTTTGGCGGCTTGGGGGGGCAGTTTTTCGGGGGCGTGTCGGAGGTAGTGGCTTTGTATTTCCGACCAGCTTTCCGGGGAAAGGATGGGTTGGTCGGGATAGAGGTTGGCTTTAAGGATTCGTTGCGCCTCTTCGGAAGACAGCCGCGCCAGCGGATTCACGCGGGAGGGCATGCCCAGATAGGGCGCCATCTGGGGCAGGATGGATTCTTTCCAGGTGGTGCGATCGAGCAGGGCGGGGTCGGGGGGGAGGTGGCAGGCGCCGCAATGGGCGCGCACCGATTCGGGCGCCTCGGAAGAAGGCGCCTCCTCGGGGGGGCTGCAATTGCCCAGCATTGCCAGCAGCGGGAGCCAAACCGGAAGCCTCATGGGCGCCAAAATAGAAAGGCGGGAGCCGGGCTCCCGCCTTTTCGTCTGGAAAAAACGAAAGAGCAACTGCCCGGGGGCAGTTGCTCTTCGAAGCTCGGATATCAATAACCGGGGTTCTGGACGAGGGTCCCCTGGCTGAGGTCGATGGCCCGCTGCGGGATGGGGTGACGCACGTTGTGCGGCTTGAAGTCAGCCCCTTGCAGGTAGGTCCGCTTGGTGGATTCGACGGCGAGGTAGGCATCGAGGGTTTGTTCGGCGATGCCCCAGCGCACCAGGTCGAAGAAGCGGTGGCCTTCCATGGCGAGTTCGAGGCGGCGCTCGAAGCGCACGGCCTTGCGGGCGAACTCCTTGTCCGTCCAGGGGTCGTCGTAGGTGGAGATTTCGTAGTTGGCAGCCGGCGTGCCGTCGGCCCGCTTGACGAAGCCGTCGGGGTTGGCGGCGCGGGCGCGCACCATGTTGACGAGCTCGCGGGCGCGGTTCAGGTCGCCCACTTCCACTTCGGCTTCAGCCGCCCACAGAAGGACGTCGGCGTAGCGGATGAAGGCGTAGTTGTTGGCGTTCGGGCCTTGGGCCCAGCCGGAAGCCGTGGAGCCGGTGCCCTGCTGCGACTGGTAGAAGACGTTCTTCTTCGGGCTGTAGGGCCCGCCGTAGTTCTGGTCGCGGATCCAGGCGATGCCCGGGTGGTCACCCCAGTCGAGGTAGGGGATGCCCTTGCGGCCGACCGTCCAGTCGAGGCGCGGGTCCACGGGGCCGGGGTAGATTTCGTAGGGCTCGATGCAGTTGCCGTCGGCATCTTCCGTACAGCAGGTGGGCGAGCCGCTGGTGCAGCCCTGGTCGTTGGTCACGTCTTCGTCGTTGAAGGTGTCGAGCAGGGGCAGGCCGTTCTCGGTCTTGTAGGCGTTGACGAGGTTTTGGCTGGGCTGGTGGAAGCCACAGCACTGGCCCGGGCCGCCGGTGTAGGGGAAGTTGAGCACGTCGCCCCAGCGGCCGTTTTCGCCGTCCAACGAGCCATCGTTGACGGAGGCCTGGTATTCGAAGACCCCTTCGGAGCTGTTGTCACCCTCGATGCGGAAGTTGTCGTGGAACTGAGCGTTGAGGGCGTACTTGCCGCTGTTGATGATCTGGTTGAGGATGGGCAGGGCGGCGCTGTAGTCTTGTTGGAAGAGGTGCGCCTTGGCGAGCATGGCGGCGGCGGCCCACTTGGTGGCGCGGCCGGGCTGGCCGTTTCGGGGCTCTTCACCCAGGGTTTTCATGGCGAAGTCGAAATCGGCTTCCACCTGATCCCACGGCGCACCCGGGTTGGGCACCAGCCCGTCGGTGTTGGTCTCGTCCACATAGGGGACGTTTTCCCACATCTTGATGGCTTCGAAGTGGTAGTGGCCGCGCAGGAAGCGGGCTTCGGCTTCGATCTGGGCAGCCAGATCGGCATCGATGTTTCCGGCTTCCACGGCCTTGGCCAACACCCGCAGCACGTCGTTCGAGCGGGACACCCCGTCGTAAACGGCGCGCCACTTGGCGATGAGGTAGTCGTTGCTCGCATCGTGCTCGTAGCGCTCGATGGAGTTGATTTGCGGCTGGTCGCCTACGTCGGTGCCTTTGTAGGCGTCGTCGGCATAGACGTCGCCGTACACCCAGTTGCTGCCGGAAGACTGCCAGGGCTGGCCGACCGACCACCCGGCCCAACCGTCCAGCTCGGCATAGGCGGCAATGAGCAGCGCTTCCACGCCGTTGGCGGTCGCCAGCACGCTTTCACTCAACACCCCCTGCGGCTCCTTGTTGAAGAAGTCGTCGGAGCAGGCGGTGATGACGGCGCCCAGCACGGCGACTACGCCCACTATATAGAATAATTTTTTCATCGTTGACATTTTTTTAGGTTTTGATAATGCCTCGCGTTCAGACACCTGACCCCGGAGCCCAAGTTAAGGGATTCTGACTGGCCCCGGAGGGAAAGCCTCTCAGAACGTCGCCGAAAGGCCGAAAGTGAAGGTCTTCACCACGGGGTATTGACCGCGGTCCACCCCGATACCTCCCACGTCGGCACCCCCATCGTAATAGGTGGCCAAGCCCACTTCGGGGTCAATGCCCGAGTAGTCGGTGATGGTCAGCAGGTTGGTGGCCTGGAGGTAGAGGCGCAGGTTCTGCAGCCCGATGTTGGCAAGGGCGTTTTCGTCAAGGGTGTAACCGAGGGTCACGTTCTTGACGCGCAGGTAGCTTCCGTCTTCGAGGTAGAAGGTGGAAGGCGCCAGCTCGATGTCGGGGGCGTTCTGATTGATCTGCGGCAACTTGGCGTTGGCGTTGTCCACACCGGGGTAGCCCCAGGATTGCAGGATGGTCTTGGCCTTCTGGCTGTTCTGGAAGGTCTGGACGAAGTCCTGGAAGTACTTGTTGGCGTTGAACAGCTCATTGCCCTGCACCCCCTGGAGGAAGATGCTCAGGTCGAAGCCCTTGTAACCGAGGTTGATGGAAGCCCCGTAGGTGAAATCGGGATGGGGCGAACCGATGAAGGTGCGGTCCTGGGCGTCGATGGTGCCGTCGCCGTTCACGTCGCGGATTTTGAAGCGACCCGGGGCAGCGCCGGGAGAGGCGGCGTGGGCGTCCACTTCGGCTTGGGTTTGGAAAATCCCGTCGATGATGTAACCGAAGTAGGAGGCCAGCGGGTGACCCTGCTGGGTGCGGGTGGCACGGAAGGAACGGAAAGTACCGCCTTCGATGACCTGCAGGGAGTCGTTCAGGGCAACGACCTCGTTGTCGTAAGCCGAGAAGTTGACGCCGATGGAGTAGGTGAAGTCCTGGTTGCGGGGGCTGTAGTAGGCAAGCGCCGTTTCGAAGCCCTTGTTCTCCATTTCACCCACATTGAAGAAGGCGGCGTTGGCCACCCCGGCCAGGGTGGGCGGGTCCACCTGCAGGAGCATGTCGGTGGTTTTACGGTCGAACCAGTCGAAGACCACGTCCAGGCGGTTGTTGAACAGGCGGGCGTCGAAACCGACGTTCACCGAGGTGGTGGTTTCCCATTTCACTTCGGGATTTCCGAATTGCGCCAGGTCGAAGCCAGACTGAACGGACGAGTTGGTCCCATTGATGTCATAGGCTGAAGTATTGATGTTCCCTGAGTAGGTGCTGAACTGGGTGTAGTCCCCGATTTCCTGATTACCGGTTTGACCCCAACCCCCACGGATTTTCAGGTCGTTGATGAAGCCCACGTCCTGGAGGAAGCTCTCATCGGAGATGCGCCAACCCAGGCTGAAGGCGTAGAAATTACCATAGCGGTTGTCGGGACCGAAACGGGAAGAACCGTCGCGGCGGGCGGTGACGCTGGCCAGATAGCGGCCCTTGTAGTCGTAGTCGGCTTTTCCGAAGATGGAGAACAGACTCCATTCGGCTTTGGAACCGTCATTGACGAATCCACCTTCCCCCGCTGTGAGCTGACGAAAAGCAACGGCGTTGGAAAAGAAGATGGAACGCCCAGAAGACATCCAAGTGAATTCATCCTCGATGGCCTCGGTGCCGACCAACACGCTGAGGTTGTGGGCGTCGGCGAAGGTGGTTCTGTACTGGAGGGTGTTGTACCACGTCCAGTTCAAAGAATTATCCACGCGTTGGTTGAGGGTGGCGTTGGCGATGGGTTCCGCTGCTTCGATGTTGGGGATGCTGAAGTTCTTGTTCTCGAAGGTGGTGGCCAGGTTGACGTTGAAGGCCGTTTTGGCGGTCAGCCCTTCGAGGATGTCGATTTCCAGGTAGCCGCCGGCCAGGATGCGCAAGCCTCTGGACTTGTTGTCCTTGTTGCGCACTTGCATGGCGACCGGGTTGTCCGGGTTGTTGAAACCGGTGGCCCGGGTACCGGCAAAGTTGCCGCCTACGTCATACACCGGAATGATGCTGGGCATGCGGAAAGCCATGGAGATGGCATTGCCCGTACCCATGATTCCCCCTGCGATGCCAACCAGCTCGGAGTAAGCCACGGAGAGGTTTTCACCCACCCGCACGCGGTCTTTGATGCGGAACAGGGAGTTGGCCCGCAGGCTGAAGCGTTCGTAGTTGGTGTGAATAACCACCCCGTCTTGGCGGAAATAGCCGGCCGAGAGGGCGTACTGGGCATTCTCGTTCCCGCCCGTAGCGCTTAGGTTGTAGCTCTGGATGGGGTTGGTGTCGAAGATTTCATCCAGCCAGTCGGTGCCTTCCTTGTTGGCCCGGGTGATGGGGTTGGTCAGGTAATCGTATGCCGATTCGTCGGCGCTGGAAGCCCCCGTCGGGATGATGTAGTTGGGCAACACCGGGGTGGGCCCGTCTCCGTACTGGGGGTGGGAGGGCGAGAGCCCGGCGTTTTTCTGGGCTTCCCAGAGCACGTCGGCCAGTTCCTGGGGGCTGAGCATTTCCGGCAGGTTGGTGGGCTGCTGGAAGCCGTAGTAGGCGTTGAAGTTCAATTTCGATTCGCCCGTGACGCTGCCCTTCTTCGTCGTGATGATGATCACCCCGTTGGCAGCACGCGCCCCATAGATGGAAGCCGAGGAGGCGTCCTTCAGAATCTGGATGGACTCGATGTCGTTGGGGTTGATGTCCAGGGTGGCGCCGTTCCAACTCAGCGGAATGCCGTCCACGATGTAGAGGGGCTCGTTGCTACCGATGGTTCCGTAGCCGCGAATGCGCACCGAAACCCCCGTGCCGGGCGCACCCGACTGCGTGACGGTGACACCCGCTGCGCGCCCCTGCAAGGCCTGAGACACGTTCGAGACCGGCAGCTCTTCGATTTCGGAGGCGTCCAAACTGGTGACCGCCCCCGTAATGTTCCGACGCGACTGCGTCGAGTAGCCGGTCACGACCACTTCTCCAATGGTCACCCCTTCGGCCAGAGCAACCGTAAGAACCGTCTCCGAGCCGACCGTCAATTGCACCGGCTCGTAACCCGTGTAGGAAATGACCAAAACGTCACCTTCGTTGGCTTCGATGGTAAAGCTCCCGTCCAGGTCGGTCACTGTACCCACGTTCGTGCCCTGGACCAAAACCGAGGCCCCGATCAGTGGCTCGCCGGTTTCGTCCGTCACGGTGCCCGTGATGGTCTTCTGTGCAAACAACCCCGTGCTGACCAACATGGCCAATAAAACCAGCCATCTGGTCTTCCACGGGGCGGCTGCGACTTTCAAGAGTCGAAGTTCAAGTTTCATACGTACTGTTTTTGATGAAAGCTATTGTACTGTGTGTCGAATGCCGGCCAAGGGGAACGCAGCCACTTCGTGTCGGCAAAACAAGAAGGAGCTGTAAACATAAAAAAATTCCTGCGCTCTTCTTCCTCGCCCATTATTTTTTTTGCCTCCTCTTTTCTGCTGAAATATTATTTCCAAATCGATTGCCTTCGTTTTTTTGATACCTGCAAGGGTTCCCCGTCTTTCTTGCAATCCTTTTAAAAATGCCGGAATCCCGGTCGAATGCAGCTTGTTGGGAGCGCTCGACCCGAGCCCCTTGAAGTGCACTGCCCCGAGGTGTCTGGCCGGCGACTTTATTCCCAACCGCCCCCCCCTGCCCTCAACTTCCCCTTCCGGGCGGGGGTTGAGAGGGGGCCGGATGTGGAGTCGCACTTCACACCGGCCCAAACCGAAAAACGAAATTGCCATGAAATCACCCGCTCGACTTTCCCTGCCCAAGGTGGAGGAGAACACCCCCGATGAAAAAGCCCGCAACCTGCTGCAGCAAGCCCGCCAAAAACTGGGCATGGTTCCGAACATGTACGCCAACATGGCCAACCTCCCGGCCCTGCTCGAATCCTATGCCTTCGCCTACGAGCGCTTCCGACAGGAGGGAGGGTTCGACCCGGCCGAGCAGGAAGTCATTTTCCTGACCATCAGCCGGGAGAACCAGTGCCACTACTGCGTGGCGGCCCACAGCTTCCTGGCCGACAATTTTTCGGGCGTACCGAAAGAAACCCTCCAGGCCATCCGCGAAGGGAAACCCGTGAAAGACGCCCGCCTCGGAGCCCTGCACCGCTTCGTCCAGGGCATGGTCCGACAGCGCGGCTGGGTGAGCCAGGAAGAGGTGGATGCCTTTTTGGAGGCTGGATTCACCGAAAAGCACATCCTGGGCATCGTGCTGGCCATTGCGGTCAAAACCATCAGCAATTACAGCAACCACCTGTTTCAAACCCCCGTCGAAGCCCCCTTCGATGCCTACGCCTGGAATCCCCAAGCTGCCACAACGACATGATTCTGTGGGCATAATGACTGCCTGCTTTCGGGGCGCTCCCCTGGAGCCGCCCCGATTTTTTTTACCACAGACCGTGCAGCGGCCCACCCCTTGCAAAGAGTCGGTCCACCCGCGCGGCGGTTTGCGGGTCGGGCACGAGGGGCGGGGCGTGGTGGGGCTTGCTGCGCGCATCGATGAGCAGGGGGCCTTCGCAACCCCAATGTTTGTTTTCGAAAAAAGCCCCGACGCCGTGCACGTCGTGGGAGGGGTTGGAACGGGTGAAGGTGACCCAGAGGAAGTTGTTCAGCGACCGGGCGGTGAAGGCGGCGTCGTCGCACAGGACCATGAGCGGCCAACCGCTCACATCCTGCCCGCGGAGGTGGTCGGCGAGGGCAGCGGGGTCTTGGGAACGGGCGGGGTCGTCGTAGGGCGGCCCTTCCAGGGCGAGGATACCGGGCAAGACGAGGTGCGGGTTGCCGAATCCAGGGGGCAGGGAAAGGTCGGCGGGCAATTCGGCGGCCAGGCTGCGCAGGCGCGGGCCGCGGCAGGCGACGACCAGCTTGGAGCCCTCGTTCCAACCCGAGCCGCTGTAATCCAGGGTGTCGATGGTGGTTTTGGTGTGGAAGTGCAGGTCGCGGCGGAAGTCCACCCGTTCGAGCAGGTGGCGGAAAAAGCGGGGAATGTCGTGGGTGTCGAGGGTGGGGTCGTCGTCCTGGGCGGCGATGAAGAGGTATTTGGCCAGGCTGGTTTGCCCTTTTCCGAGCAGGTGGTTGGCTTGGGTGAGGATTTCCTCGGGTTTGGGTTCGCGGAAGGGCATGTAGCGCTCCGTGCCGATGGCCAACAACAGGGGGTGCACGCCGGCGGCGTCCACGGCATGGACTTGCCGAACGCCGGGAAACTCCTGCTCCAACAGGGGTGCCACTAGCAGATGGATGAGGTGCCCGAAGGTGGTGTCCTCCTGGGGCGGGCGTCCCACCACCGTGAAGGGCCAGATGGCATCCCGGCGGTGATAGACGGCTTCAACTTCCATCACGGGGAAATCGTGCTTCAGACTGTAGTAGCCGAGGTGGTCGCCGAAGGGCCCTTCCGGCTTGAGCAGCCCTTTTTTCACCACCCCCGTGATGCAAAAGTCGGCCTCGGCACTGAGGACGAAGCCCTGCCGCCAGCCGTAGCGGAAGCGCCGCCCCCCCAGCATGCCCGCGAAGGTGAGCTCCGAAAGCCCCTCCGGCAGCGGCATGACCGCCGCAAAGGTGTGTGCCGGCGGCCCGCCCACGAAAATGGACACCCGGAAGGGCTCATCGCCGGCATTGTAGAGCTGGTGATGCACCCCGATGCCCCGGTGCAACTGGTAGTGCAAGCCCACTTCCCGGTCGGGCACGTAGGCGTTGCCCGAAAGCTGAATGCGGTACATCCCCAGATTGGACTTCATCACGTTGCGCTCCCCGGGCGGCAGGGTGAACACCTGCGGCAGGGTGATGAAGGCACCCCCGTCCTCGG
Source organism: uncultured Saprospiraceae bacterium (assembly GCA_964496055.1). Taxonomy (GTDB): domain Bacteria; phylum Bacteroidota; class Bacteroidia; order Chitinophagales; family Saprospiraceae; genus CAZBYX01. Next base: position 8,047 of record CAZBYX010000159.1, read on the forward strand.
GCCAGCTGACGATTTGCGGCAACCGACTGATGGTGGTCCGCCCGTATTCCACCGGCAGGCGGCCCCGCAGCCGCTTCGGCAGAGCCTGCCAGGCCGTGAAGGGGGCTTTCCAGTAAGTGGCCGGTGCCCGCAGAAAGGCGCTCGGGTCGGCTTTCAGCTCGATGACCCGCCCCACCCGCTCCAGCGTATGGCGGAACAAAAACTCCCCCCGCGCCACCGTACCGAAAAGATTGGACACCGCCGGAAAAGGGCTGCCCTTCACCCGCTCGAACAGCAGCGCCGGGCCCTGCGCCTCGTACACCCGCCGCTGAATTTCCGCCATCTCCAGATAGGGGTCCACCTCCTCCCGGATGCGAACCAGATGCCCGTGGCGCTCCAAATCCTCCACGGCCGCTCTCAGACTCCGATAGGCCATTGCGCTCGTTTTCGTGAGCGGGTAAAGATAGCCGTTTGCTATAGGGAAGTGGAGCGTGTAGAGTGGAGAGTTTAGAGTGGTGGGTTGGGGTGGGGAAACGGCCGTAATCGATATAAATGCCTTCCTAACAATTCATTTG
>CAZBYX010000160.1:0-8590 GCA_964496055.1 uncultured Saprospiraceae bacterium
TTCCGCAGCCCCGAAAAAAAGCAGAGGGGCACCTCCCCAATCGGAGGGAACCGCCTCTGCGCAATCAGAGTAATTATCGGTGGGGCTAAAAATCAATCGGTCGGCGGTTCTTCACCGCAACATGATTTCCAATTACCCAGAGGAATCCTCTGACTGGCGGGTTTTCAAGGTTTTACAGACTTTCAGAAACAGGGGTCGGTTGTGGTGTCCACCAGCTGACCGCCGTAAACGGTGTTGCCTTTACCGCAGGGCTTGACGCGCTGTCCGCCGAAGGGCCCGATGGAGACGACGAAATTGCCGAAGGAGCCCTCGGGATGCAAGGGCCCGAAGCGATCGGATTCGCCGGCCAGTTCCACGTCGTAGAGCTGCGCATCGGCCGAGGCGTTCTGGTAGAGCCAGTTGCTGTGTGCGCCGTCGATGAGGAGGTAGTTCCACAGCCCTCCGGCGGCGGTGTTGCTGGTGACGATCCACTGGTTTGCCGGCGGCGAGCCGTAGCCCAGGAAGGTGTTGTTGGGCAGGCGCAGCCCTTTGGGGCTAAGCAAAAGAAAGCCCGTCCGGCAGTTGACCACGGTATTCAGGTAGGCCAACCCTCTGCGATCACCACAGACGATGCCCGCCTGGAAACCGGATACCTGATTGCCCTTCAATTGAGCCCAACGGCAGCTGACCACCATCCCAAAGGTGAGCAGGTCTTCCTGCGGGCCCAGCGGGAAGCCCCAGACCTGATTGTCGAACAAGCGAATCTGATCGGAACCCACCGCCACGATGCCAAACTGGAAGTTCTGAATGCGGGTGCTGCGAATCTGCGTGCGGGGCGACTCGTGCACCAAAACGGCGGTGTTTCCACGCTCGGGCTGCGCCCGGAAGGAAACCCCCTCGATGACGGTCTGAGGAGCCCCCCGAACATAAATCAAGGGGCGGACCGGGGCGTCGAGCAGGGCGTCGGTGGGTTCACTTTCGGTAACGATGTAGGCTCCCTCTTCCCCGATGATGCGGACGGGCGTGGAAATGGTCACCATCTCATCTTCGGTGTGGGGGCCGCTTTTCATCAGGACGGTGCCATAGGGCCCCGCCTCCTGAACGGCATCGGCCAGGGCGTTTCTCGACCGGGCGGGTACGACCACAGACCCACGGGGCTGGAGGACCTCCTCCCCATAGGCGGGTGGGTAGTCGGCATCCAGAGCCTCCAGGGCCTCCTGGACGCGGGCTTCCATCTTTTGCACTTCGGAGGGGAGTTCCGGGGCGGGGAGTGGGTCCTGGGCACAGGCTGCAAGGCAGAGACCGGCCAGAACCAGAGCTCCTTTCAAAAGGTTTCTTGGTGTCATGATACAGGGTATTTAGAAATGAAAAAAACATTGCACGCGGTGGCAATACCCTGTTAAAACCGAACTTGGACGAAACGCTTTAAGCCGTGGCGAGAAGAAGCCTCAAAGAGGCGATGGGAGTATAGTTTGAATATTCTTGAACGCAAGATGCACAGATTTTTCAATAAACTCAAATGCCCAACAATTTTGGGACGGAAGAAATACGAACAGCGACTACTTTTCTTCCTTTTCGAGCTCCTGCCGGAGCAGGGCGTCGTTCCACTCGGCAAACAATTCGAAGACCAGGGCGAAACTGGCCTGCACCATAAGGGCGGTCCCCGCTCCGAGAGCAAAGTCTCCCCATTGAAGAAAAACAGCCCCGAGCAAAAGGGCCAGCCCCAGCAGAAAAAGGGCGGTCAGGGCGGTGCGGGTTTGGGAGTGCAGCGGGGCGGCGCTTTCCAGGCGTTCGCACTCCTGGCGAAAGAGGCGCTCCCTGGCTCCCGCCTCATCGGGGGGGATGTTTAATCGCCGGGCACGCAGGAACTCCCGGGCCGCCAAAACGGACTGCATCGCGCCCAGCAATAGGAAAGCCCAACCGATGCCCTGAAACACGGCCGCCGGAAAAAAATACAGAAACCCGCTCCCCAGAAGCGCCGTAAATGCCGACCATCCCGCCTGCCACCCATAGTGGCGAAGCTCCCGCCTCCGGTGGCCGCGCAATCGCTCCATTCGAGAAATCCGACCGTTTTCCTGCATGACTCTTTGCTTCGTGAAAAATCGCCTCCTCAGAGGGAGGGTTCTTCGACCCCGCGCCTCCAACCGCCACACCCCGTCCACTCCGCCCACGAACCCTATCTCCCTCCTTTTTGGGCGAGGTTGAAGCTCGCCTTCTGAACCCCACCGGGGTTGAGCCCAAAAATTCAACTTTTTAAACAAAATTCTGTTTCGAAAGAAAATAGACTGTAATTTTGCAACGAAATTTGGAAAAGACGCTCAAATTATGTCTTTTATTTTTTCGTCAAATTCAGCCTTAACCAAATAATCCACCCCCGTTCTACCAAAATTAAAACGGAATCATCATGGCGAATCGGAATGTAAAATCTCCTTCGTTGCTGAGTGTGTGGTCGGCGCTGGGCTTGATGTTGGGCGTCAGCATCGGGCTGGCGGTCAAGAACTTGATGCTGGGGCTGGTGGCTGGCTTTTGCGTGGGTCTGATTCTGGGCAAAGCCAATTACCGCGCCCGTTACCACTGGAAGTTCAAGTGACGCACACGCGCCGAGGTGAAAAAAGCTGCCCCCTTCCGGGGCGGCTTTTTTCATGCCCGACCCCCTCCCTGCTCACTCTTTCAGGCGCAGGGGCTCGAAGTCTTTGAACAGCCGAATTTCCTGACTTTCCACCCTTTCCCGGAAGGCCTGGAAGTCCTTTTCGAAGAAGGCATTGACAGCCTCGAGCACTTCGCGGGTTTTTTGGCGAGCCTGCTCGAGGACGAGGCGGGCCGTGGGGTTGGGGGCGCCGTCCGAGGAATTGAGGTAGGAGGAAGCGCGGAACAGGGCGGTGTTCAACAGGTCGGGGGAGCGCTGGATGCCCTTGGTATCGGGGGGCATCATGTAGAGCTTTTCCAGCTCGGCGATTTTCTTTTTCAGGTCTTTGGTCAGCTGGCCCAGGTCTTTTTTCAGGCTGTCGGGGGCGAGTGCCAGGGCTTCGTTCACCCGTTTGAGGGTTTTGCCGGCTTCTTGCAGGCGGTCGAAGCCTTCTTTGGCCGTGCGCACCATGTCGTAGAAAGACTCGTAGGCAGCCTGTTTGGCCTGGAGGTCTTCCAGGGAGAGGCGCAGGCGGGGGTCGAGATGGACGGTGACGAAGGTGGAGTCGGTGTGTTTGCCGTAGGAAAGCAGCAGCTTGTAAGTTCCGGGCAAGACTTCGTAGCCGGCCGGGGGGTCGGCATCGGGGCGGCGTTTGCGGCGGGAGGGGAATTCCACCCCGTCGGTGCGCAGGTTCCAGTGGATGCGGGTCATGCCCGTGTCCACCTCGGAGGAGAAGGTGCGAATGGTGTCGCCCCCGGCATTCAGGACGCGCACCTTGACCTTCGGCTTTTTGCGGGGCGTCGGCCGGGCTGCTTCTTCGGCGGGGGCTTCCTCACCTTCTTTTGCTTCTTCGGGAAGGGCCTCCTTATCCTCGCCTGGCTTTTCGGCGGGCGGCTGCACCCAGACGGTGATCATGGCGTCGGGGAAGCGGTTTTGCCCCTGGAAGCGGGCGTCGGCGGCGAAGCGGATGCCCTGGTAGGAGCGGAATTCGGCCAGGTAGGCATCGGGAGCGGGGAAGACCTTGAAGGGCTGTTCGAGAACTTGGCCACTGCTGCGGGCGATTTCGCGCAGGGGGCGGATGTCGTCGAGGATCCAGGCGGCGCGTCCGAAGGTGGCGACGATGAGGTCGTGCTCCCGGGGATGGATTTTGAGGTCGGCGGTGGGGGCGGAGGGGAAGCCGTTGGTCCACTTGCTCCAGTTGGCGCCGGCGTCGATGCTCACCCACAGGCCGTGGTCGGTGCCGAGGAAGAGCAGTCGGGGCTCTTCGAGGTCCTGGACGATGCTGAGGGCGTGGCCGCTGACCTGGCTTTCATCCACGATGCGGCGGAAGGTGGCGCCGAAGTCGGTGGTGTGGAAGACCATGGGGCGCCAGTCGTTGCGGCGGTAGTCGTTGACCACGATGAACGCCTCGCCGGGGTTGTGGGTGCCGGCTTCGATGTAGGGAATCCAGCTGCCGGGGCGGGCATCGGGGAGGCGGTCGGCGAGGTTGGTCCAGGTGATTCCGCCGTCGCGGGTCAGTTGCAGGTTGCCGTCGTCGGTGCCGACCCAGATGAGCTGGGAGTCGAGGGGGCTGGGAGCGATGGCGATGATGGTGGTGAAGTTTTCGGCGGTGGTGTTGTCGATGGTCAGGCCGCCGCTTTTTTCCTGCTGTTGTTTGGTGGAGTCGTTGGTGGTCAGGTCGGGGCTGATGATTTCCCAAGACTGGCCGCAATCGCGACTGCGGTGCAGAAACTGGCTGCCGTAATAGATGCCGCAGGGGTTGAAGGGGTCTTGGGCCAGAGCGGCGTTCCAGTTGAAGCGCAGGCGCACGCCCTCGGGATGGACCGGCCGGATGAATTTGGTCTGCCCGGTTTCGGTGTCCACGTAGCCGAGGTTGCCGCCCTGCGACATGGCATAGACGAAACGCGGGTTGTCGGGGCGGAACATGACGTCGAAGCCGTCGCCGAAGTACACTTCCTGCCAGTCCTCGTTGGTGATGCCGCCGCTTTTCCAGATGCTGGAGGGCCCGATCCAGGAGCCGTTGTCTTGCATACCCCCTCCGATACGGTAAGGGATGGACAGATCGTAATTGATGTGATAGAACTGAGCCAGGGGCAGGTTTTCGACGAAGCGCCAGGTGCGCCCTCCGTCGTAGCTGATGTTGAGCCCCCCGTCGTTGCCTTCGATCATGAAGTCGGGGTTTTGGGGGTGTACCCAGAAGGCGTGGTGGTCGGGGTGGACTTTCCAGCCCACCCAGGGGCTCCAGCTTTTGCCGCCGTCCTCGCTTTTGCTCAGGATGCTCCACAGGCTGAAGACGCGGTTTTCGTTGTGCGGGTCGACGAAGATATCGGAGTAGTAAAAGGGGCGGTTGCCGATGTTGTCATCGGTAGAGACTTTGCGCCACTTGAACCCGCCGTCGGTGCTTTTGTACAGGGCGTTTTCCTTGGCTTCCACCAGGGCATAGACGATATCGGGTTTGGAGGGGGCGATGGCCAGGCCGATGCGCCCGAGGTCGCCTTTGGGCAGGCCGTCTTCGGAGCTGCGCTTTTTCCAGGACTCCCCCCCGTCGAAGGAGACGAAGATGCCGGAGCCCGGCCCGCCGGAGTGGAAAGTCCAGGGCTTGCGGCCGTATTCCCACATGGCGGCGAGGAACTTGTTGGGGTTGCGGGGGTCGATGACGAGGTCGGCGCAGCCGGTGGAGTCGTTGACGAAAAGCACCTTGCGCCAGCTCTTGCCGCCGTCGGTGCTTTTGAATACGCCGCGCTCGGGGTTGGGCCCCCAGGCCGAGCCCAGCGCCGCGACGAAGACGGTGTTGGGGTCGTCGCGATGCAGGATGATGCGATGGATGACGCGGGTGTCTTCCAAGCCGACGCAAGTCCAGGTCTTGCCGCCGTCGATGGTCTTGAACAGCCCTTGCCCGCTGTTCTGCGTGTTCCGGGGGTTGCCTTCGCCGGTGCCGACCCAGATTTCGTCGGGGTTCTTTTGATTGACGGCGATGGCGCCGATGCTGGCCACGGGAGCTTCGTCGAAAATGGGCTCCCAGGTCACGCCCCCACTCCTCGAACGCCACACCCCCCCGGAGGCGGTGCCTACGTAAATCATTTCGGGGTCACCGAGCCATACGTCGATGGCGGTCACCCGCCCGCTCATGCCCGCCGGGCCGATGCTGCGGATTTTGAGCCCCTCGAGTTGGGTCAGGTCCAGCTTTTGGGCACCGAGGGGGGCAAAGCCCAAAAGGAAAAGCAGGAGGAAAAGTTGGTTCTTCATGTCGAGTGGATTTGAGAAGCTTTGGAGAGGAGCGCGCAGAGCGCTCAAGATAAACAGCCCGCTCCAGTCGGCAAGAATTCCCGGAAAAATTCAAGATGGGGGAACGATTCCTTAGGGGATTTTGTGGATTGCCTGGTATTCCCACTCCCAATGATGCCACCTTTCTGGAAATGCAGCAGTCTTTGGGTTTGAAAAGTCGGAGGGAACGGGGCTTCTTTCCGGCGGCATTTTCCAAAAGGTAGGATACGGCTTACGAAATAGCAGGGTGAAAATTTTGAACCCCGGAATCTTCAGCCATGAAAACTTCTGTTCTTCCCCTCACCACCAACCCCACCGTTTCCATTTCCCGCCTTCGCAGCCGGAAATCCGACTCGCATTTGTATGTGGTGGAACGCGAGGAAGCTCCTTCGGAGGAGTCTTTCGGCAACGCCCTTTCCCCCCAAAAAGGAACGCGTTTGGGCAGGCGTCTGCGCGACGCCCTGTGCATCCTGTTGCTGATCCTGCTCTGGTTAGCCTACCTGCTTTTCCCTCTTTTGTTCTGAACGGGTAAGGGTCCCCGCTCAAAGAGCGGCCAGGGCCTGTTCCAGATCGTCGATCAAATCCTGGGCATCCTCCACGCCGATGCTGAGGCGGATGAGGGAGTCGCTCAGGCCCACCTTCTCCCGTTCGGGTTTGGGGATGGAGGCGTGGGTCATGGTGGCGGGATGACCGATGAGGGACTCCACGCCGCCGAGGCTCTCGGCCAGGGTAAAGATTTTGGTATTGGAAAGCACGCGCGTTGCTTCGCTGAGCCGGTCTTCGTGCAGGTCGAAGGAGACCATGGCCCCGAAGTGGCGCATTTGCTTGCGGGCGGTTTCGTAGCCGGGGTGGTCTTTCAGGCCCGGGTAGTACACGTGGCGCACCTTGGGGTGGGCGCGCAGGAAGCGGGCGATGCGCTTGGCGTTTTTGCAGGCGCGTTTCATCCGCAGGTGCAGGGTCTTGGTGCCACGCAGAATGAGGAAGCAATCCATGGGGCCGGGCACGGCGCCGGCGGCGTTTTGGAGGAAGCGGAGCCGTTCGGCAAGCTCGTCATCGTTGAGGACCACGGCCCCCAGCACCGAGTCGGAATGCCCTCCGAGGTATTTGGTGGCGGAATGCAAGACGAGGTGGGCGCCGAGTTCGAGGGGCTGCTGCAAATAGGGCGAGGCGAAGGTGTTGTCCACGCAGACGAGGACCTCCTGGCCCTGGACCAGCCGGGCGACGGCGGCGATGTCCACCAGGTTGAGCATGGGGTTGGTGGGCGTTTCGATCCAGAGCAGGCGGGTGCGCTCATTGAGGGCGGCCTTGACGTTTTCGGGGCGGGTCATGTCCACGAAGTGGCTTTTCAGCCCGAAGCGCTCATAGACGGCGCGCATGAGGCGGTAGGAGCCGCCGTAGAGGTCGTTGGAGGCGATGATTTCATCACCGGGATCGAGCAGGCGCAACACCGCGTCCATGGCGGCCATGCCGCTGGCGAAGCAGATGCCGTGCTTGCCCCCTTCCAGGGCGGCCAGATTGGCTTCGAGGGCGTGGCGGGTGGGGTTCTGGGTGCGGGCGTATTCGTAGCCTTTGTGGACGCCGGGTGCTTCCTGTGCATAGGTGGAAGTCTGGTAAATGGGCGTCATGACGGCGCCGGTGGCGGGGTCGGGATACTGACCGCCGTGAACGGCTCGGGTTGCAAATTTCATGTTCGTGGATTATGGGTTTGGTTAGGATTTGGCGGTTTCCACCTGGCAGGTCAGGGGTGGGCACTCAGGGTTTGCGCTGCAGGACCCGCTTGACTGCTGCGACGACGTCCTGCACACCGAGGCCGTACTTTTCGAGCAACTGAGCGGGCTTGCCGCTTTCGCCGAAGGAATCGTTGACGGCGACGAATTCCTGGGGGGTGGGCAGGCGGCGGCTCAACAGACCCGCCACGCTTTCCCCCATCCCTCCGAAGCGGTTGTGCTCTTCGGCGGTGACCACGGCGCGCGTCTTGCTGATGCTGTCCAGCAAGGTCTCCTCGTCCAGGGGTTTGATGGTGTGCAGGTTGAGCAGCTCCACACTGATGCCTTCGGCTTCCAGCCGGCGGGCGGCTTCCACGCATTGCCAGACCATGTGCCCGGTGGCGATGAGGCTGACGTCGGCGCCTTCGCTGAGCAGTTGCGCCTTCCCGATTTCGAAGCGTTGGTTCGGGGGGGTGAACACGGGCCAGCCCGGCCGGCCGAAACGCAGATAGACCGGTCCGTGGTGTTCGGCGATGGCGAGGGTGGCCGCGCGGGTCTGGTGGTAGTCGCAGGGGCTAATGACGGTCATGCCCGGCAGCATCTTCATCAGGCCGATGTCCTCGAGGATTTGGTGGGTGGCGCCGTCTTCGCCGAGGGTCAGGCCCGCGTGCGAAGCACAGAGCTTGACATTCTTGTGGGAGTAGGCGATGCTCTGCCGGATTTGGTCGTACACGCGGCCGGTGGAGAAGTTGGCGAAGGTGCCGGTGAAGGGAATGAACCCACCGGTGGCCAGCCCTGCCGCGATGCCCATCATGTTGGCTTCGGCGATGCCCACCTGAAAGAAGCGCTCGGGAAAGGCCTTTTGGAAGGCCGTCATTTTGAGGCTCCCCCCGAGGTCGGCGGTCAGGGCGACGACCCGCGGGTTTTGCTGCCCCAACTCGAGCAAGCCTTGGCCGAACCCGTCGCGGGTGGCTTTTTTTTCGGTACTGACCAGGGTTTGAAGCATGCCGTCGGG
>CAZBYX010000161.1:0-8586 GCA_964496055.1 uncultured Saprospiraceae bacterium
GCGGTGGGGGTGGGGGCAACCCGCCCTCCAACCCCGACAGCCTTTTCAACTTACCCATCGTCAATGCCATGCCGGGCGACAACATCTGCCTGCCCGTCACCGTCAGCGGCTTTGACAACATCGTCAGCTTTCAGTATTCCATCAACTTCGACCCCAGCGTCCTGGAGTTTCAAATGGTGACCAACTTCGGTCTGCCCGGCATGACGGCCAACAACTTCAACGCCTCCGGGGGGGATATCACCGTTTCCTGGTTCGACCCCGCAGCTACCGGGGTCACTTTGCCCGACGACAGCACCGTTTTCGAGCTGTGCTTCCTGGTTGTCGGGAATGACGGCCAGAGCACCGATTTGGTCTTTTCGGATAACCCGACCCCCATCGAGGTCGTGGATGGCAATTTCAACATGATCCCCTTCTCCGGGTTGGACGGCTTGGTCAACGTGTGCAACGACCTGAACAATTGCGGCGGTGGAACCGGTGGCGGTGGCGGCGGTGGCGGCCCCACCTGTCCGGGCGGCATGGCTTTCATGGTGGATGAGGTGACCGCCGGCCCGAACGAACAAGTCTGTGTGGACTTCATGGGCTGCCAGTTCGTCGATATCGTCTCCTTCCAGTTCACCATCACCTTCGACCCCGCCGAATTGCAATTCGACAATCTGGGGGATTTGAACCTGCCCGGCCTGACCAGCACCAGTTTCAATACGGACAATGCCAATTCCCAGGGCTTCATCACCGTCTCTTGGCTCGACCCCAATGTGGCGGGTATCTCCCTGCCCGACGGCGACCCCATTTTCTCGCTCTGTTTTACAGCCATCGGCTCCGAAGGTACCTTCGCCGACATCGCCATCACGAATAGCCCGACCGATATCGAGGTTTCGGACCCCAACGGCTTGGTGGACCCCGTGAACATCGTCAACGGGGGGGTCAACATTCAGACCGTCGTGTGCAATCCCCTCAATCTGGTGGATGCCCAGGTGACGGATGTGGCCTGCCACGGGGAAGCCAGCGGCGCGGTGGACATCACCGTCGAAGGGGGTACGGGAACCTATCAGTTCAGCTGGAAAAATGCCGCAGGCACGGAGGTCAGCACCTCCGAGGATTTGACCAACGCGCCGGCGGGCACCTATTCATTGACCGTCAGCAGTTGCAACGGAAACGAAGTGCTGACCGAGAGCTACACCATCACCGAACCGGCTTCGGCGCTCTCCTCCACCCAGAGCATTTCGCACGTGGCGTGCAACGGGGAAAGCACCGGCGCCATTCTGACGGCCACGTTCGGGGGCACCCCGCCCTACCAGTACAGCTGGTCGGGGCCGGTGAACAACCCCAACAGTCCCAATCAAACGAACATCCCTGCCGGCACCTACGCCTACACCGTGACCGATTCGAAGGGCTGTCAGTTGCAGTCCGGCAATCTGGAAGTCAACGAGCCCGACCAGGCTTTGAACGGCAGCGCCAACATCACCGATGCCGCCTGCTTCGGGGAGGCTTCCGGGGCGATCCAGTTTCAGGCTTCCGGGGGCACCCCGCCCTACACCTACAGCATCGGTGCAGGGTTCAGCTCCAACAATACCTTCTCCAATTTGGAGGCGGGCAACTACACCGGCTTCATTCAAGACCAGAACGGCTGCACTTTTACGCTGGCCGGCTTGCAGGTAGGCTCACCCCCCGAAATCGTCTTCAACGCCTTCGACATCACCTCCGAGACCAACGGCTGCGACGGTGCCATCACCATTCAAGTTGGGGGGGGCGCAAGCTCCACCTACACCTACCAGTGGACGGGGCCCAACGGGCCCATGGGGGGCAGCACCAGCCTGAGCGGCCTTTGCAGCGGAGAGTACTGCGTGACGGTGACGGAGGTGACCACCAATTGCCAGGTCACGCGTTGTGCCTTCGTGGCTCAGCCCATGAGCCTGGGAGCTTCCGTCAAGCACGCCTGCTTCGACACCTGCGATGCCATCATCGACCTGCAAATTCAGGGTGGTTTGGGCCCTTTCACCTTCGATTGGAGCGATGACAACATCCCCACCACGACGGAAGACCCCTCGGGTTTGTGTCCGGGGGTGTACAGTGTGACGGTCACCAGCCAGGACGGGCAAAGCACCTCCCTGACCAACATTTCGGTGGAGCAGGCTTCCTCGCCCGTCATGGTTTCCAGCATCGACATTCAACAGCCCACGGGGCCGAATGTCTGCAATGCCACCGCTACCGCCACCGGCTCCGGGGGCTTCGGCCCGCCCTTCTCCTACCTGTGGAGCAACCAGGCGACCGGCCAAACCACCGGCGGCCTGTGCGTCGGCACGCACTCGGTGACCGTCTTCGACAGCAACGGCTGCCCCGCATCCGAAACCTTCGAGGTGGAGTTCAACCCCCAACCCCTGGGGCTGGAATTCACCGCCACCGCCACCACCTGCCACGACACCGAAGACGGTACCTTGATTCTGCAGGTGACCGGCGGCATCCCGAGCTACAACCTCACCATCAGCGGGCCCAAAAGTTTCACCTTCAACAACGACCCCGACGGCTTCGTCATCCTCAACAACCTGCCCGGCGGCACCTACACCGTGGACATCGACGACAGCTTCGGGCAGTCCTTCTCCGTCGATGTGGACGTCCCGACCCCGGGGCCCATCGAAATCGTCAGCACCGATATCTACCACGTGGTGAACGGCAACCCCGGGAAAATCGTCATCGACCCCGAAGGCGGCACCATTCCTTACTCCTATCAGTGGAGCAACGGCTCCGGCGCCCAGAACCCCTCCGGGCTCGAACCCGGCGTGTACAGCCTCACCATCGTGGACGCCAACGGCTGTGTGGCCGAATTCGAGAACGCCTTCGAGGTGAAAGTCTTCCAGGTGGCCCAGGTGGATTTCAACAAGCCTTTCTGCCCCGATGACATCACCGGCGGCATTGCCATCGAGCTGAGTACTTCGGACAACGCGCCCTTCCAGTTCCAGTGGTTCAACGCCTCCGGCCAGCTCGTCTCCGTCAGCCAGAATTTGGTGGGCGTGCCCGCCGGCACCTACACCCTGGAAGTGACCGACCGCCTGGGTCTGTCCTTTACGCAGACCTTCGTCCTGGAGTCGGAGTCCAATCTCGAGGTGGAGGTGAGCATCGGCAAGTTCGTTTCCTGCCAGGGCAACAACGACGGGGCTCTGGTGGCGGAGGTGCTCAGCGGACAGGGCCCCTTCACCTTCGAGTGGAGCAATGGCGCCACCACCCAGACCAATGCCGACCTCGCTCCCGGGGTCTATACCGTCACCGTCACCGATGGCTTGCAGTGCAGCGCCACCCGCACTCTGGAGTTGCCGGCGCCGCAGTCCATGTCGATCCAGGTCGCCCTGGTGGATTCCGTTTCCTGCTTCGGAGCCAGCGACGGGGCGGCCATCGCCACCCCCATCGGGGGGGTCGGTCCCTTCTCCTTTGCCTGGAACGACCCGCTGGGGCAAACCTCTCAGACGGCCATCCTGCTGCCCCCGGGCCGCATCGATGTCGTGGTGACCGACAGCCGCAATTGCTCGGTGGTCGGTACGGTGGAAATACCCGAACCCCAGGAGCTCACCGTCTCCATCAAGACCACCCCCTTCACCGCTACGGAGTTCGGCACGGCCGAAGCCGTTCCCATCGGGGGCACCCCGCCCTACACCTATGAGTGGAACTTCCAGAACAGCACCGACAAGAAAATCATCGACCTGCTGCCCGCCACCTACTTCGTGAAAGTGACCGATGCCCACGGCTGCGTGGCTACCGCCGAAGCCAAAGTGGTGGATGAAACCACCTGCCTGGAATACCGCAGCGTCATCACCCCCGAAGGGGACGGCCGCAACGAGGATTTCCGCATCCAGTGCCTGGAGCGCTTCACCCCCAACACCCTCAAAATCTACAACCGCTGGGGCCAGCTCGTCTTCGAAAAGGTCAATTACGGCAACGACGACCTGTGGCGCGGCACCAACCAGCGCGGAGAGGAAGTCCCCGACGGCGTGTACTTCTTCATCTTCGAATACACCGATTCGGCCACGCAGGAGCAAGGCCGCAAAAAAGGCAGCATCACCGTCCTGCGGGATTGATGCCGCCCTTTACTCGACCGATTCCATTTTGCCCGAAAATCGAAAACTCTTCCGCTCATGAAAAAGCTCGTCGCATTCCTCATACCCTTTTGCCTCCTGCAGGGTCTCCTTGCCCAGGAGCAAGCCGCTGTGTACATGCATTACCACCTGTCTCCCATCCTGGTCAACCCCTCGGTGGCAGGCTTCAGCGGCAATCACCAGATTCAGATGAACATACGCTCCCAGTGGACCACCTTCCCCAACGCCCCCAAGACCTACTCCCTGAATTACGACGGCCCTCTGGGCCGCGTGCTGGGCATCGGCGTGGGGCTCCTCTCCGAAGACATCGGCGGCATGAATCGCCTGCGTTTCCAGCTCAACTATGCCTTCCGCTATGAGGTGACCAAGGAAGTCAAACTGGGGCTGGGCTTCAGCACGGAATTCCAGAACATCAAAGTCAGCGACTCGGTGCGCGACAATGTCTTCTACGAAGAAGGGGACGAAATCCTGGAGCAGGCCATCGAGGGCAACAACGTCTTCGACGCCGCCCTGGGCGCCTGGGCCCGCTTCAACGATGCCACCTACATCGGCATCGCCTTTCCCAACCTCATCGTCGCCAAAATCGGCGACATCGCCTCCAAAGACCCCGAAGGCAGCTTCTTCAAGTTCGTCATCTTCAATATGGGGCACGAATTCGACATCACCAGCGCCAACTTCAAACTCGAACCCTCCCTCATCTTCCGCAAAATCTGGAACACCCCCTTCATGGTCGATTTCAACCTCAAGGGTGCCTTCCTGGACGAAAAACTCATCGCGGGTTTGTCGTACCGGGCAGGGGTGGGGGGCGCCGTCGGCTTGCTCCTCGGCACCAAATACGACGCTTTCCGCTTCTACTATACCTACGACGTCTTCTTCGGAGACTTCCAGCAATTCAACGGAGGCTCCCACGAGGTCACGGTAGCCTTCCAGTTCGACAGCGGCAAAAAGCGTTTCGACCGCGACTGAGCCCACGGATCAACCAACACGACAATGCCCCGGCATTAACGATAGATGTCCTTTAACAATTGGTTTTTGGGATGGCCTCCCACTGAAAGTAGTGGGGGGCTTTTTTCATTCAAAGGCCTAAGTCCACTGCAAAAAGGGTTGTGTCCCTGAAGCTTATAGCGCCGATGAATGAAGACGAATGATGGGAAGGAGGATTTGAGGATTTGAGGGACCGAGGAACCAGAGAAAGTTTGGCGGCCCTGAAATGCATTCAACCTGGGCCACCGACGCAATAAAGTCCAGAAAGGTCGTATTTGTTTTTGCTCCAAAATCAGCAAAAAGTTGGACTGACCAAGCTCGGGCGGAGCGGAAAGCTCCACCCGAGCAACGACGGTCGGGTGCACCTTTGCGGTGCGCCCGACCTTTGTGCCCTTCCCTCCTAACCAAGGGAAGCGTCGCGCTGCGCCGCCGGGTATTTCCCCACGAACCGCTACCAAGGGGGATGGCGCTCCGCGCCGTTGAGGAGCACTCTGGAGGCAGTCGGTGTAGGCGCGAAGTGCTGCAGTGAAGGGCCATCCAAAAAAGGCTTTGCCCGCGAGGACTTGACGGCGGAACGGACAACGTGGCGGGTCGCTGTCAAATCCTCAAATCGCCAAATCGCCAATTCCTCAAATCCCCAAATTCTCAAATTGCCAATTCGTCAAATCGTGACGCGTAACTTTTTCGGTTCCTCAAATCCTTCTTTTCATAGTCATTCACCGGCGCTATAAGCCCCTGCAAGGGTTACACGAGGGGAGGCAAATCCCGCTCCCAAAGGCAGGGCGGGGGTTTGGGGGTCAGGAGGCGTAGTGTTGCAGGCAGGCGCTGCAGAGGCACTGGTCGCCGTACTTGGTGCGCATGAACTCGCGCGTTTTCCGAAAGACGAGGGAGTCCATGCACCAGCAGGTCTTGTCGCCGTAGCAAATCATGGGGCGGCCGCAATCGGCGCAGCGGCGCGTGAATTCCCCCTCCGATTCGACGGCGGCGAAGGCCGCCGGCCCGCCCAAGGGGGGGTTGAGCTTGCGCACCCGCACCTGCAAGGCGCTGATGTTCTTGAATTGATGCTTCAGCGCCAGCCCGATGCGCTCCACCACATTCTCCAGCAGCCGGGACGGATGGCGCATCACCCCCTCGCAAAGCTGGTAAACGGTCTGGTAGTTGATGGTGTGTTGCAGGTCGTCGTCCACGGCCGCCTTGCTGAATTTGGTGGTGATGTACACGTCCACGATGTAGTCGCCGCCGATGAGGCGCTCCTCCCGATGGACGCCGTGATAGGCATAGAAGCGCATGCCTTCCAATACGATCTGAGCCATGAGAAGGTCGTTTTTCGGGCGCCGGAATCCACGCCGGTCCCCTGACAAAGGTACGCCCCGCCCCCCAAACGAGCCCCCCCCCGCGCCACCCCCCACAAAGAACCCGGTGGTCTGGGGCAGACGTAGTACTTTTGCGGCACACAACGAATCACAAGCTCTGAAATCCCCGCTAACATGAACGCAGAAAAACAGGCACCCGCCGCGCCCAGGAAAAAAGCCGCCCAGGACCGCTTCCAGTACCACGATTACTACCTGGTGGACGAATTGCTCGAACCCGAACACCTCATGGCCCGGGAGGCGGTGCGGGAGTGGGTCAAGCAGGAAGTCAGCCCCATCATCGAAGACTACGCCGAACGCGCCGAATGCCCCGTGCATCTGTTCAAGGGCCTGGCCGAAATCGGCGCCTTCGGCCCCAGCCTGCCCGTCGAATACGGCGGCGGAGGAATGGACGAAATCGCCTACGGCGTCATCATGCAGGAGCTGGAACGCGGCGACTCGGGCGTGCGCTCCATGGCCTCCGTGCAGGGCTCCCTGGTGATGTACCCCATCTACCGCTATGGTTCGGAGGAGCAAAAGCGCAAGTACCTGCCCAAGCTCGGCAGCGGGGAATTCATCGGCTGCTTCGGCCTGACCGAACCCGACCACGGCTCCAACCCCGCCGGCATGACCACCACCCTGCGCGACGACGGCGACGCCTACATCCTCAACGGTGCCAAAATGTGGATCACCAACTCCCCCATCGCCGACCTCGCCGTCGTGTGGGCCAAAGACGAGGAGGGCAAAATCCGCGGCCTCATCGTCGAGAAGGGGACCCCGGGCTTCTCCGCACCCGAAATCAAGGGAAAATGGAGCCTGCGTGCATCCATCACGGGCGAGCTTGTCTTTGAAGACGTGCGCGTGCCCAAAAAGAACGTCTTCCCCGACATTCGGGGGCTGAAGGGGCCGCTGTCCTGTCTGTCCAAAGCCCGTTACGGCATCGCCTGGGGAGCCATCGGCGCCGCGCTGGACTGCTACGACTCGGCCCTGCGCTATTCCCAGGAACGGATTCAATTCGGCAAGCCCATCGGGCAGTTCCAACTGACCCAGAAGAAGCTGGCCGAAATGATCACCGAAATCACCAAAGCCCAACTGCTCGCCTGGCGCCTGGGCACCCTGGCCAACGCCGGCAAAGCCACCCCCGCTCAAATCTCCATGGCCAAACGCAACAACGTGTACATGGCCCTGCAGGTGGCGCGCGAAGCCCGACAAATCCACGGCGGCATGGGCATCACGAACGAATACCCCATCATGCGCCACATGATGAACCTCGAAACGGTCATCACCTACGAAGGCACCCACGACATCCACCTGCTCATCACCGGGCAAGACATCACCGGTCTGAATGCCTTCAAATAGCACCGGGGTTTTCGGGTCTTCGGCAAACCAACGGGTACCCTGGAGGCGTTAATCCATGCAGCGCTGTGTGTGCACCCGTCCCAAACCATTGTGTGGCAAAAAACGATCAGGATGCGCTACTTTTCCCTTCTGGCAATCATAACCCTGCTGCCCCTCTCCCTTTCAGCGCAGCAGGACGAGCCCATCGAATTGTTCAACCCCTCCTTCGAGGACTTCCCCCGCTACGGCAACCCCCCGCGCGGCTGGTACGATTGCGGCTTCCCCGGCGAAACCCCGCCCGATGTCCAGCCCCTGCCCGACGGGCAATTCCAGGTGAGCAAACCCGCCAAAGACGGCAACACCTACCTGGGCATCGTCGTCCGGGACAACGACACCTGGGAAATGGTCGCCCAACGCCTCAGCCGCCCCCTGGAAAAAGGCAAGTGCTACGTGTTCAGCCTCCAGCTCGCCCGCTCCGAAGTCTATCGCAGCCAGAGCCGCACCACCAACGAGCTGGTCAACTACACCACCCCCTGCAAACTGCGCATCTGGGGCGGCTCCAACTACTGCCAGAAAGTGGAACTGCTGGCCGAAAGCCAAACCGTCATCAACACCACCTGGAAGGAATACAACTTCCGCTTCGAGCCCAAACAAACCCACCAGTACATCATGCTCGAAGCCTTCTACGACACCCCCGTCCTCTTTCCCTACAACGGCAACATCCTCGTGGACAAGGCCTCCCCCATCCTGCCGGTGCCCTGCGCCGGCGAACTGCCCCCCGAAGAACCCACCGAGATAGCCGCCGAAGAAGAACCCAAACCCACCCCCCAACC
>CAZBYX010000162.1:0-8532 GCA_964496055.1 uncultured Saprospiraceae bacterium
GGGGGGGGGGGGGGGGGGGGGGGGGGGGGGGGGGGGGGGGGGGGGGGGGGGGGGTGGGGGGGGGGGGGGGGGGGGGGGGGGGGGGGGGGGGGTCGGCTGTGGGGGTGTGCTGCTCCTGGGAGGAGGGCGTCTGGCAGGCGAAGAAAAGCAAGAGGGCCAGGGAAACGCGTGCAATCTTTTTCATGGCGGTGGTTTGCCCGTGAATATCGCAATTCCCCCCGAACGGCACCCCCTCACCGCCCCCCAAATTGTGCGATGAGGTCGGGGTAATCGGTGATGATGCCGTCCACGCCCCAGCGGATGAGGCGCCTCATGTCTTCCAGGGAATTGACCGTCCAGGGGATGACTTTCATGCCGGCTTCGTGCAGGGCCTGGATGGTGGCTTCGTCGAGCAGCCCGAAGAAAGGGCTGTAGATTTCGGGGGTGAAGCCGAGCCGCTGGATGTTTTCCTGCCAGGGCTCGTGGTTTTCCACCAACAGGGCGAGGGTGAGGGTGGGAGCCCGGCGGCGAAGGATTTGCAAGGGGCGCACGTCGAAGGATTGCACGCAGGCCCGCTCGGCGATGCCGAGGTCTTGCAGGGCTTTCAGGGTCAGGCGGGCGAAGGTTTCGGGTTCGGGGGTGAGGGAGCCGTCCCATTCGGGTCGGCTTTTGATTTCGATGTTGTAGCGGGGCAGGGGTCGCCCCAGCTCCCGGGCGTAGGCCTCGCAGGTTTCGACCACTTCCCGCAGGGTGGGTTTGTACACCCGCATGGGCTGCTGGCGGGGGAATCGGGCATTGCCCCGGCTGCCGCAATCGTAGCTGCGGATTTGCTCCACCGTCAAGTGAAAGAGAGCGTGGTTTTGTTCGTCGTTCTCGGCAATCGGCTGCCCCTCGGGGCTGCTGCAAAGGAGATGCGACATCCAGGGCTCGTGGGAAACGATGAGCTGCCCGTCCTTGCTGACGGCCAGGTCCAGCTCGAGGGTCTGAACGCCCAGCTCCAGGGCTTTTTTGAAGGCGGGCAGGCTGTTTTCGGGCAGCAGGCCGCGGGCGCCGCGGTGGCCCTGCCAGTCGAAATGGGCGGGTACGGTGACGGAGGGTTCGGGCATGGCGTTTTTTTGAAGCCGCTTGCCGGCCTGGCAGGAGCTCAGCAGAAGCCCCAACCCGCAAGCGAGGGGCCAAAGAGAAGGTCGAGGCATGGGTGGGTTCAATCGTATTTGTAGCCACCGCCGCCGTCGGGCTCGAGGTCCACGCCGAGCCCCAGCACCAGGCGGTTGACGAAATTGAAATAAGCAATCACTAAAGCGGCATCGAGGATGGCGCGGTCGTCGAGGCCGGCTGCCCGCAGGCGCTCCACCATGTCGGCGCGGCCCTCGAAGGCGGGTTCGAGGGTCAGTTTTTCCGCCCACTCGCACAGGAGGCGGTCGGCGGGCTCCAGCTCGATGCTGCGGAAATCCTTGCACAAACCCTGCACCCGCTCTTCATCCTTCCAGAAAAACTGCACGGCATGGGCGTGGTGGGTGATGCAGTAGGGGCAGCGGTTGGCGGCACTGACCACCACGCCGAGCATCTCCCGCTGATAGCGCTTCAGGGGCGAACGCCCGAACATGACCTTTAGGTATAGGTCCATGTGCGCCACGATGGTCTCCGGGTTCAGGCTCTGGATTTTGTGCACTTCGGCCAGCTTGCCGCGCTTGCGCACCAGCTCGTCGTAGATTTCGCGCAAACGCCCCTCCGCGGCTTCGTGCTCGATGACCTCGATGAATGGCATGGGCATTGGGTTTGGGGGTAAAGATAGACAAGCCCTGCCCATTCGAAGACCTAACCCAAGCATCGAAGTAAGTCAGAAGACCAAAAGCAACTCTCGCCCTTCAAAAGGCGAAAAATTCTCTTTGAAAAAATAAAAATTTGAATTTTTCGCTAAAAAATCGGAAATTGAACTCGATTAAAGAGAACTAATCTCACAAACAGTCATGTTGCTTCGATTCCTGACCTCGAACTATCTGTCCTTCCACGAAGAGGTTGAATTCAATTTTTTCCCACGCAAAAAACTCAGAACCCACAAAGACCACATCTACTCCACGCCCCAGATTGACCTGCTGAAAGTGAGTGCCCTGTACGGTGGGAACGGAGCCGGGAAGTCAAATTTCATCAAGGCCATCGGCTTCATGCGGGAGGTGGTTGTGGAGCAGCGTTTAAAAAGCAAGAAAGCGAAAGGCGCCACCCCCTTCCTGCTGGACGAAACCAGTGAAAGCCAGCCTTCCCAATTCGAGGTGGAGTTTTACTTTGAAGGGAAGTACTATGCCTACGGACTGAAAATTCAGGGATTCGAGGTTTTGGAGGAATGGCTGTACGAAGTTCAGCCGCGAAAGAGCCAACAGGAGTTGATCTTTCAACGCCGTAGCACCGGCAGTGGGATTTCGATCGACATTCCGTCCCGAGCTCAGCTCGAGCAGGAGCAACAGCTTCTGCTCAATGTTTACGAAGAGGAGCTTTTGGACCCTTTCACGCCCTTTGTGTGGGTGGTTCGGGATAAAGATTTTCTGCCGGGCGTCAAGCAGACCTTCCAATGGTTTTCGGAAAGGCTGGTGGTCATCTTCCCCGAAGCCAAATACATTCCACTGGTGCCCCGAATGGTTCAGGAAAGCAGATTTCGCAATTTGGTGAATCGCATCCTTCCCACCTTGGACACGGGCGTGCTTGGTCTTGAAATCCAAAAACTTTCAGCGGAGGATTATTTTGGAGAAAACGAATCGGACGTTGTCAAGAGACTCAAAAGCAAACTTCAAAACGAGGAGGGAGGCATATTGTATGATGCGGGCAAAGAATGGGTTTACCTCACTCAAGATGAGCAAAGCCAGGTGGTAGCCCACCGGCTGGTTGCCAGGCATGCAGGGGATAAAGTGCTGGAGTTTTTCCGCGAGTCGGATGGCACTCGGCGCATTTTGGAACTGTTGCCTGCCTACGAAATCCTTCTGAATAGAGAAAGCGTGGTCTTCGTCGATGAAATCGGCCGTAGCCTGCACCCGTCTCTTTTGCGTGCCTTCCTCGAACACTTTTTGAACACCCCTTCCAAAGGACAACTCGTTTTCACTACCCACGAAAGTCAGTTGCTGGACTTGAAGCTCTTCCGTCAGGACGAAATATGGTTCATCGAGAAGACCCAGGCGGGCAGTTCCCGGCTGTATTCCCTCAGCGAATTCAAACCGAGATACGACCTGGACATTCGGCGAGGATATCTGCATGGGCGATTCGGCGCCGTCCCGGACCTGTGGGAATTCGAAAACCTGACTTTGAACGATGACTCGGAGAAACAGGAGTTACAAGCGGGGTGAGCCGTTTCGCGATGCCCGCCTGTTCATCATCGCCTGTGAGGGTCAAAAGCGCGAGCCGGCCTATTTCCACACCCTATGCAAAAGAAATCTTCGGGTAAAGCTCCTCATTTTGAAACCAGCCGATGGAGAATCGGCTCCCAGGTGGGTGCTGCGTCGGGCCCGGGAATACTTGAAATCTTTCGGACTGCAGCGCGACGACCAACTTTGGCTGGTTTTGGACCGTGACCGTTGGAAAATGGAACACCTGAAAGAAATCGCCCGGTTTTGCAAGGCTCAAAACCGAAACCTGGCCCTGAGCAATCCCTGTTTCGAGCTCTGGCTGCTCCTGCACAAGGAAAATCTCCCCAAATCGCCCCCCCGCAAGTGCAATGACCTTAAAAGAAGACTCCATACCCTGAAAACGACCAACGAGAAACTTTGCAGGGAGGTCCGCCAGGCCATAGCCAATGCCAGGGACAGGGATTCGAACCCCGATGGCTGGATGCCGGGCGAAATGGAAACCAAGGTTTACCTTTTGGCGCAAGAACTGATCAATCTGGGCGGCTCCTGAGGTTCCCTGCCTTTGAAGCAGCCCAAGCGCTTTCCGCTGAGGAGCACCTTACCGCCGGGGAGGGATTCCGTCCGTCCCTCCGCATGCTACCTGTCGAAAAATCCTGCTACGATTTCCTCTTTTTGCACGCCCCCAGGCCCCACGCCCCAATCCCTTCCCTAATCAAAATTTCGTAATTTGCCCATCCTTCGCGCTCCCGCCTACCCAATCAATCCTTACCACACAAGACTGCACCCCTAAACCCCCAGGACATGAAAACAGCGATCCCCTTGTTGCTTTGTGCCTTTCCTTTGCTTTGCTTTGCCCAGACGGCACAGGAAAAAGCCCTGGAAGCCGCTTTGACCGAGCTGGAGGGGCGCCCTTATGCCCTCAAGGCCCTGGAGCTCAGCGACTATTACTTCGAACGGGGCGAATATGCCAAGGCTGCCGTCCGGGCCCGCAGGGCCTTTCAGGAAGCCGAAGACCTCGGGGAGACGGAACTCATGGCCCAGGCCCTGTACAAAGCCGGGCGCGCCCTGCGCCGCCTGCCCAATGCCAACCGCGCCCAACTGAACCGGGCGGAAGAATCCTTGCGACGCAGTTTGCGCCTGACCCAGGAACGGGAGCTCGAAACCAACATCCTGCGCCAACTCTACGAGCTGGCCCTCCAACGCAACCGAAAAAAGGACGCCGCCGAATGGGCCGTGCGCCTCCAGGTACTCACGGGGGAAGCACCGGCCGATGCCCCTGAAATCAAGGGCGGGCTGTTCGGGGGCAAGCGCAAGAAAGCC
The DNA here is from genome assembly GCA_964496055.1 of uncultured Saprospiraceae bacterium. Lineage (GTDB taxonomy): Bacteria > Bacteroidota > Bacteroidia > Chitinophagales > Saprospiraceae > CAZBYX01. The sequence continues at coordinate 4,632 of CAZBYX010000162.1, forward strand.
CTCGAAAAAGTGGCGGAGGTCGCCGCCGAAAACCGCGAGCTGGAAGAAAAACTTCAGAAAGTGGAACGCGAACGCAAAAAGCTCCGCATCAGTCAGGAAGTGCTGGCCGACGCCGTGCGCGAAAAGGAGGCCGCCATCCAGGAAATGACCGAAGAGCAAATGCGCGCCCAACTGATGCTGATGGAAAAAGAGCGCCTGCTCGACAGCATGAGCTTCGCCAGCATGATGGACAGCATGTTTCTGGCCCACCAGGACATGAAAATCGAAGAACAGAAAGCTCAGATCCGAGCCAAGAACAACCAGCGCAACTTCATGATGGCTCTGGCAGCCATCGTCCTCATCGTCGCCTTCGGGCTGTGGTCGCGCTACACCCACACCAAGCGCTACAACGCCGTCCTGGAGGAGAAAAACCGCATCATTCAGGAGGAGAAGAAACGCAGTGAGGAGTTGCTCCTCAACATCCTGCCCAAAGCCATCGCCGAGGAGCTCAAATTTCGGGGGGCGGCGCAGGCCCGGCACTACGAAAAGGCCACCGTCCTGTTCACCGACTTCGTCAACTTCTCGAAGCTGGCCAAAGAGCTGAGCCCCGAGGAGCTGGTCAAGAACCTCGACCACTGCTTCAAGCACTTCGACGCCATCGTGGAAAAATACGGGCTGGAAAAAATCAAGACCATCGGCGATGCCTACATGTGTGCAGGGGGGCTGCCCCAACCCGACGACGAGCATCCCTACCGCATCGTGGAAGCCGCCCTGGAAATGCAGCGCTTTCTGACAGCATGGCGCCTGGAACGCGCCGAAAAGGGCCTGCCCGAATTCGTGGCCCGCATCGGCATTCACAGCGGGCCGCTCGTGGCGGGGGTGGTCGGGCGCAAAAAATTCGCCTACGACATCTGGGGCGATACGGTCAACCTGGCGGCCCGGCTGGAGTCCAAAGGAGCGCCCGGCCGGGTGAACATCAGCGCCGCCACCTATTCGCTGGTCAAAGACCGCTTCCCCTGCGAACACCGCGGGAAAGTCGCCGCCAAGAACGTCGGCGAAATCGACATGTACTTCGTCAAGGCCACGGGCTGAGCACCCCCACCCGCCCTCACAACGCCACCCGCCACACCAGTTTCAGGGCGGCGGTGGTCTCCTGGAGGTAATCCCGGCGCAGGCCGCCTTCGTAAGCCTGGGTGAAAACGAAGTACAGATCGGAGCCGATTTTCGGAATCCAATGCAGGCGGAAATTGAAACCGGTGAATTCCTCCTCCGAATTCCACTGGGCGAAGAGGCTGAGGTTGAGGCGGGGTGTGAAGGCATAGAGCACGCGCGCGCTGAGTTCGTGGCTGTAGAGTTGCCCGTCGGGCATGTCCAGGTGGTTGAAGGCCCACTCCCCTTCCAGATTCAGGTGTTTGTTCACGTTGACTCCCAGCGCGGCTCCCAGGCCCCGGATTTCCCCAGTGTAGTAGTCGCCGAAGGAGAGTTCCAGCTCCCCGAAGAGGCGGCGCCCCGAGAAGGACTCGAGCACGAGTTCGGTGCGGTTCATGTGGTAGGCCCCTGCCGGAACGAGGATGTCGTCGCCGAGGGAGAAGTCGCTGTCGGGGTGGTCGTACTCCCAGGTGAGGTTGAGTTCCATTTGGTCGCCGCTGTCGAGCAGGAAGCCCAGGGGCCGCAAGGTGTATTCCCAACTGACGACCTCGCCGGTGCGGGCGTCCTGATAGAGGAAGAACCGCCAGGGCTGGAACAACATCTTGCGCACGCCCAGCTCGTTGAACCAACGGGGCGTGAAGCGGAAGAAGGCCACGTAATTGCGGTAGTTTTTGCGGAAGGTGAACCCCATCCCGGGGATGAAATTTTCGGGTAGGTAGGTGGTGCTGACGTAGAAATCGAGCAGGTCGTTGGGGTAGTCGAAAAAGAGCCGATACCCTTTGTTGCGGCTGTTTTCCACCTCGGTGGTGCGCGAGCCGAAAAGCATGGCTCCCATGCTCAGGTTCTTGTTTTTCAGAAAGGTGGAGGTGGTGTACTGGGCGTCGAGGCCGAAGACGAGGTTGCTGTAGCCCTCCTGTTGCACGGAGGTGAAGAGCACCCCGACGTTGGACTGGCGGCCCACGTCCTGGCGCAGGCGCAGCAGGGAGTAATTGGTGGAGGGCTGTTCGCCTTTCTCCCGGGTCTGGATGCTGAGCACCCCGATGTTGGTATCGGCGGCTTTGCCGAAAAGGCGCACCCCCGCCAGGATGGGCACCTGCTCGTTGGCTTCGTTGATGCCGATGCGGCGGCTGTAAAAGAGATTGTTGGGCCCGCCGAGGCTGAAGGAGTAATTCGAAGCCCCCTCGAGGAAGAACTCGCGCTTCTCGGGGTAGAAGAGGGAAAAGCGGGTCAGGTTCGTCTGGATGCGGTCCACTTCCACCTGGGCGAAGTCGGTGTTGACGGTGAGGTTGAGTTTGAGGGTGGAGAGGAGGTTTTTGTTGACGTCCACGCCCAGCTTGCCGGTGGTGCTCAGGTCCTGGTCTTTTTCCTGGGTCAGGCCGCCCAGGCCGTAGGGTTTCACCTCCAGGCGGACTTTGCCCCGAATGCCCTCCAGACCGCTGAGGAAGCCCGTTTGGGAAAGGTTTTCGAACTGGAAGTCCCGGCTCCAGTTTTGCCAGCGCACGATTTCGTTTTTGCGCACGATGTGGCGCTGGATGTTGAAGCCCCAGGTTTGGCGCTCGCCCTCGCGATAACGCAGCGTGGAGAAGGGAAGATAAAGCTCGGCGAACCACCCCTGGGGGTTCCTTTTGACGGCCACATCCCACACCCCGTTCCAGTCCAGGTTCAGCCGTTCGATACCCTCGATGAGGCCGTCGGCGCGGGCGCCGTTGGGGTTGACGGCGAAGGCGAAGCCAGTTCGGCGGTCGTTGAAGGGGGAGAGGGCGATGGCGAGGATATCGTCGGCATCGACGTCGAAATCGCGCTCCAGGTATTTGGCGGTGATTTTGGCGGGTTCCGAGTCGTAGCACCAGATGCCCAGGTAGAGGGCGGTTTGGGTGAAGAGGGCTGCCACTTCGGTGCGTTCGGAGGCCGGGGCGCCCTCGGCGGGTTCCACTTGCCGGAAGTTCGAAATGCGGGGTGCTTGCTGCCAGGCGGGTTCATCGAGCAAGCCATCCAGCCGGATGGGGGTTTCGATGCGCAGAGCCGTCAGGGTATCACCCTCCCCTGCCTGCGCCCGAACCCACCCCCCCGCCAACACGAAGGCGAGCAGGAAGAGGAAAGAGCCGTTTTTCATGAGGTCGGTTGATTTCTCGCAGGTGGCTGAACGGGTCAGCCCTGGGAAACGACCGCCAGCTGGCGCCGAATCTGCCCCAAATGGCGCTCGAAATGCACCTGGTAGAACTCGAGCATGGCACTGACCGGCAGCTTTCCCACCAACGGATGTTTGTAAAGCTCTTTATCGAAGGTGTCCGAGGGCAATTCTTCCAGCAAGATACGCAATTCGGCGCGGGCCTTCAGCCAGCGCTCCCGCAGCTCCTCGAGCGGAACGGGCTCCGACCAGGAAGTGGCATCCACTCCTTTGGGCGCCTTGAATTTCAGGGGCGTTTTCAGATAGCCGATGAGGGCCAGCCGTCGCAGCGCCGCTTTCAAACCCGCTTTCTCCAGTTTCGGGTTGAAGCTCAGCTTCTTCCGAATGTACTTCACCGACAACTCCTCCGCCACCATCAAGTGAAGCATGACCTGGGCGATGGACCAACCGCCATCCGGGGCTGGGGCATTGATCTGCTCATCCGTCAGCCCGGATAAGGACTCCAGCAAGTCATTCAGTCCGGCGTCCAGGCGTTCGAGCAATTTGGCGTAGGTGGGATGCATGGGTTGTGGGTTTACAATGGGTGGACAATGGGTTCACAGTTGGTTTACGATGGGTGTGCTATCGGGAGTTCGTTGTTCGTTG
>CAZBYX010000163.1:0-8347 GCA_964496055.1 uncultured Saprospiraceae bacterium
ACCGCCAACAGCGAACCCTCGCAGAGGGTGAGCGGCCCAAAAGCCCCGAAGGGGCGACCCAGGAGCGAAGCGGCCTGAAAGTGAGCTTGTCCGTACGGACAAGCGAACGGCCCAACGGGTGTGGGGGCTCAGGCGGTGTCGGGGGTGAGGATTTCGGACTCCGGCGACCAGGGGGGGCTGACGATGCAGAAGAAGACCAGGGGAGCGGGGGCGTGGTTTTCCAGCCACTGCTCGGCACCGGCGGGCACCACGGCGACATCCCCCGCGAAGACGGGTTGGCGCTCTCCCCCCACCACCAAGACCCCCGCCCCTTCGGTGAAGACGTAGGTTTCGGTGCGCTCCAGCAGGCGATGGGGGCGGGAACGGGCTCCCGGTGGCAGGTAGGCATGAGCCAGGCTGTAAGGCAGCCCGGAGTGGCCCAGTCGGGGGTGGAGCAGTTCGCGCAGGTGGGTTTCATCTCCGGCGAGCAATTCTTCCCGGTCTTCCGGTTTGACGATGATCATGAGCTTGGGATTTGTGGGGGGCAAGTTAACGCCTCGTTGGCGGAGTTGTGTTATCTGCCACAATTGTTATATTTGCCCACGCACATCGCAATCCTTTCCCAACTGCTCGGTAATTCAAACGCTATTCCCATGGCTGCGCCCCGTCCGGGGTGGTACGGCTTCCCTCTATGAAACATGTCAAAGAGTTGGCCATGCCGCTTCAAGCGAAGTGGAAGGGCCCAAGTATTGGTTAAGACTCGTGCTGGTTCGCAAGGAGTTGGAGGGAAGCCTCCCTCCTTCGAACCCTTTTCCTCCCAAGACCCAAGACTTCTGTTACCCTTTTGTTCGACCTGTAGCAGATTATCATCCCATCCTATGAGCTCGGTTTCCAGCAAACCGTGAACAAACACTCACTCGGCGAGCCGCTCCTCTTTCGGGGAGCGGCTTCGCTTTTTCGGGGGCCGGTGGAGAGAATGCGAAGGGCAAGGGGGTAGTGCCGGTGTGGCCGGGGGGCACGCCGATGCGGGTTTTCAATCGAGCTTGAGCTGGAAGCGGCCGTTGCTGAAGTCGATGCGCAGGCGTTTGCGGTTATCGAGCCACTCGACCAGCTCGTCGCCGAGGAAGGAGCGGCGCCAGCCGTTTTTCAGGGCGGGCTCGCGGTAGTCTTTGTCGGCTTTCATCTTGTTGAGGACGGTCCGGGAGAGGACGAGGGCGGGCGAGAGCCCCCCCTTGAGGCACTTGTAGCGCACCAGCAGGTGGAGCATCTCCATGAGGATTTCGTACTCGGGGTCTTCGAGTTCTTCGGTGTGGAGCCGACGAATGACGGCCTTTTCTTCGGGGGTGGGCGGGGCTTCGAACATTTTCAGGAAGGTGTCGCCGTACTTTTGGACGAGGCGGTCGGAGATGCGGCGATTGCTCAGGAGCGCCTCGCGGCCGCTGGATACGGCGCGCACCAGGTTGCCGATGTGTTTTCCGGGCAAGACCATTTCCCGGGAGTGGTTCAGGCGCTTGGCTTCCTCGGTGCGCCAGTCGAACAAGCGGAGCAGGAAAACCTTTTCCTTGAAGGAGAGGTTGCGCGCCAGGTTGCTGTTGAGCAGCTCGCGATGGGGGTCCTGCTCGTAGTATTCGGGGCGTTCCATGACCTGACATTCCTCCCGCAACCAGGATTCCCGCCCGAGCTCTTCGAGTTTGGCTGCCAGTCGGCGCCACAATTTGGGCAGGTGGATGACGTCGTTCAGCGCGTAGCGCAGTTGCTTGGGGCGGAAGGGCCGCACGTCCCAGTCGGTTACGGTGTAGCTCTTGCTGACCTTGACGCCCAGCTCGGCTTCGAGGAGCTTCTGGAAGCTCAGCGGATAGCGGTAGCCGACGAAGCCCGCGGCGATCTGGGTGTCGAACGTGTTGTGGGGCACGATGCCGAACTGGTTGTTCAGCAGGCGGTAGTCGTTCTCTCCGGCGTGGGTGATTTTCAGCACCGCCGGGTTGGTGATCAGGTCCAGCAGGGGCTGCAGGTCCTTGACTTTCAGGGGGTCGATGAGGAAAAAGCCTTGCGGGGTGGCCAACTGGATGAGGCACAGCAGGGTGTAGAAGCGCCGCTCGCCGATGAACTCGGTGTCGAAGCAGAGCCATTCGGCGTTTCGGTGGTCGCGCGCAAAGCGCTCCAGGCCGTCGGTGCTTTCGATGAGGGTGAATTCGGGGGTTTTGGAAGTCATGGATGGGGCGATAGCTTTGTGGTTTCGGGATGCAAGGTTTTGTGCGCCCAAACGAGGGCGGTGGATGGCGAAAGCCGAAGGTTGGGAACGTCCGGAGAGGCTGGAAAGTTGAGTGGCGCCCCCTGCCAGGGGCAAACCGGGGCTCGGGCCCTACCTTCGGGGCGAAAAGAATTTCGCCGCGCGGCTTTCGCAATGAAAGAACAATCGGCTCGAAGGACTTATCTTTTGAGCGCAGCGAAATTAAAAAAACCTGCATCGGCGTCCTGCCCCTGAATGGGGATCCGTTTGGGGAAGGAGGTGTGACGGTTTGGGGCGGGGGCGTCTTTTTTAGTGGAAAGCACCAAAAATCGAAGCAATGAAAACCGGAAAAATTGTCAAGCGTTTGGGGCTGCTTCTTGCCCTCGTACTCGTGTTGGTGGTGGGTGCCCTGCTGGCTCTGCCCTATTTTTTCAAGGACGACATCGTGGCGGCGGTGAAGAATGCCGCCAACGACAACCTGCGCGCCCGGGTGGACTTCAGCGACGTGGGCCTGAGCCTGCTGCGCGACTTCCCCAACCTCTGCCTGGAACTGAAGGAATTCTCCATCGTCGGGGTGGATGAATTCGAGGGCGTGCCGCTGGCCTGGGTCGGCAAGCTGCAGGTGGTGGTCAATTTGCGCTCCGCCCTCAACGCCGACCAACCCCTCGAAATCCGCAAGGTCTTGCTCGAAGAGCCCTACCTGAACGTCCTCGTCCTGCCCGACGGGCGCGCCAACTACGACATCGCCCTGCCCAGCGAGGACACCAGCTCCGCCAATGTGCAAATCGCCCTGCAGGAGTACCGCATCCACAAAGGCAACCTGCGCTACGAGGACCAAACCCTGCCCTTCCTCCTCGAACTCGAAGACCTCGAACACCGCGGCCGCGGCGACTTCACCCTCGACGTCTTCGAGCTCCAAACCCAAACCCGCGCCGCCGCCCTCACCCTCGCCTACGACGGCATCGCCTACCTGAACCGCGCCGCCCTCGACTGGAACGCCGGGCTGAACATCAACCTGCCCGAAATGAAGTTCACCCTCACCGACAACGACCTGCGCCTCAATCAGCTCCAACTCGACCTCGACGGCTTCATCGCCCTGCCCAACGAAACCGACACCGAGCTCGACCTGTCCTTCAACGCCCCCTCCAACGATTTCAAAGACCTGCTCTCCATCATCCCCAACGCCTACATCGAGGGCTACGAGGACGTGCGCGCCGAGGGCAGCTTCGCCCTTTCCGGCTTCGTCAAGGGCGTCTATTCGGCGCAGCCGGAGCGCTACCCCGCCTTCAAAATCCAGCTCGCCGTGAACGACGCCCGGGTGCAATACCCCGACCTGCCCCTGCCCATCCGCGGCATCCGCGCCGAAGCCCTCGTCAACAGCCCCAACGACAACCTCGACTTCCTGACGGTGGACCTGTCGAGCTTCCGCCTCCAACTCGGCGACAACCCCTTCGAGGGGCGCCTCAGCATCCGCACCCCCCTGAGCGACCCCCAGGTCGCCGGCCGCATCCAGGGCAGGCTCGACTTCGGGCAACTGGCCCAGGCCTTTCCCCTGCCCGGGGTGGAGCAACTCGCCGGCCGCCTCGACGCCGACCTCACCCTCGACGCCCGCCAGTCCGCCCTGGACCGCGCCCAGTACGACAAGGTGAAGATGGACGGGACCCTGCGCCTGAGCGACTTCGAATACCGCGCCGCCGGAACACCCCCCGTCAAGATTCCCACCCTGCGCGCCGCCTTCAGCCCGCAGTTCGTCGCCCTGGAGGAAATGAAAACCCAGCTGGGCCGCAGCGACCTGCAAGCCTCCGGCCGCCTCGACAACCTGCTGGCCTACCTCCGACCCGATCAGACCCTGCGCGGCAGCTTCACCCTCCGCTCCCAGTTCTTCGACGCCAACGAGTGGATGAGCACCGAAAAAGCCCCCGAACCCGAACCCGCTCCCGAAACCCCCGCCCCCACCTCCGCTGAAGCGCCATTCGACCGCTTCGACTTCGCCCTCGACGCCGCCTTCGGCAAAATCGTGTACGACACCTACGTCATCGAGGACCTCGTCGCCCGCGGGCGCTTCACCCCCAACGCCCTCGACCTCGAAACCCTGCGCTTCCGCCTCGACGACAGCGACCTCGCCGTCCAGGGGCAACTGCGCAACGCCTGGGACTACCTCTTCCACGGCGCCACCCTCGCCGGCGACATCCAGGTGCGCTCCCGCTTCTTCGACCTCAACCCCTTCATGACCGAAAGCGCCCCCGCCGAAGGCGAAACCCCCGCCCCCACCGAGCCCATCCTGGTGCCCGAAAACGTCAACATCGGCCTGCAGGGGCAGTTCGACCGCCTGCGCTACACCGACCTCGACCTCGAGGACGTGCGCGGGCAACTGCGCATCGCCGACCGCGCCGTCAAAATCGAAAACCTCAGCGCCCGCGCCCTCGGCGGCACCATGCAACTGACCGGCGGCTACGACACCCGCAACCCCGAAGCCCCCAAATTCGACCTCGGCTACGTCATGGAGCGCATCGACTTCAGCCAGGCCTTCCAAAAGCTCGTCACCGTGCAGAAGCTGGCCCCCATCGCCCGGTACATCGAGGGCAACTTCAACGCCCGCTTCAGCATGAACAGCGAGCTGGGCCAAGACCTGATGCCCAACTGGCAGACCTTGCTCGCCGAGGGCTTCATCCACACCACCAACGGCCGCATCCGGGGCTTCAAACCCCTCGGCCTCATCGCCGACAAGCTCAACGTCGCCGACCTGAAGGAAATCCCCCTGAAGGACAGCAAGAACTGGTTCGAGGTCAAAAACGGCGCCGTCGAGCTCATGCCCTTCGACTACACCTACCAGGACATCGCCCTCAACATCGGGGGCAAACACTTCGTCACCGGCGAGATGGACTACACCATCCTGGCGAAAATTCCCCGCGAGAAAATCGGCCGCAACCCCGTGGGCGCCGCCGCCAACACCGGGCTGGAATTCCTCAGCCAGGAAGCCTCCAAGCTCGGGCTGAACCTCGAAGCCGGCGAATTCGTCAACGTCCAAATCGGCCTGAAGGGCACCGCCGCCGACCCCAAAATCTCCTTCAAGGTGCTTGGCACCGAAGGGGTCGCCTCCCTCAAGCAGGCCGCCGCTGAAAAAGCCCGTGCCGAACTGGAAAAAGAAAAACAGAAGCTGGCCGAAGAAGCCGAAAAGCAACTCGAAGCGCAAAAGAAGCAAGCCGAAGAGGAAGCCAGGAAAATCGCCGAGGAAGCCAAAGAAGAGCTGAAGAAGTCCACCGGGAAGGTGGTGGAGGAAACCAAAAACGAAGTGGGCAAGGCCGTGGGCGAAGAAGCCAGGAAAGTCCTCGACGAAGACGTGAAGAAGCAGGCCGAGGAAAAGCTCAAGAACCTCTTCGGCAAGAAGAAGAAAGGGGGCGGGTAGGAGGTGTGGGTGTCAGCTGCCTTTCATACCGCGGAGAATTGGAGCGGGACCACCGGGAACCGTGGGGGGCAGTGTATCTTTGGGGGCATGGCATCCTGAGAGCCCATCCAAAGAAAACGACATGCCCACACGACACCTGCCCTTCCTGCTTCTCTTGTTCGTCTGGCAAGCCGGCACCCTGCGCGCCCAGTGCAACCTGACGGTGAATGCCGGCCCCGACTTCAGCATCTGCGCGCCCGGCGGGGCGGTGCTGCTCAACGGCGTCGTCGGGGGCAGTTACCTGTCGGCCGAATGGAGCCCGGCGACGGGTTTGGTCAATCCCTTCTCGCCCGTCACGCCGGCTACGGTCACCTCCACCACCACCTACACCCTGACGGTGGAGAGCGCCGAGCCGGGCGGCCCGAACCTCATCCAGAACGGCGACTTCGAGGGCGGGCCCAGCGGCTTCAGCAGCGATTACACGCTCAGCGGCGACCTGAGCGCCCCCGGCACCTACGCCGTCGTCACCTCCCCCGACATCGTGCTGGCCACCTTCCCCGATTGCGACGACCACACCAGCGGCAACGGCAACATGATGGTGGTGCACGGCGCCACCACCGGCGGCAGCAACGCCTGGTGCCAGACCGTCAACGTCACCCCCAACACCAACTACCTCTTCTCGGCCTGGATCGGCACCCTGCTGCCCATCTTCCCCGCCATCCTCGAAATCAACATCAACGGGCAGGCGGTGGGCGGAGGCGCCGCCACGGGGGGCGGCCTGTGCGACTGGACGCAGTTCGAAGCCATCTGGAATTCGGGCAGCGCCACCACCGCCCAGATTTGCCTGGTGGACCAGGGCGGCGGCAACCTCAACGGCTACGCCCTCGACGACATCTCCTTCGCCCCCACCTGCACCGTCAGCGATGCCATCACCGTCCAGGTCGTGGAGGTGCAGGCCCAGGCCCCGCCCCTCGAAATCCTGCCCTGCGACCACGGCGGCCTCGGCATTCAGCTCGACGGCTCCGGCTCCTCCCAGGGCCCCAACTTCACCTACCAGTGGACGACCACCGACGGCAACATCGTGGCGGGGGCCAACACCCTCACCCCCACCGTGGACGCCCCCGGCAACTACCAGCTCACCGTCACCTTCGACGACGGCACCACCACCTGCCAGGCCTTCGCCTTCACCCAGGTCATCGACGACCCCGACCTGCCCGTCGTCCAGATGCAAACCCCCGACACGCTGTCCTGCCTGCAGGACACGGTGACCCTGAGCGCCCTTCCGCCCCCCGGCAACCCCGACTACCTCTACCTCTGGAGCACCGCCGACGGCCACCTCGCCGGCCCGGCGGATTCCCTGCTCTCCGCCGCCGACAGCGCCGGCACCTACACGCTCACCGTCACCAACGCCGCCAACGGCTGCAGCGCCGAGTTCAGCGTGGAGGTCCTCGCCGATACGGCGCGCCCCGTGGCCCTGGCCGACTCCGCGGCCTTGCTCACCTGCAACGCCCCGGAAGTCACCCTCCAGGGCGACACCCTCGGCAGCGACAGCCTGCTGCTCTTCCTCTGGAGCACCCCCGACGGCAACATCCTTGCGGGGGACAGCAGCCTCGCCGCCCTGGTCAACGCCCCGGGCACCTACCTCTTCGAGGTGGTCAACCTCCGCAACGGCTGCCGCGACACGGCCCTGAGCATCGTGCAGGCCGACAGCACGGCCGTGGCGGCGGTCATCCCGCCCGTGGAGGCGCTGAGCTGCCGAAACCCCTTCGTCGCCCTGCAGGTCAACACGCCCCCCAACCCCAACCTCCTCATCCAGTGGGGCACCCTCGACGGGAGCTTCGCAGCGGGCAGCCACCCCGACACCCCGCTGGTGGACCTCCCGGGCACCTACTTCGTCAGCGTTTCCGATACCGTGCAGGGCTGCAGCGCCTCGGACACCGTCCGGGTGGAGGGTTTTTTCGGGGTGCCCGCTTTCAGTCTCCAGCCCCCGCCCCTGCTGGATTGCACGCGCGACACGGTGCTCCTGCAAGCCCTCCTCACCTCCACCGACCCCCTCGAAAGCTACGGCTGGAGCAGCCCCGACGGCGCCCTCCTCTACGGGTCGGACAGCCTCGCGGCGGCCACCACCCAGCCGGGCACCTACATTTTTGAAGCTTTGGACAGCCTCAGCGGCTGCTCCGCCCGCGACACCCTGCTCGTGTTGGAAGACCGTTTCCCGCCCGCCGTCTTCGCCGGAACGGACACCACCCTCACCTGCACCCGAACCACCCACCAGCCCGCCGCCCAGGTCCTCCCCGACACCCTGCCGCTGAACCTCCAATGGACGACCCCCGACGGCAGCATCCTCGCCGGGGCAACCACCCTGCAACCCACCCTCGGCGCCGCGGGCACCTACGTCCTCGAAGCCCGCAACCCCGCCAACGGCTGCAGCGCCGCCGACACCCTGCACCTCGCCGCCGACACCCTCGCCCCCACCGCCGACGCCGGCCCCGACCGCACCCTCACCTGCCGCGACACCCTCGCCCTGCTCGACGGGGGCGGGTCGGCGGGAACGGGGGGGCTGCTCTTCGAGTGGCACACCCCTTCGGGCGCCCTCCTTTCGGGGGTGCAGGTGAGCGTGAGCCAGGCGGGCGGGTATTTGCTCAGCGTCACCGACAGCCTCAACGGCTGCAGCGCCTCCGACTCGGTCTTCGTCTTCCAGAACACGCAAGCCCCCCTGGCGGAAGCCGGCCCCGCCCCCACCCTCGATTGCT
>CAZBYX010000164.1:0-8293 GCA_964496055.1 uncultured Saprospiraceae bacterium
GGGTAGGGTAGGGGGTTCGGGTGGAACGGGCTGAAATTGGGCTTCCGGGGGCATGCCGATGAGCAATTTGAGCCCCTCTTCGATTTGGGCGATGCCGGCCTGCAATTCTTCTTTCCTCAATTCGAGTTTTCGGCTTTCCAGTTCGAGGCGTTGCAGGTCCACCGGGCGGGCGAAGTCGTTGGCCACCTGAGCCTGCACGAGCGCCTGCAGCCGCTCCAGGCGGCGTTCCTGCCCTTCGAGCAGTTTTTGGCGGTTGAGCAGTTGCAGCCATTCGAGGTAGAGGCTGGCGGCCTGTTCGAGGGTTTCGGCTTCGGTTTGCTGCACCTGCAGGCGCTGCAGCCCGATGGCCAGGTCTTCCATTTTTCTTCGGCTCAGCAGGCTGCGGTCGTAAATCACCTGCCGGACGTTCAGCCCCAGGTCCATGAAATTGTCGGTGCCGAAGCGGATGGGCACCACTTCGTCGGGCATGCCGAAAAACTCGCCGGGCAAGGGGTGCACAGGCAGGGAGAGCATGCGCCGGTAGTGGAGGCCGACATCCAGTTGGGGCAGGCCTTGCGCCTTGTTTTCCCGAATGAGCAGGCGCACGTTTTCCACTTGCAGGCGGCTGCGCTCGATGGCGGGGCTGTGCTCCCGGGCGTAGGCCAGGCATTGTGCCAGGCTCATGGTGGCGGGTTGGCCGTATCCCGCCGGGGCGGTGCTCCAGCCGAGCAACAGCCCCAGGAAACAGAGGAGGAGCTTGGGCATGGCTTTAAACTTTTGAGGGTCGTGGTGCTCTCAGGAAGCAGGGCTCTGGAACCCGCAAAAAGTTGCAAAGAACCGGAGCCACGGTTTGTTGGGGGCCTTGCAAATTGGGCAAAAAAGAAGAATTGGTAAGTCCGCCGATCAAAGTTCTGGTTTTCAGGGGGCTTTCCATGAATTCGAATTTTTATCTTTCCTCGCCGCATTGAATCACCACAAAACTCATCTCCTATGCGAAAATTTCTACTGACCGCCTGTGCCGCACTGCTCGGCACCCTGGGACTTGCGGGGCAGCGCCTCTATGCCCCCGCCCAGTTCCAGGCTCAACCCTACGAAAAAACGGCCCTGACCGGCGCCGAAGACATTCGCCGACCGCTGAACTCCAACCTGCCGCTTTTGGAGCGCACCGAAACGGAAATCCAGATCGGCAATACCTGGTACGACCTGCAGACCAACAACACCATGCAAAACCGCCTGATCAGTGTGCCGTTCGGGCACAAGGCGGGGGTGTTCACCTTCGGCAAGGACGCCACCACGGGCTTCCCCGGCCGGGGCACGGGGTTCAACAGCTTCGATGGGGGCTCCTGGGGCCCCAACCCCACCGAGCGGCTGGAGGACGGCGTGCGAACGGGTTGGCCCGCCGTGGGCATGCTGGCTGACGGCAGCCACGTCGTCGTGTGTCATGCTTCCCCGGGCAACTTCCTCCTCCTGTTGCGCGACGGCAGCGGAGACTGGACCCAGGACACCATCCCCTCCAACGTGGCTCCCGGCCTGCTCTGGCCCCGCATGGCCGTCGGCGGGCCCGACGGCAACACCCTGCACGTCATCGCCATCTCCACCCCTGTCGCCAATGGCGGCGCAGCCTATGAAGGCATCGACGGCCACCTCCTGTACTTCCGCAGCACCGACGGCGGCAATACCTGGGACATCACCGATGGCATCATCCCGGGGCTGGACAGCACCAAGTACCGCTCCATGGACGCCGACGGTTACGCCATTGACGTCAGCGGCAACACCGTCGCCATCGGCCTTTTCAACGACCTGGGCGACGTGACCGTGGCCAAGTCCACCGACAACGGCGAAAGCTGGACCAGCTTCGTCGTCAAGGATTTCCCCATCGACCAGTACGAAATCGACATGGGCATCGACCCGGCGCTCATCCCGCCGGAGGATACGGTGGGTGCTCCGCCCGGCGCCGTCCAGTCATCCGACAGCTCCGGTGAAGTGCTCATCGACCGGGACGGCCGCGTCCATGCCTGGTACGGCGAAATGTATTACGACGACACCGACACCACCGACGGCACCTTCCTCTTCTTCCCCCTCTGGAACGGCATCCGCTACTGGAACGAGTCCTTCGGTGAGGATTCCACCCGCGTCATCGGCGGCGTGGTGGACGCCAACGACAACGGCGTGCTCGACATTCCGGGCATCGGCAGCGTGGGGGCCTACTTCACCTCCCTCAACTCCTTCTTCTCCGCCGGCGTCGACGCCATGAACCGCCTGTACGTGGCCTATTCCGCCATCACGGAGGATTTCTTCAACGAAAACGCCACCCCCGAGCTCCAGCACTACCGCCACATCTACGTCATCGGCTCCGAAGACGGCGGCGAAACCTGGACCGAGCCCCTGGACCTCATCCGCGAGGACATCGTCATCGAACCCACCCTCATCGACTTCATCGAGGCGGTCTTCCCCGCCGTAGCCCGCGAAGTGGACAACCAGGTCCACCTCATCTACCAGGCCGACTTCGAGCCCGGCCTCAGCGTGCGCGGCGACCAGGACGATGCCGCCGACAACTTCATCAACTACATCGCCCTGGACATCGAGGAGCTGGGCTTCACCCCCAGTGCCACGGAGGAAGCGGTGCCCGCCGCTGCCTTCCAGCTCGAAGTCAGCCCCAATCCCGCACGCGGGCCCGTGCGAGTTGATTACCTGCTGCCTCAGGCAGGGGAAGTGCAGATCAGCCTGAGCAACCTCATGGGGCAAACCCTGCTCACCCAAGACCTCGGCACCCAAACCCGCGGCACCCACACCGCCGAACTCGCCACCCACACCCTGCCTCCGGGGGTGTACCTGCTGCATTTGCGCGCCGACAATCAAATCGCCACCCGAAAAATCGTGCTCCAGTAGCACTTTGCTTTTCCTTCATTTTCGAGGAGGGCCTTCCCGTCATCGGGAGGGCCCTTTTGTCATCCAGCCGTCCGAATCGCGCACGAAGCGGAAAGGAACGGCAGCACCTTCGATTTTTGATATCTTTGGCGACGTACCCTCCGCCCCTGGAATCCTCTGCAACGAGCCCCCGGAAGTTCAAAGGGGTTGGAGGTGTGGGGGAGACGATTCGGGGCAGGGCATCCGTGTGGTGATCCCGTTCGGGCGCTCTTCCACCATCCATTGCCGGGGGGCTTCCACAGTCGGCATTTCTTCATCACCTTCCGAAAATAAAACCAGTCATGACCATGAAAAGGACCATCACCCGCCTTTTTCCGGCCCTCGGAATGATGCTGCTTTTCCTGCTGCCGCTTCAGGCTCAGGAAAAAGCTGCCGTCCAGCTTCCCGAGGGCGTCACGCAAGGCCCTTCCGTGGAGGGCATCACCGAGTACAACCTGGCCAATGGACTGAAAGTCTTGCTCTTCCCCGACCCGTCCAAGCCCACCATCACCGTCAACATCACCTACCTGGTGGGTTCCCGCCACGAAGGGTACGGCGAAACGGGCATGGCCCACCTGTTGGAGCACCTGGTGTTCAAGGGGACGCCCCGCCACCCCGACATTCCCCAGGAACTGACCGAGCACGGTGCCCGCCCCAACGGCACTACCTGGTACGACCGCACCAACTACTTCGAAACCTTCAACGCCACCGAGGAAAACCTCAAGTGGGCCCTCGACCTGGAATCCGATCGCATGATCAACTCTTTCATCGCCAAGGAGGACCTCGAAAGCGAGATGACCGTCGTGCGCAACGAATACGAAAGCGGTGAGAACTCGCCCACCAGCGTGCTCATGAAGCGCACCATGGCGGCAGCCTTTCAGTGGCACAACTACGGCAAAAGCACCATCGGCGAGCGCTCCGACATCGAGAACGTGCCCATCGAGCGCCTGCAGGCCTTCTACCGCAAGTACTACCAGCCCGACAACGCCGTCCTGCTCGTGGCCGGCAAGTTCGACGAGCAGCAAACCCTGGAATGGATCAACGAATACTTCGGGAAGATTCCCAAACCCGAACGCAAACTCTACCCCACCTACACCCGTGAACCCATCCAGGACGGGGAGCGCAACGTGGTGTTGCGCCGCGTCGGGGACGTGCAAGCCGTCAGCTGCGTGTACAAGGTCTGCGCCGCCGCCCATCCCGACTATCCGGCCGTGGCGGTGCTCGAAGAATTGCTCACCACCCAGCCTTCCGGGCGCCTGTACAAAGCCCTGGTCGAGACCAAGAAAGCCTCCAACGTCTGGGGCTTCGCGCCGGGTTTGAAAGAGCCGGGCTTCGTCTATTTCAACGCCGAGGTGCGCAAAGACAACGACCTGGGCGAAGCGCGGGAAGCCCTGCTCAGCACCATCGACAACCTGAAAGAGGAGCCGCCCACCCCCGAAGAAGTGGAACGCGCCAAAAAGCGCATCCTGAAGAACTGGGACCTGGCCTACAACAATTCCAGCCGGGTGGGCCTGACCCTGAGCGAATACATCGCCGCCGGTGACTGGCGCCTGTTCTTCCTCTTCCGCGACCTGGTGGAGAAAGTCACCCCCGAAGACGTGGCCACCGTGGCGCGCAAGTACTTCAAACCCGCCAACCGAACCGTCGGCATGTTCATCCCCGAGGACAATCCCGACCGCGCCGAAATCGAAGAAGCGCCGCCCATCAGCACCCTGCTGGAAGGCTATACCGGCCGCGAGATGGTGTCCGCCGGCGAAGCCTTCGACCCCTCGCCCGAAAACATCGAAAGCCGCACCCGCCGCTCCCAGCTGCCCAACGGCACCAAATACGCCATGCTGACCAAGGAAACCCGCGGCGACGCCGTCCACATGCGCATGACGCTGCGCTTCGGCACCCCCGAAAGCCTGGTCGGCAAAGATGCCGTAGGTTCCCTTACCGCCTCCATGCTCCGACGGGGCACGGAAAAGCACACCCGCCAGGAAATCGAAGACTTGCTCGACAGCCTCAACGCCCGCGTCAGCATCTTCGGGGGCAAATCCAGTGTGGGGGTGAATGTGGAAACGGAGCGGGCCAATCTTCCCGCCGTCGTCGAGCTGGTGGCGGAAATGCTCAAGATGCCTGCTTTCGACGAAAAGGAATTCGAAACCCTGAAGGAGCAGCAACTGGCCTCCCTGGAGGAGCAGCTCTCCGAACCCACCGCCCTGGCCAGCCGCACCTTCTCCCGCCTGCTGAGCCCCTATCCGAAGGACGACCCCCGCTACGTGATGACCATCGAGGAGGAAATCGAAGCCGTCAAAAACACCACCCTGGAGGATGTCAAAGATTTCTATCGCTCCTTCTACGGCGGCTCGGACGCCAGCACCCTCGCCGTGGTGGGCGACTTCGACGAAAAGCCCATCCTGAGCATCCTGGAGCGGGAGTTTGCCAAATGGAACACCCCCGTCGAGTATGTGCGCATTCCCGACCCCTACATCCCCAACAAGGTGGCGAACGAGTCCATCAAGACGCCCGACAAGGCCAACGCCATGTTCCTGGCCGGGATGAACATCCCCATTCGGGACGATGACCCCGACTACCCGGCCCTCGTCCTGGGCAACTACATGCTGGGGGGAGGCTTCCTCAATTCCCGCCTGGCCACGCGCATCCGCCAGAAGGAAGGCATCAGCTACGGGGTGGGCTCCTTCTTCAATGCCAGCTCATTGGACCGCTCGGGCACCTTCGGCGCCTACGCCATCTACGCCCCCGAGAACGTCAAGCGGCTGGAGCAGGCCTTCCGCGAAGAAATCGAAAAGGTGCTCGCCGAAGGCTTCACCCCCGAGGAGGTGGAAGCCGCCAAATCCGGCTGGCTGCAGAGCCAGGTCGTGTCCCGCAGTCAGGACAATTCGCTGAGTTCCAAGCTCAACAGCTACCTCTTCCTAGATCGCACCCTGGAATGGGACGCCCAGCTGGAGGAGAAAATCAAGGCCTTGACCCCCGAACAAATCCACCAGGCGATGAAAAAGTACATTGACCTGGACAAGATGAGCTTCGTCAAGGCCGGCGATTTCGACAAAGCCAACAAAACCATCAAACCTTGAGCCGAGCCGGCAGGGCGTCTCGCCCTGCCGACTTTCATTTTTCCTTTCCGTGCGCAGCTTGTTATTCGTCGGCGTACTGACCCTCGCCCTGTCGTGTGGGGTGGGGGAGGGGCCCCCTCCCGATTCGAACCGGGAGATGGCTGCGCTTTTGGGGGAAATGGCCCGGCGTGCGGAACGCTCGACGAGCTATCCCTACTTCAACAGCCTGCGAGCGGAGCGCCATGCAGCCATGTTGCAAGGGGTTCCCTACAGCGTGCCCATTGACCGGCGGCTGAAGTATGCCCGCGAGCTTTTGCAGGCCGGCCGCAACGAAGATTGCATCGTGGAGCTGGAGCGCGTCCTGCAGGAGGCCTTTCCCGGGCAGCCCGTCAACCGCTCCAACCGCCGCTACTACGAAGTCCTCGCCCTGGCCTACCTCCGTTTGGGGGAGCAAAACAATTGCATCCAACGACGCGACCCCGAATCCTGCATCGTACCCGTTCAGGGGGGTGGGATTCACACCTTTCGACAGGGCTCGGAAAGGGCGGCCGAGCTCTTCGAAGCCCTGCTCCGTTTCGATTCCACCGACCTGATGAGCCGCTGGATGCTCAACCTGGCGCACATGACCCTGGGCACCTACCCGGAAGGCGTGCCCGAAGCCTTTCGCATCCCACCCGAAGCCTTTGAAGCCGAAGGCCCCCTTCCTAAATTTCAGGACCGGGGAGCGGCCCTGGGGGTGGACGTGGTGAACCACGCCGGCGGCAGCGCCCTGGAGGATTTCGACAACGACGGCTGGCTCGACATCTTCACCACGAGCTACAGCCTGCGCGACGAAGCCAAATTCTTCCGCAATCTAGGGGGAAAACGCTTCCACGACCGCAGCCATGCCGCCGGCTTGCAGGGCCTGGTCGCCGGGCTCAATTTCGAAGTGACCGACTTCGACAACGACGGCTGGAAAGACCTCTTCATCACCCGCGGGGCCTGGCTCGGCGCCAACGGGCAGTTGCCCAACTCCCTGCTGCGCAACAACGGCGACGGCACCTTCACCGACATCACCCGCGCCGCCGGCCTGCTCGATTTCTACCCCTCCCAAACCGCCGCCTGGGCCGACTACGACCTCGACGGATACCTCGACCTCTTCGTGGGGAACGAGTCCACCCCCGGCTTCTCGGCGCCCTGCCGCCTCTTCCACAACAACGGCGACGGCACTTTCACCGACCGCGCCCCCGAACTCGGCCTCGACGTCATCGGCTTCGTCAAAGGGGTCGCCTGGGGCGATGTGAACAACGACGGCCGCCCCGACCTCTACCTCTCCATCTACAACTCCCCGAACAAGCTTTTCCTCAACCGCGGGCCCCGCGACTCCTCCCATTTCTTCGAGGAAGTCGCCGCCGCCGCAGGCGTCCAGGAACCCCTGCACAGCTTCCCCGTCTGGTTCTGGGATTTCGACAACGACGGCTGGGAAGACCTCTTCGTCTCCGGCTACTACTACAACGAACCCGAAAAGGTGGTCATGGACGTCACCGCCGACTACCTCGGCTTGCCCTTCGATGCCGAAACCCCGCGCCTCTACCGCAACAACGGGGACGGCACCTTCACCGACCTCACCCAGGCGGCCCGGCTCGACCGCGCCCTCTTCACCATGGGCTGCAACTTCGGCGACTTCGACAACGACGGCTGGCTCGACTTCTTCCTCGGCACCGGGGAGCTCAACATGTGGGCCATCATCCCGAACCGGGCCTTCCGGAACGTGGAGGGGCGCTATTTCCAGGACGTGACCTCCGCCGGCGGCTTCGGCCTGGTGCAGAAAGGGCACGGCGTGGCTTTCGGCGATTTCGACCAGGACGGGGACCAGGACCTCTACCACCAGGTCGGCGGCGCCGTCGAGGGGGACGTGTACGCCAACCTCCTGTTGGAAAACCCCGGAAACGACAACGCCTGGGTGGTCCTCGAGCTGGAGGGTACCCGTTCCAATCGACCTGCCATCGGCGCCCGCGTCGCCCTCTACGTCCGAAACGAGGACGGGAGCGCCCGCACGCTCCACCGCACGGTGTCCACCGGGGGTTCTTTCGGCTGCAACAGCCTCCAACTGGAGGTAGGCCTTGGAAAAGCCCTGGCCATTGACTCCGTTCGCATCCGCTGGCCCTATGCCCAGGGCGCCTCCCAAATCTTCACGCACCTGAAATTGCGCCGCAAATACCGCCTGGTGGAGGGAAAAACCGAGCCCCTCGAAGTCCCCTATGGGGGAGTCGTTGATCGTTGATCGTTGATCGTTGTTCGTTGTTCGTTGGGTTTGGGAGAGGGTTTGGGGGTGTCAGAATCAGGATTCCCCCCTACGGGCAGGCAGGATG
>CAZBYX010000165.1:0-1301 GCA_964496055.1 uncultured Saprospiraceae bacterium
ATGACGGGGGCATTGCCCAGGACGATGTTCCGCGTGCCGGGCAGGGAGGTCTTGACGACCCTGGGGAAGATGAGGTCGTTCACGCGATAGGCGAAGTTGGTCAGTTGGGCGGTGCTGATTGCAGGGCTGCGCTGTTTCAGTTGCCGGTTGAATTCCGCAAAGCGGATGGGCTGCCAGTTCAAACTACCGGACTTGAAGTTGCCCAGTACGATTTTGAAGTCGTTGACGACGATCAAATGGCTTTTGGGGATGGTCTTTTTCACCTCATTTCCCTGCCGCAGGGTGAAGACCACGCTGTCGGGGTTGATTTTGCCGAGATGCTTGCCGTAGAGGATGATGCGCTCGTTTTTCCCCATGACGAAAGTCTGCGGCACGATGCCCGTGATGACCGGCTGCAACTCGATGGCTTCGATTTCCTTGCCGAAGTTGAGCCCTTTCACCACCAGCCCCCGAACGTAGGGGATGAGCAACACCGCCAGAAAGAAGGCCACATAGAGGAGCATCAGCACCACGCCGATGACCCCTACCCCCCTGACCTTGCGCTTCCGCACGAACAAAAGAATGGAAAACAGCAGCACGCCCACCACCAGGAAAATGAGCGAGCCCATGGTGATGACGGAGTTGGTGACTTTGTCCACCAGGATGAAGGTATTTCCGAAGGTGAGGGTGACGACGTCCTCCAGGCTGGCCGAAAGGAGGTTGATTTGCATCTGCAACTCGGTGGAAAGCTGGCTGATCAGAGCCGGAGCGCTTTCGTCCAGGATGCCCTGCTTGATCTGGTCCAGCAGATCCGAAATGTTGAAAAAGATGTTGTCCAGGGTACCGTTCACTTGCTCGAACAAAAAGCCTCCGTTTTGTTCGATGGCTTGATTGAGCACCTCGGCCAGGTTTTCGATGCGCTCGTCGATGAGGTCGGCGATTTCCTGGCTCAATTCGCCGCTTTCCACACGGGAATCCACCTCCCGGAGCAATTCATCCACGGACCCCAAAACGTCCGCAGCCCGATCGGTGACATCCTTGACCGAGGAAATCAACCCGCAACCGGAAAACAAGAGCAGGATGAGGAGGAGAAAGGGCAGTTTTTTCATGGTAGTGGCTTTTCGTGAAGGAAAAACAGAATGAATTCGGATGGGGGAATACCATTCAAAGAAGAAAGGAAGGGGCAGCAGCAATTGTGCAGGGAAAATGAGCGGAAAAGTCGGGAGAGTAATATCCTGGGAATGAAGGGGAAAGATAGGAAGTAATACCCTGCCTGTCAAGGGCGGAGGCTTTTATATTGCCGGTGAATGAGGACGAATGAC
>CAZBYX010000165.1:1401-8283 GCA_964496055.1 uncultured Saprospiraceae bacterium
TTGGCCCAGGTGTCGCGCAGGGTAGCGGTTCGGTTGAAGAGGAGCCGGTCGGGGGAGGAATCGGGGTCGAGGCAGAAGTAGCCGGTGCGCAGGAATTGCAGGGGTTCGAGGGGTTGAGCCATTTTGAGGGAGGGTTCCACGAAGGCGTTTTCGATGACCTGCAAGCTGCGGGGGTTGAGGAAGTCCATGAAATCGCGGTCTTCGTGGGCGGTGGGGGTGGGGTCGGTGAAGAGGCGGTCGTAGAGGCGCACCGTGGCGGGAACGGCATGGGCGGCGGACACCCAGTGGAGGGTGCCTTTGGCTTTGATGCCGGAGGTGTCCTGACCGCTCTTGCTGTCGGGGTAGTAGGTGCAGTGCACTTCGAGGATTTCGCCGGTTTGGTCGTCCTTGACGAAGTTTTCGCAATGGATGATGTAAGCCCCCTTGAGGCGGACGTTACGGCCCGGACCCAGGCGGAAGAATTTTTTCGGGGGGTCTTCCATGAAGTCGGAGCGCTCGATGTAGAGCTCGCGGCCGAAGGGCACCATTCGGGAGCCGGCGCTTTCGTCTTCGGGGTTGTTTTCCAGTTCGAGTTCTTCGGTTTGCCCTTCGGGGTAGTTAGTGATGACGACTTTCAGGGGGTCGAGCACGGCCATGACGCGGCGGGCGGTGCGGTTGAGCTCTTCGCGGACGCAAGCTTCCAGCAACTCGATTTCGATGACGTTGTCGCGGCGGGCCACGCCGGCTTTGTCGCAGAAAGTGCGGATGGCGGCCGGCGGGTAGCCCCGGCGGCGCAGCCCCGCGAGGGTGGGCATGCGGGGGTCGTCCCAGCCCTCTACGTGCCCTTCTTCCACCAGTTTGAGCAGGCGCCGCTTGCTGGTGATCATGTAGGAGACGTTCATGCGGGCGAACTCGATTTGCCGGCTGGGGAAAATCTCGAGTTTCTCGATGAACCAATCGTAGAGGGGCCGGTGGTGGCGAAACTCCAGGGAGCACAGGGAGTGGGTGATGCCCTCGATGCTGTCGCATTGCCCGTGCGCGAAATCGTACATCGGGTAGATGCACCACGCGTCGCCCGTGCGGTGGTGCCGTTCGTGCTTGATGCGGTACATGATGGGGTCGCGCATGTGCATGTTGGGCGACGCCATGTCGATTTTGGCGCGCAGCACGCGGCTTCCATCGGGGAATTCGCCTTTGCGCATGCGTTCGAAAAGGTCAAGGTTTTCCTCCACGCTGCGGTTGCGGTAGGGGCTTTCGATGCCCGGTTGGCTGGGCGTGCCTTTCATGCGGGCGATTTCTTCGGGGGAGGAGTCGTCCACGTAGGCCAGTCCTTTTTTGATGAGCTTGACGGCGAATTCGTAGAGCTTGGGGAAATAGTCGGAGGCGTAGTATTCGCGGTCTTCCCAGTCATAGCCCAGCCAGCGGATGTCGCGTTTGATGGACTCGACGTAGTGGGTTTCTTCGGTGGTGGGGTTGGTGTCGTCGAAGCGCAGGTTGCACTTGCCGCCGTACTTTTCCGCCAGCCCGAAGTTGATGGTGATGGCCTTGGCGTGGCCGATGTGAAGGTAGCCGTTGGGTTCCGGGGGGAAGCGGGTGTGCACCCTTCCGCCGTGCTTGCCGCTGGCGATGTCCTCTTCGATGATTTCCTCGATGAAATTGCGGGCAGTTTTGCTTTCCGTGCTCATGCGTTCGATGGCGATGGACCGTGATGAAAGGACGGGGCCCGAAATCGGTTTCGGGCCCCGTGCCGGTTTGGGAATCAGTTGGGGCTCCGTTTCACGATGCGCACCCCGGAAGCCAGAAACTTGTACTCCTCACGGGGTTCGGTGATGGCTTCGATTTCTTCGCGGCTTTTGCCGGCGTCTTCGGCGTAGTGGCGCAGCTCGTCCACAGGAGTGACCTCTTTGAAGGCATAGCCCTCGATGACGACCTCGCTGCCGGCCAGGTCTTTCGGCACGAAGAAGCCATAGTCCTTGAAGCGCACCATCATTTCAGGGGCGTCTTCGGCGGACTGGACTTTCATCCAGCAACCCTTCTTCTGGCAAACGGCATTGACCCGCACCTTCAGTTTGGCAGCAAGGGAATCCTGGCTGTCCAGGGCGGTGAAGACCGCCTCGGCGGGTTGAATGTTTTCCAGGCTCACCGGTGCTCCGAATTGGTCTTGAGGAGCTTCGGGGTTGTCCTGGCTGTTCATTTGGCAGGACAGCATCAGCATGCCCGCCAGAAAGAGCGCAAACGTTTTCATAAGATTCCATCTTGAGTTTAGAAAAGAGAAACGCCCCTCAGGGAAGGGCGTCGCAAAGGTAAGAAAAGGAGCAGGGTGAAGGGAAATACCCGGAGCAGGGAGCTGGCTCAATCCTGACGGGCGAAAACCTTGCGCAGCAGCTCCGTGGTTCGTTCATTCTGGTTTTCGCGAATGCCCCGCTCTTTTTCCTCGATGAGGGAGAACATGCCTTCGAGGGCTTTGGTGGTGACGTGGTCGTCCAGTTCGGGGTTGGTTTTCTTCACCAGAGGGATTTTGTTGTAGGCGTTCACGGCGCTGCGCCAGTATTCACGGGCGTTCACCTCGTCGAGCGAAGCCTGGACCACCGGCAGGAATTCCTGGTAGAGCTGTTTCCAGGTGCTGCGTTTCAGGTACTGGGTCGCTGCGTCTTTTTCGCCCAGCAGGATGTTCATGGCATCCTCGAAGGTCATTTGCTTGATGGCGTTGACGAAAATGGGCTTGGCTTTGGCGGCGGCCAGCTCGGCGGCGCGGTTCATCTTCTCGACGAGGCGGTCTTCCACATCCTCGAAACCGGGCACCATCTTCAACTTGCTGACGACCGCCTGGGCTTCCTCTGGAACGAGGATTTTGTAGGGGCTGAGCAGGTAGCCGTTTTCGGCACTGAGGTAGTCCACCGCCTTGCCCACACCCAGTTCCAGGGCTTGTTTGAGGCCTTGCCCCGCTTCTTCTTCGCTGAGGGCACCGCCGCCCAGCACTTCTTCTTTGGCTTTGTTCAGGAGCCCTTTGAGTTGGGCTTGCAGGGGAAGGAAGGTTCCGAGGGCAAGGAGCAGGAGTAGCGCTTTTTTCATCATGGTGGTTGGATTTGGTGATGACAATGCCAATACAACGCCCATGCCGAAGGAGAATTTTAATCGCCCCTGCTAAAGAACCCTTAAGGCGGAGGGGCGACCCCGAAAGGCCACCCCTGCCGTTGTATGAGAAAAAATACCCTTTTCGATTGGAAGCCGCCTCAGCGGCGGGAGACGATGATTTTTCGGGTGTGGGTGCGGCCGTTTTGGGTGATGAGGAGGAAGTAGGTTCCGGCGCCGTTGGAAGTCAGGTCCACTTCATCGCGAAACACACCGGAGAAGGCGGCCAGTTCGTACTCGTAAACCATGCGCCCCGCGGCGTTGTAGATCCGCACCAGGGTGTTCCCGCGCGAGGGAAGGCGAAAACGCAACTCGAATAGGCCCTTGTTTTCCTCACTGCTCAGGTGGAGCTGTTGCACCTCGAGGGGCTGGCGGCTGAGCAGGGCTCCTTTCAAGGCATGGAGCTCGGAAGCCTCCACCGGTGCCAGGCGCGCCTCGAATTCGACCTGCGGCCTCGGCCGGCGCACCCGTTCCCACTCCACCCCCACCCCGCTTTGGGGTTTTTCGCCGAGGGCCGAATAGTAGTACGAGAAGCGGGAGCCCCCGCAAGTGCATTCCGCACAGCCCTTGGTGGCACTGTACGATTTGATGGTGCCTTTCAAGGTGAGGGTTCGCCCGCCGCGCAAGACTTCCACTCGAATGGGGTCGCCGGGAGTGAGCATGTCCACGGCGGTGCCCACGTCCTTCCAGTCGATGATGGGAAACCCGTTGATGCGCAGGATTCGGTCGCCGCTGCGCATCCCCATTTCGGCGGCGCTGCTGTTGGGCAAAACCCCCACCGCCAAACCCTCTCCCCGCCCCGATTCCGGGGGTTGGGCCACCCCCAGAAAGGGGTCCTGGCAGGCGTCGCGCTTTACCGTGGTCACCTTTTCGCGGCTGCCCAGGACTGCCTGCAACCGGCGAATCGCCTGCCGACGAACCAAATGGACCTCCACTTCATCGCCGGGGGCGTATTTGCTCAGGATGAAGCCCAACGACTGGCTGGCACCTGTTCGGTACTCGTCGATGCCGAAAACATAGTCGAAGGGCTGGATGCCGGCCCGGGCTGCCCCCGTGCCGGGAATGACGTAGGTGACGTAGGTGCCGTAGTGGTTTTCGAATCCCAGCCGATCGGCTTTCTCCACCGAAAGATTCTCGCCCACAATGCCCAGGAAGGCGCGATTCTCTTCCACTTCAGGGGGAGCCTCCACCTCGACGGGGAGCCCGTGAAAGGGTACCACGAAAGTCTGAGCCGGGAGATGCTGGACGGCAAGCAAAGTGAACGTTATCAAAGCAACACGCATGGGTTTGCAATTTGTGAAAGAAAGACAGCCCCCCACCCCGGAGGTTGCCTGGATTGCCCCCCAATGCTTATCTTTAGCAACACCCCTCTCCCCACCTGAACCCCTCCGAAAGGTTGGAGGGGGAGGTGGAGGGGTCGAGGAGGGGCATTCAAAAACCTAAAGTGCAAGCCAATGGGAAAGCTCATTCGGCCCCTGGGCGGCCTCGAACGGCACCTCGGCAAATCGGAAATCCTGGAGCTGGCTCGCCGAAACGCGGCCGAGGTGGTTCGCTCGGGAAAATACGACCTGATGCGGGTTTACGTCGAGTTGAAACGCTACGAACTTTACTTGAAGGAGGTCATCGAGAATTTGAAGGGCCCGACTCTGGCTTCCCTCCCCGAGGACAAAACGGTGGATTTGGAATCGGCGCGGCTTCGGGTTTTCACACGCCGGAAGTACGACTTCTCAGTGGACCCCACCTGGAACTCGCTGGACCGCCAGATAAAAGAATTGACGGAGCAAAAGAAGCAGCGCGAGAAAGAGCTGAAGGCTACGGGAAAGGTCCCCCTGGAGGTGGATGCGGAAACGGGGGAGGTGTTGTGCGAGCAAGAAATCCCGCAGGAAATCGTTGAGGGTCTGCGCGTCGAGTTGTAGTCAAAGCCCCGCCATGCGTCGAAAAGAATCCCCCCTTTCTTTCCCCCTTGCCTTCGTTTGGGGCATCTTGGCCCTTCTGTCGGTGATATCAGCCTGCAAATCCGCCCGGCCCATGACCTACACGCCAGCCAGTGAGGAACCGATGGTGCAGGAATTGTCCCGCATTGCCATTCCGGTGCGCCTGCATCGCGACAGCCTCCAACATTCGTTGGACCTCCAGCTCGACGCCACGCTCCATCCCGACAGCACCTACACCGACGGCAGCTGGATGTTCCGGGCGGTCAAGCGCCAGCCGCTCCAACTCGAAATCCAACCCGAGGGGGTGCGCTACCAACTGGCTCTGGAATTAGGGGTGCGCAAAGACCTCTTCGTCACCGACCTGGGCGGGCGGGGCGAAATCCAGATGCGCTTCTTCACCCGCATCGAGGTGGACAGCAGCTGGCAGCTCCGCACCCGCACCACCCTGGAGCATTACGAGTGGCTGCAGCGACCCGTTCTGCGCGTCGGAGGGTTCAACATACCCGTGCAGCGGCTGGCCGACTGGAGCCTGCAGCGCACCCGCCAGGCCATCAGCCAATCCATCGACGAGCTGGTGGAGCGCCAATTCAATCTGCGCGAAGAGGTGAAACGTGCCTGGCAGGCGATGCACGAACCCCAACTCCTCTCGGAGGAATACGGCGGCTGGCTGGTTTTCGCCCCGCAAAGCCTGGCCATGACCCCCCTGCAAACGACCCGCGAAGGCCTGGAAGCCACCGTCCTGCTGACCGCCCGCCCTCGCATTGCGTTCGGGGAGGAACCCGCGCCCCTGCCCCCACGCCCCCTCCCTCCTTTCCGCTGGGAAGAATCCCGGGAGCGCACCCTGAACCTGGCGCTGCGCACCGCCATTTCCTTCGAGGAAGCCCAACGCATGGCCGCCCAAAGCCTCGTGGGGGAGTCCTTCAGCCTGGGCAGGCGAAAGGTGCGGGTGGATTCCATCCTGCTGGGTACCTCTGACGGAAAAGTTCTGGTGGAAACCCTGCTCAGTGGCGATTACGAAGGCTGGGTGCGTTTCACCGGCTTGCCCCACTACCAACCGGAAAGCAACCGCATCACCCTCCGAGACTTCGACTTCGAGCTCGGAACTCGCCAACTCTTGCTGCAAACCGCAGGCTGGCTCTTCAAGGGCGCCCTGAAGCTGAAAATCCAAAAGCAACTGAACTTCTACCTGAAGGAAAACCTCGCGGAACTAAAAAGCCGCTTCCGGGAGCAACTGAAGGCCTACCGAATCGCACCGGGCGTTCACCTCGCAGGGGAGCTGGCGGAGGTAGGCATCGGGCAGGCCTCCTTTTCCGAGGCGGGGTTCCGAATCGAGGTGCTCCTGCGGGGCGCTCTCCACGTGGACATCCGCTGAGACCCTCCCCCTGGCCCCAATCCCTACTGCTTCCGGAGGAAAAACGCCCGCCGCTCCTTGCCCGATTCATTCATTTTCAGCACCAGGGTATCCCCTTCCAGGCGTTCGATGAGGACGGCTTTTTCTTCCGCATCCGCCCGCGTGGTGTCCCGGGTGAACAGCAGGTCCTGATGAAGGCTCCAGTGACCCGCTTCGCTGTACTTCAAGGTGCCGTCGTAGCGATACGTCCCCTCCGAAGCAATTTGCAACTGGATAACGGAAGGGTCTATGGGGAGCGGCTCGCCCTCTTCAAGGACCTGGGTGCCCTGCCAATTCCCCGGCAACTGCTCCAGCTTGGGATTGGTGCACCCCGCCAACACCAGCAGCACCGGCGCCCAGATCCGGATGCATCGTTTCACGTGCGAATGAATGGGTGTCATGGGAGGGGGTTTAGGGTGACTTCTTCTTTGGAACTCCGTTCGAAAG
>CAZBYX010000166.1:0-8244 GCA_964496055.1 uncultured Saprospiraceae bacterium
ACCCAAACCCCATCCCCTCCCTTCGATTTTACAATTTTACGATTTGACGATTTTAGCGGATGAGGGTGACCTCCCCCTGGCGGGCGATGGGGGTGCTGCCTTCGGTGAGGCGATAGACGATGCGGTAGGCATAGACGTCGCTGGGGGCGGGTTCACCTTTGTGGGTGCCGTCCCAGCCGCGGTCGGGGTCTTCGTTGTCGTACACCAGCTGGCCCCAGCGGTTGTACACCTTGAATTCGAGGATTTCGACCAGCTCGCCTTCCCGGGCCACGATGTTGAAGAAGTCGTTGAAGTCGTCGTCGTTGGGGGTGAAGGCGTTGGGGATTTCCACCACATTGTTCTGCACGGCGACGATGGCCTGCCCGGGGTTGCTCTGACAGCCGTTGGCATCGAGGATGCGCACCTCGTACTGGAAGACCATGAAGGCGTTGGGGTCGTTGCCGCTGATTTCGGGGGCGGAGGTGGTGAAGGTGTTGCCGGTGGTCTCGCCGAGGAGCTCCCCATCCAGGAACCATTGATAGACGGCATTGGGCGGGGCCGGCGGCAGGGTGACGGCCGTCAGCACGATGGGTTGCCCTTCCACGAGGATGGAATCGGAGGTGATGAGGCCGCCGCTTTCGTCGAAGACGTTGAGGCTGTCCACGAAGATGGTATTGAAGGTGAAGACGGTGAAGGTGCCCGACTGCTGGTCGCAGCCCAGCTCGTCGGTGGCGGTGACCAGCACATCGAGGGTATCCACCACGGTGACGCTGACGGAGGTGCCGCTCTGCGGCCCGCCGGCGTATATCCACTCCACCTCCACGTTGGCGTCGGGGGGTTCGAGGGTGGCGGTGAAGGTCACCGGGGTGCCCGGGCAGACGGTCATGTCGGAGGGCACGCCGAGGGCAAAGGCGGGCACCACCTCGATGGTGACGGCGGTGTCGAGCTCGCAGATTTCGCCGCCCGGGGTGGTGTTCGTGACGTTGAGGAAGAAGGTGGTCGTTTCGTTGACCGTCGGGGTGAACAGCGGATCGGAGCTGCTGCCGCCGGGGAAGGTCCAGGAGTAGGTGGCGTCGGGGGTGACGGCGGTGTTCAGCTGGACGGCATCGCCCGGGCAGACGAGGGAGGGGCCGGGGAAGTTGAAAGCCAGGGGCGCGGGCACCTCGATGGTCACGCTGGCCTGCTCGATGCAGGCGCCCTTGCGGATGGTCAGCGTGTAGGTGGTGGTTTCCGTAACGGTGACCACGGGCATGGCTTCGTTGGAGCTGAAGCCCTCGGGGTCGGAGCTCCAGAAATAATCTGCATCGGGATCTTCGACGAGGTTGAGCTGCACGCGCTCGAAGGGGCAGACGCTGGTCACGTCCGTCAAATCGAAGACCGGGGGCTCGCTTACCTCGACGGTGATTTGGTCGCTGAAGGTGCAATTCTGGAAGCTGGTGGTCACGAAATAGGTGGTGGCCTGTGTGGGCGCAACGACGGGCGCGGGGTCGTTGGAATCGAGCGAGCCGTCGGAGGCGGTCCACTGGTAGGTGCCGAAGTTGGAGGGCGTGAGGTTGAGCACCAGGTCGTCGCCCAGGCAGATGTTGGAGTCGGGGAAAGTGACGGCCGGCGGAGCAATGACCTGGATGGTGGTCGAAGCGCCCACGGGGCAGCCCCCGAACTCGCCCGTGGGGTGGTATTCGTTGGGGCCGGGCTGGGTGGGGGTGGCGATGGGGTTGGGGCAATCGGTGCAGGAAAGGATTTCGCCCTCCCACATGTAGCCCTCGATGGGGTCGTCGCTGGTGGCGAGCAGCTGCACGCTTTCACCGAGGCAGACCACCGTATCCTGGGGAATCACCTGCATGGACGCCACGGGCGTGACGACGATTTCGATGCTGTCCATGGTCGAGCAGGCCCGGTTGGTGGTGGTTCGCACGTAGGTCAGGGTCTCGGTGGCGATGATGACCATGTTGAGGAAGGTGTCGGGGGTGAGGGCGCCGTCGGTGGGGTCCCACAGGTGTTCGATGCCCGGGAAGTTGGCGGGCTCGTAGGTGGGCGAAGTGAGCAGGATTTGTTCGCCCTCGCAGTAGGATTCCTTTTCGGGGTCGGCGGTGATGCTCAGGTCGTAGGGCAGGCTGTCCACCACGACGACGATGGAATCGGTGACCTGGCAGCTGCCCGTGTTCACGGTCACGAAGTAGGTGGTCGTTTCGGGGGGCCACACCTGCACGGAGGTTTCGGTGGTGCTGCTGATGAACAGGTCGGGCGACCAGGAAAAATCGGCGCCCGAAGGCTCGACGACCACATCGAGGAAGATGGAGTCGCCCACGCAGAGGAAGGCGGAGTCCCCCTGGACGATTTCGGCATCGGCGGGCAGCACCGTGATGGTCACGCTGCCGGTCTGCTGGCACAGGCCGCTGGCGCTGGTGGCGGTCAGGGTGTAGGTGGTGGTCGTTTCGGGCGTGGCGACGGGGCCGGAGACGGTTGCGTCGGGGTCGAGGGCGATGTCGGGGCTCCAGCTGTAGGTCGTGGCGGTGGAATCGGGGTGGATGTCTTCGCCGAGGTCCACGCTGGAGTTCTGGCAGATGGTGGTGTCGCCCGTCAGTTCGGGGAAGTCGAAGTCATCCACCAGGACGGTGACGGAGTCGCGGGCGGAGCAGCCTTCGAGCTGGATGGTGGCGAAATAGGTGATGGTGTCGGAGGGGTTGACGGTGACGGTTTGGGCGTGGGGGTCGGAGATGGCGACGGCGGGCGTCCACATCAGGTTGAAGCCGTTGACGTTGTTGAGGGCCTGCAAAACGAGCGCCTCGCCCTCGCAAATCTGCTGCTCGCCGTCGGGCAGAATGTCCACGACCGGGTCCAGCACCTCGAGGAAGAGCGAGTCGGTGTCCATGCAGGTGCCCGTGGTGCCCGTGACGCTGACCCACATGGAGTTGGGGGGCGTGGCGACGGGTGTGGGGCTGAGGGGGTCGTCGAAGACACCGGGCGGGCTCCAGAAGTAGGTGGTGGCACCGGTGGCTTCGAGGGAAATGCTCCCCCCCGTACAGACGTAGGCCGTATCCTGGGCGGTGGTGATTTCCACGTCCAGTTGGTCGTGGATTTCGATGGTCACCTGGGCCACCTCGGCGGGGCCGCAGCCGAAGTCGGAAACGAGGGTGATTTCGATGGTTTCGATGCCCTCGACTTCCAGGTCGGAGATGGGAAAGAGCTCGAAGACCTGCTCCAGCTCCCCGGGCAGGAAGACCAGGGTATCCGGAATGGGGAGGGTATAATCCACCCCCGGGGTGGCGCTGCCTCCAATCTGTACCTGGAAGATGGTCGTGTCGGTACTGGGCTCGTCCAATTGGACGACGAGCTGGTCGGGGACGGCCGTGCAGCCCTCCGCCAGGTAATCGATACCCGAGAGGAAATTGACGAAGAGTTCGGGGGCGCCGCCGGAAATTTCGGCGATGAAGACCCCGGAATCGAAGGCCAGGTCGCCGCGGTCGGCGATGGCGAGCTTGAGGTGATAGGTTTCACAGGGCTGCACTTGCAGGCGGGCCGAGAGGCTCTTTTTCGAGCCCATGAAGTCGCTGGTCAGGCCGTCGTACACCACGCCCTGCCCGAAGGCGTTGTTGCGGAAATACTGCCAGTTGTCGATGTGGTTGAGGTTGTTGATTTGGATGGGGGTGCCGCCGGGCAGGGTGGCGATGTTGAGCTGGTTGTTGATGTTGGGGTCGCCGTTGATGCCGGGCCCCGAGACGAGAAAGGCGAAGATGTCGTTGAAGTCGTCGCCCACCCATTCGGGGTACTCTTCGGAGCCGAAGACGAACTCGAAGGTCAGCTGGTTGGTCTGGGTGAAGACGTCCATTTCGACGATGCAGGCATCGAAGCTGGGCTGGCCGTTGCCCTGGGTTTGCGACAGGTAGTCGAGCTCATCGTCGGAATAGGAGGGGAAGTTGGCGGTGGAGGCGAAGCTGGAGCCGGGGTTGGTGATGCCGAGACTGAAGGCGAGTTCGTCGTCGAGGACGCGACCGGTGGTCAGCACCAGGCCCTTGCTCAGGCCGAGGCCGGTGTTGTCCGTGGCGGTGAACAGGCCCAGGGAGCGTTCGTGGCACTGGATGTCGGTGATGGTCACTTGCGCGTTGGACGCCTGGATGGCGTTCTGGATATCCGCTTCGCTGATGCCGATTTCGGCTTCCACCCGGGCACTCTCCTCGCAGGGGGCCTGGGAGCATTCCCAGAAGGCGTGGAACCCCTCCAGCCCCACGCTGCCGTCGGAGACGAACTGCACGGTGATGCAGCCGCTGGAGGCGCCGACGGAGAGGCAGACCCCTCCCCCGCCCTCACCCTCCGCAAACCCGCTGATTTCCGCCAGCACGGGGGCGTTCGTGTCGTCGCCGTCGTAGAGGATGAGCTCGTCGCCGGTGTTGTCGATGTGGTAGAACTCGAAGTTGAAATTGATGCAATTGTGAAAATCGGTGGGGCAGATGGTGAAGACGTGGTTTTCATTGGGCGCATAGTCGCCGTTGGGGCCGCCCGAGTCGTAGAGCTCGCCGCTGCAGGCGGTGCTGCCCCCCTGATCTATGGTCATGGCGCTTTCGCGCTGTTTGATGCAGAGTTCGAAGGCACCGGCATTCGGGGCGCCGTTCGACCAGTCGTTGATGCGCAGAAAGTAGGGGATGCCGGGGGTCAGCCCGATGAGGTTGAGCTTGACGGAACTCTCGCCGGCCTGGGCCGAGGCGCAGCCCAACAGGAAAAGCCCGTCCGGGAGGCAGGAGCCCCGATAGATGGCCACCTGCGGTTGTTGCAGGGCGGGGATGCCGTTGGCGACGTCTTCCCGCCCCAAAACGGTGATGGTGTAGTCGAAAATGGTATCGCTGGCGGTGAAGGCGAACCAGACGTCGCGGTCGGTGCTGGCGTTGGCGAAGCAGCCGGGCAGGTTCTGGGAGCCGATGTTGCTGGCCGTGGCGTTCACGTTGCTGAACAGCGTGCCCGTGTTGCAGATGGGCGCCGTTCCCAGGTCGATGAGGCCGCTGCAGTCGTCATTCGGGGGGGTCTGGGCCGAAAGCACGGCAAAGCCAATCAAGAGCAAGGAGGGGGTCAGGATCTTTCGAATCATAATTCTCTGGTGATGTTTGCGAAAAGAAGGGCTTTGGACAAGGACCTGCGGTGTGGACGTTTCGGGCCCGCCCGGTAAAAGAAAGCGCAGCGAGGACTCCCTGCACCGCGCCGCCCAAAAATAAGCACTTTTCCCACCCCGCCCCGTTCCCCCCGCGGCAATCCTGTCGCTCAGATTTCAAAGTGGGGGTTTGGGCCTTTCGGAGTGGGTGGGCGAGCCGGGGCGGGGCGAGGGTTTTTCAGGGGCAATCTTCCAAAACGCGCTCAATATCAGAAATTTTCATATAACCATAATCATTCCCCCACGCGGAGTTGATGTAATTGATGATATTGGCGATTTCGGCACTGGTGAGCTCCGGATTTCCGGGCATGAACTGGTTGTAGGTGCGCCCATTGACGGTCACGGGGCCCTGCATGCCCTTACGAATGATGCAGGGCAATCGTTGCATGCTGTCGCGCACGAAATCGGCCTGGGCCAGGGGTGGAATCACGCCGCTGAGGCCCGTGCCGTCGTCCATGTGGCAGTTGGCGCAATGGAACTCGTACAGGCGCCGCCCCTGGGTGTAAGGCGTTTCACAGGCTCCCAGCGTCAGGAGCCCCGCCATCCCTATCCAAAAGAAGAGCCGGTTCATGGGCTGCGAAATAACGGAATCTTCGCCTACCCATCCCGGGGGCGGCCATGGGCTTCGTAACCTGCGCGAAGCTCCCCCCCCTCCGAACCCGCCCGCCTTCCTATCTTCGCCCCCGAACCTTCGAGCCCAAACCCTGGCACCGTGTCCGAAGAGAAAATCATCCTGCGCACGCTGGTGCGCCGCCACCTGGCCGACACCATCACCCCGGTGGCAGCCTATCTGAAGCTGCGCGACCAATTCCGGCACCCCGTTCTGCTGGAAAGCAACGACTTCGCCAGCGCCGAAAGCACCTTCTCCTACATCGGCCTGGAGCCCCTGGCCAGCTTCGAAGCCCGCAACGGAACCCTGCGCACCACCCTGCCTTCCGGCGCCGAACACCGCGAAACCCTCCAAAACTGGAACGAGCTGCCCCGTCGCATGAAAGCCTTCATCGACCGCTTCCAGGTGGAGGAAAAGCAATTCGCCGGCGCCGTCAACGGCTTTTTCGGGCACACCGCCTTCGACGGCGTCCAGTATTTCGACACCCTGCGTTTCGACCCCGCCAAACGCCGCTTCGACCTGCCCGACCTCCACTATTGTTTCTACCGTTTCATCATCGCTTTCAACCACTTCCAGCAGGAGCTGTACCTGCTCGAAAACGTACCCGAGGGCGAGCAAAGCGAGCTGGACCGCGTGGAGCGCCTCCTGCTCAACCCCACCTTCGCCACCTACGATTTCCAGGCACTCGGCCAGGAGTCCAGCAACCTCACCGACGCAGCATTCAAGGACCTGGTGCGCGCCGGCAAACACCACTGCCAGGTGGGCGACGTGTTCCAGATCGTCTTCAGCCGCCAGTTCGAGCAGCCCTTCCGCGGCGACGAATTCCAGGTCTATCGCGTGTTGCGCTCCATCAACCCCTCCCCCTACCTGTTCTACTTCGACTACGGCAGCTACAAAATCTTCGGCTCCAGCCCCGAAGCCCAGATGGTCATCCAGGACGGCGTGGCCCGCGTCAACCCCATTGCGGGCACCTACCGCCGCAGCGGCGACGTGGACGAGGACGCCCGCCGCGCCGAAGCCCTCCTGGCCGACCCCAAGGAAAACGCCGAACACATCATGCTCGTGGACCTGGCCCGCAACGACCTCGGCCGCCATTGCTCCCAGGTGCGCGTGCGCGAACTCAAGGAGGTGCATTTCTACAGCCACGTCATCCACCTCGTCAGCAAGGTGGAAGGCCGCCTCGGGCCCGACGCCAACCCCATCCAAATTTTCGGCGACACCTTCCCCGCCGGCACCCTCTCCGGCGCCCCCAAATTCAAAGCCCTGACCCTCATCGACCAATACGAAAACCAGAACCGCAGCTTCTACGGCGGCGGCATCGGCTACATCGGCTTCGACGGCAACATGAACCAGGCCATCGTCATCCGCAGCTTTCTGAGCAAAGACCAGGTGCTCCACTACCAGGCCGGCGCCGGCATCGTCGTCGCCAGCCAGGAAGAAAAAGAGCTCCAGGAGGTCAACAACAAACTCGGCGCCCTGAAAAAAGCCATCCTGAAGGCGGGAAGTTGATTAGAGGAGACGTTGATAAAAGTTTAGAGTGGGGAGTTTGAAGTGGAGAGTGGAGGGTTTTGGGGCGGGAGCGGGAAGAACCGGAAACGACCAGAGCAAAGTCCCCCCCCTCCCCCTACCCACTGCCAACTGAGCACTGCCAACTGCCAACTGGATACTGCCAACTGAACACTGCCATGAACCTGCTCGTCCTCGACAATTACGACAGCTTCACGTACAACCTCGTCCAGTACGTGTGTGAATTGCTGGGGCGCCCGGTGGACGTCTTCCGCAACGACGCCATCGCTTTGGAGGCCGTCGCCGCCTACGACTGCGTCATCCTGTCCCCTGGGCCCGGCATCCCATCCGAGGCGGGCATCATGCCCGAGCTCATCCGGCGCTACGGTCACGAGAAAGGCATCCTCGGGGTCTGTCTGGGGCATCAGGCCATCGGCGAAGCCTTCGGCGGGAAACTGCTCAACCTCAGCCAGGTCTTTCACGGGGTAGAGACTCCCATCGACATCGTCGCCGAGGACGACATGCTCTTCCGCGGCATTCCCTCCCCCTTCGTCGCCGGGCGCTACCACTCCTGGGTGGTGGACCGGGAACACCTCCCCGAATGCCTCCAAATCACCGCCCTGGACGACACCGGCTCCATTATGGCGCTCAAACACAAGATTTACAACATCCGGGGGGTGCAGTTCCACCCCGAAAGCATCATGACGCCCCTCGGCAAGCAAATTTTGAAAAACTGGCTCGATGCCCAGCAAGCCATCCTTCGGGAACGCCAAAGAACCGACGATGCCATCGCGGGAGAGCGGCGAAAACGGGAAGGGAAGCTGTAAAATCGTAAAATCGTAAAATCGTAAAATCGGGACGGCGGGACGGGAAGCTGCCAAATCTTCAAATCGCCATGGGGGGGGTTGTTCGGTGTTCGTTGTTCGTTGGGTGTGGGTGTGGGTTTGGGGGGGGTGAACCGCAGAAAACGCAGCTTTTTTCGCAGTTGACCGCAGATGGCGGGGTTTGG
>CAZBYX010000167.1:0-8232 GCA_964496055.1 uncultured Saprospiraceae bacterium
CGGGTGGGGGTTGGGGGGGAATTGAACCGCAGAAAAACGCAGCTTTTTTCGCAGAGGAGCGCAGTCGGCTTGACCGTATGGCTTGACCGTATGGCTTGACCGTATGGCTTGACCGTATGGTTGGGGGGATTCGGGGGCGGGCAAGCTGTTTCCTCCGTTTGAACTCCGTTTACTCTGCGGTTGAACCCTACTCACACCCAAACCCAAACCCAAACTCCCAAGCAGGATGAAATCGTGACGAACGTGACGAACCCGAGGGTGTGGGTGTGGGTTTGGGGGAGCCGTCAGAATCAGGATTTCCTGGATTCCTTGGATTTCCAGGATGGGTTCGGGTGGGGGTTGGGGGGGAATTGAACCGCAGAAAAACGCAGCTTTTTTCGCAGACTTTCGCAGTTGGCTTGACCGTATGGCTTGACCGTATGGCTTGACCGTATGGCTTGACCGTATGGTTGGGGGGATTCGGGGGCGGGCAAGCTGTTTCCTCCGTTTGAACTCCGTTTACTCTGCGGTTGAACCCTACTCACACCCAAACCCAAACTCCCAACCGTACACCCACCGTACACCGATTGTGTTCCCACCGTTCCCAAAATCAAAACCCCGAGGAGCCATGCTCCCCGGGGTTCGGTATTCCTTGACGAATCTTACACTTTCGATCAAGGATGTATTGCCTCCTATTTCCTGTTCTTGATGTCTTCCAAAATCCGTTCCAATTCCGATTCGTCGTAGATGAGGACTTCGCGGGGTTTGGAGCCTTCGGCGGGGCCGACGATGCCGAGGGCTTCGAGTTGGTCCATGATGCGGCCGGCGCGGTTGTAGCCCAGGCTGAGGCGGCGCTGAATCATGCTGGTGGAGCCGTGTTGACGTTGGACGACGAGGCGGGCGGCTTCCTCCCACATGTCGTCGAGTTCGTCGAGGGAGAAGGTGCCGGGGCCGCCGAGGTCTTCGTCGTCGCTGTGGAATTCGGGCAGGAAGTAGGGTTCGGGGTAGCCGGGTTGCTGGGCGATGAAGTTGATGACGCGTTCCACTTCGGGGGTGTCCACGAAGGCACACTGGAGGCGTTTCATTTCCCCGCCGACGGACAGGAGCATGTCGCCCCGTCCGATGAGTTGTTCGGCACCGCCCTGGTCGAGGATGGTGCGCGAGTCCACTTTGGCGGTCACCTTGTAGGCGATGCGGGCCGGGAAGTTGGCTTTGATGACCCCCGTGATGATGTTGACCGAGGGGCGCTGGGTGGCGATGATGAGGTGGATGCCGACGGCGCGGGCCAGTTGAGCGAGGCGGCCCAGTGGCAGCTCCACCTCTTTGCCGGCGGTCATGATCAGGTCGGCGAATTCATCGATGACCAGCACGATGAAGGGCAGGAAGCGGTGGCCGTTGTTGGGGTTGAGTTGCCGCTTGATGAACTTGTCGTTGTACTCCTTGATGTTGCGCGCATGCGCTTTCTTCAGGAGGTTGTAGCGGCGGTCCATCTCGATGCACAGGGAGTTGAGGGTGTTGACCACCTTGTTGGTTTCGGTGGTGATGGGTTCGTCCTGGTCGGGGAGGATAGCCAGGAAATGCTGCTCCAACTTGGAGTAGGGGAAGAGCTCCACCTTTTTGGGGTCGATGAGCACCAGTTTGAGCTGGCTGGGGTGCTTTTTGTACAGCAAGCTCATCAAAATGGTGTTGATACCCACCGATTTGCCTTGCCCCGTAGCCCCGGCGATGAGCAGGTGGGGCATCTTGGCCAGGTCGGCGACGAAGACGTCGTTGGAGATGGTCTTGCCCAGGGCGATGGGCAGGTCCATTTTGGCTTTGCGAAACTTGTCGGACAGCAAGACCTCTTTCAGCCCCACGGTCTGCTTGCGTTTGTTGGGCACCTCGATGCCGATGGTCCCCTTACCGGGAATGGGGGCAATGATGCGGATGCCCAGGGCTGAGAGGCTCAGGGCGATGTCGTCTTCGAGGTTTTTGATTTTGCTGATGCGCACCCCCGGCGCCGGCACGATTTCGTACAGGGTGACGGTGGGGCCGATGGTGGCGCGGATTTTTATGATTTCGATCTTGTAGTTGAGCAGCGTCTCGATGATCTGGTCCTTGTTGGCTTCCAGCTCGGCGCGGTCGAAGCTGATGTTCTCGTTCTCGTAATCGTCCAACAGCGCCATGACCGGAAACTCGTAGGAGGAAAGCTCCAGCGTCGGGTCGTAGGGGTCGAGATGCTCGGCGTTGCCCTGCTCGACGCCGAGCGGGGCGGTACGGAAGGGCTGCTCCTCCAGTTCGATGCTTTCCTGGGGTTTTTCCTGAGCAGGGGGAGTTTCGATTTCCAGCTCCGCTTTGCCGGGTTGAATGACGGTCGGCTTTTCGCGTTTCCCGGCGTCGAAGTCGAGCGCCAGTTGTTTTTCCCCGGATTCTGGGGGCTGGGTGCGCTCCCGGCGGGGGCGCAGAGGCTCAGGTGCGCTCTCGGCGGGAGGGGGTTGGCGGCGGGGGCGGGTGAAGCGCTCCTGCAGACCCAGACGAAATTCCTCCACCAACTCCCGTATCGTTTTGTCCTGGAAATTGGGGTTCACCAGCCATACCAACAGGGCCACCAGCACGAACAGCAACAGGAGAATCACTCCGATTTTGCCCAGGAAGTTCTCCAGCCACTGGCTGAAATACTCCCCGAAGGCACCCCCTACCGGGAACGCTGCCCCCGGAAAGAAGAACTCGAGCAGAATGCTGGTGAAAATCAACAGAACCAGGAGGAGCCGAATGCGGGGCCAGATGTCTTCCGAAGCTCCCCCTTGAATGAGAGCCTTACCGAAATAGTAGAGCATCCCGATGATGAAGAAAGAACTCAGCCCGAAGCCCCAGTAGAAGAAGAGGTTGGACACGATGGCGCCGAGCCGGCCCAGCCAGTTGGCCATGCTCAGCTCACTTTGGAACAGCAGACTCCAGCTGAAGCGCAGCACCTCGTCCTGGTCTTCTTGCCAGGTGAAAAGGTAGGACGTGAACGCAATGAAAAGATAGAGCCCCAGCAACCACAACGCCAGGCCCAGGAGTTTGGGGACGCGCTCGTCTTGTAGCTTTTTGCGAACGGTGGCGAGGTTGTTTTTGCTGTTGTTTTTGCTGCGCTTTTTGGTTGCCATGAATCGCTGTTCACCAAAGTTTTCCCACGATTCCCGAGCCTGCCGCCCGGTGCCCGGGTCGGCAAAGGTAGCCATATTCAAGCGGAAATCGGAATGCGTTAGCCCCTGACACCAGCGCCCTTCCGGCCCCCATTTGGCGGTCTTTTCCTTTCCCCGCATCTTGCCCCAAAAACCGCCTATGCAAGTCAGCCTCGAAATCAGCATGTACCCGCTCGACCGGGAATTCGGCACCCCCATCCTCCAGTTCATCGAACGGCTGAAAGCCCATCCCGGTCTGGAGGTGCAAACCAATGCCATGAGCACCCAGGTCTTCGGCCCCTACGACCTGCTCATGCAAGCCCTCCAGACGGAAATGAAAACCAGCTTCGAGCAGGGCCTGCCCACCGTCTTCGTCCTCAAACTCTTCAACGGGGACCTGCGTTGAGGGGGCGCAAGCCGCGAAATGGCGAGGGAATGGATATTTCCCAGAAATCTTTACTTTGAGGATTCGAACTGAACATTCATCATGGGGATTACGAAAATCAGATTCCAGAATTTCACCGCCTTTCGGGAGCTTATCCTGGAGCCAAGCCCCGGAATCAATGTTTTCATCGGTGCCAATGGCACGGGTAAAACCCATCTGTTGAAAGCGGCTTACGCCGCCTGCGACGTCAGCAAGACCAACAACCATTTGGCAGAGAAGCTGATCCGGGTGTTTTTGCCTTCCCGTCGGGCGCTGGGGCGCCTGGTCAAAAGACAACAGGGAAGCTCCCGGGGCTTGCTCGAGGTGACCAGAGGGGGGTTGCGCTTGCGCATTTCCTTTTCCAATCACGCCACGGTTGCCGAATCGGCTACCGTCAAAGGGGAGCGGGAATGGAAGGAATCCCCCCTGGAAAGTGTATTCATCCCCGTGAAGGAGATGTTGGCCAATGCCCCCGGGTTCCGTTCCCTCTATGCCCAGCGGGAAATCCATTTCGAGGAAATCTACGCCGACATCATCGATCGGGCTTTTTTGCCCGTGCGCAGAGGGCCCATCGAGCGCCCCCGCCGAAAACTGCTCGAACAGATTCAGTCCATCATGGAGGGCAGGGTACTCATCAAGAATGAAGAGGCCTTTCTGAGCAACCGACAGGGCCGCCTCGAATTCACGCTTTTGGCAGAAGGATTGCGCAAACTGGGCCTGCTGTGGCTCCTGATCCAAAACGGAACCCTGCTCGAAGGCTCCGTGCTGTTCTGGGATGAACCCGGCACCAACCTGAACCCCAAACTCTACGGCCCCCTGGTGGAAATTTTGCTCGAGCTCCAGCGCATGGGCGTGCAGGTTTTCCTCGCCACCCACGATTACGTGCTGCTCAAGGAAATCGATTTGCGCAGGCGGGAAAAAGACGAGGTTCTGTTTCACTCCCTCTTTCGCACCGAGGAAGAAGGTGAAATCGCTTGCCACACCTCCGGAAGCTACCTCGAAATCCACCCCAATGCCATCGCCGACACCTTCGCCGAACTCTACGATCGCGAAATCGAACGCAGTCTTCAAACGCTTCGACGATGACCTTGCAAGAAGGAAACCTCGTTTTGGAGCTTCCTTCCCATGCAACAGGCTTTCGATTCGACGGCGAAAGCCACGGCCTGTCGCACTGCATGAAAGCCGTGGACTTCATCATCGAAACTCCTGAAGCCTTGTTCTTCCTTGAACTGAAAGACCCCGATCATCCGAAAGCGCACCCCAAAGCCGTTGAAGCCTTTCAACAATCCCTGGAAAGCGGAAAGTTGATCAAAGACCTGGTGAGCAAATTCCGCGATACCTTCCTCTACCGCTGGGCCGAAGGCAAGGATTTTCAGCTAACCCCGCATTACTTTGTGATCATTGCCGCCCGAACCCTTGACGCTGCCCTCCTCCTCGCCCTAACCGACCAACTCAAACGCGGCCTCCCGCTCCAAGGACCGCGTTCCTGGAGCCGCTCTTTGGCTCAGCACTGTGCCGTATTCAATATGGAGACTTGGAACAAGACAATGCCGGACTTTCGACTCTCCCGCACGAATTAACTCAGTGGAACGGGGCTGTGGCCGAATCATCCGCGTTTCTTGAGGGGCAAAGAGAACATGCTGGAAGCGCTGAGGCCTGAATGGAAGGTGGTTTTTTTCGTGTTTCCGTCCTCAAACGCTTCAACGGGGACCTGCGTTGAGGGGGCTCCTGTCCGGGGCGGGTTCCGAAAATTCCATTTTGATTTTCCTTCCCAACCAGGCGGAGAGTGCCCGGGCTCCCGCGTCGTTCAGGTGGTCTGAGTCGGAGAAATGGCGGGCCTGCCGGAAAATTTCCAATGGAGGAATCCAAACCTCCGCAATGGTTTGAAGGGTTTGGAGGTCCTGAGGGTGGGGGAGGGGTGGACCGAAAGCCGGCAGGTAGAGCAGGACCAGACGCGTCTGGCGAGCTTGGGCCAGCGCTGCCAGTTTCCGCAGAAAATGAAGGGACAGGGCGCCCCCCGGCTCGGTGGCGGCCAGCTTGGCCCGGAGCTCCTGCAAGTGCTGCACCAACTCCAGAGAATCGGCTCGTTCGGCGGACCGGGCGTGACCCCAAAGGGAGGGCGTCCGAGGTGAGGGTGGGGAGGCGGGGCCCCTGCGAACGATGTATTCGGCGCGGGCGTGGGCGGCGTGAAAAAAGTCCTTCAGGACGTCTTTGTGAAACCAGCCGCCGGGGTCCAGCAGGTCGGAGCGGCGGGCGAAATATGGAAAGGCCGGGTGGCTGTAGGAGGACTCACGCTCCCGGACCTCGACGACCAACAGCCGGGGGGCTTGGTGTCCATCAGGTCGGATGCAATGACCCAATGCAGATTGCGCCCGAGCCGGCAATAGCCCAGGTTGGCCACGACCGGGCTATCGACTGCTGGGAAAACCTGCTCCTCGTGCACCGCCCGCAGCGTTCGGCTGGAACCCAGAAAGGCTACGTCGATGGGGCGCGGGTCTTCAAAAAGCCGGTGATAGAGCCAGGGGCCGTGCCCGTAGCAATCTTCGGGCAAGCTGCCATAGGCCTGGCTGCGCGGGTAAGGCAGCCACAAACCGGCCAGGGTGAGCAGCCAGGAGGCAACCCCAAACAGGAAAACCTTGAAAAGAAAACGAAGGATGGACCGGCGCTCCAGCGCACTCATTCGCGTTTCCACAGGCGGCCTTCGACGTAGTTTTTGAACAGGGTTTGTTGCAGGTTCCGGCTGATGGGGATCTGGCGCCCCCCCACCCGCAGGTGCCCGCTTTCCAGGGCTTCGATGTGCTGCACGTTGACGATGAAGCTCCGATGGACGCGCAGGAATTGCCCGGCGGGCAGCTCCTGCTCCAGCTGTTTGAGCGAGAGCAAGGTCATGTAGCGCTTTTTGGGGGTGTGGACGTAGAGGTAGTCTTTGTCGGACTCGAAATAGAGTACCTCCTCCAGGCGGATTTTGACGTATTGCCCGTCCGTCTTGATGAAAAAATGGTCCGTCACGGGGGGGGTAGAGGGCTGGAGGGTTTGGCGGGCGCGGTTGGCGGCTTTGAGGAAGCGCTCGAAGGAGATGGGTTTGACCAGGTAATCCAGAGCCTGCAGCTCGAAGCCTTCGATGGCATACTCGCGGTAGGCGGTGGTGAAGATGACGGCGGGGGGCTTGTCCAGGGTTCGGACGAACTCGATGCCCGTCAGGTCGGGCATCTGGATATCGAGGAAGAGCAAGTCCACGGGCTGTTCGTGCAGGATTTGGGCGGCTTCGAGGGCGCTTTTGCAGCTGGCGACCAGCTTCAGGAAAGG
The DNA here is from genome assembly GCA_964496055.1 of uncultured Saprospiraceae bacterium. Taxonomy (GTDB): domain Bacteria; phylum Bacteroidota; class Bacteroidia; order Chitinophagales; family Saprospiraceae; genus CAZBYX01. The sequence goes on from CAZBYX010000167.1 coordinate 6,856, forward strand.
CACCTGCTCGACATAGGCGGCCAGCCCTTTGCGAGCCACGGGTTCGTCGTCCACGACCAGGCAATGCAGCGTCATTTCAGTAGGATTTGCAGCTCGGCGCAATAGCGCGATTCGCCGTCCTCGATGCGCAAGCGGTGGCGTTTGGGGTAGGTGAGCTCCAGGCGGCGCCGGACGTTGCGCAGCCCGATGCCGCTCTTGCCCCCGGTGGCGGGTTGGGGGTTTTTGCTGTTGCAGATGTGAAAGCGCAACCACCCCCCTTCGGCCACTTCCAGGGACAACCGAATGTGGAAACCCGTGGAGTTGCGGCTGTGTTTGAAGGCGTTTTCCACGAAGGGGATGAGCAACATGGGCGCGATTTGGTAGCCCTCCACATTGGATGGCAGCTTGCACTCCAGTTTCAACAGGTCTTCATCGTGGCGCAGGCTCTGCAGCTCGATGTAGTTTTTGAGGTACTCCACTTCCTTGCTCAGTTCGACGAAGTCTTTGTTGTAGTCGTAGAGTTGATGGCTGAGGATGTCGCTGAATTTCAAGACCACCTCCTTGGCCTTGGGGTCTTGTTGTTCGATGAGGAAGTAGATGGTGTTCAGGGTGTTGAAGATGAAGTGGGGGTTGATCTGGCTTTTGAGCATTTCCAGCTCGCTTTCCAGTTGTTTGCGTTCCAGCTCCTTGGCGTAGGTGTTGCGCTCGTTCCACTGCTGCATGAACTTGAAAGCCGTGGTGAAGGCCACCAACACGAAGCTGTCGATAGACATGACGTAGGTCGCCTGCCACTTGAAGTAGTAATCGTCGTGGAAGAGGAGGGTGCCCACCAGCAGATTCACCAGAAAGGCATTCGCCAGGATGATGGCCACCATGCTGAGCCCCCAGAACAAATAGCGTTTGCGCTCGATGAGCCAGCGCGGCAGCCAGTAGTAGTAGTTGAAATACACCACGCCCACTGCACCCAGGACGATAGGAAGGTTGAAATTCTGCCGGAAATGGGAATGGAAGACGATGTCCTGCAAGCTGCCGAAGCCCCAATAGATGATCCAGAACGCCACATGAAATTGCCACGAACTCGTCAGAAAGGTACCCCGACGCCCCTCCCCCTCACTCCTCCTCGTTCGAGGGCGGGGTTTGGGCACGGTCGGTGCGGTTGCGGAGCTTTTTGTCGTCCACGTTTTCATTCAGGAACTGGTTGAGCTTGTCGATGTCCACATTGGGCACGATCTCCCCGAATTCGTTGATCCGAATGTCGAACCCTTCCAAATCCTTGTGGACTTTGGGCTTTTCCTGCTTCGGAGTCGTCTTCTTCCTGGGTTTTTTTCCGGGCATAGACGTGGGTTTGGGGCGCTCGCCCTCTTCGAGGGCTCGCTGTTCGTTGATCGTTGATCGTTG
>CAZBYX010000168.1:0-8228 GCA_964496055.1 uncultured Saprospiraceae bacterium
CCCCCACCCTCAACCATCCGCCCCTCGACTTGTTGTCTCCTTGCGCCATTGTGCGCATCTTTGCAGGCTGTGTCCCTATGGTTCAGCCTTTGTCTTCGGGGGCTGGACGGCATTATCGAAAAGAACACCCCTGCGGCCGGTTTTCATGGGCCGCTGAAAAAAACTGCGATCATGAGTGAAGTGAATAACGGATTGCCCGTCGGGCAACAGAACATGAAGCGCTGGAGCAGGCTGAAAGGAGAAAACTCCTGGACTTTGTTCAAAGTGCTGGCCGAATTCGTGGACGGATTCGAAAAACTCAACCAAATCGGGCCCTGCGTCTCCATTTTCGGGTCGGCGCGCACCAAGCCCGGAGAGCCCTATTACGAGAAGGCGGTGGAAATCGCCACCCTGCTGACCAAGGCCGGGTTTGGGGTGATCACGGGTGGGGGGCCGGGCATCATGGAGGCGGGAAACAAAGGCGCTTACCTGGCAGGAGGCATTTCGGTCGGGCTGAACATCCACCTGCCGCACGAACAGAACAACAACCCCTACATCGACCCGGACAAGATCATCAACCACCGGTACTTCTTCGTGCGCAAGGTCATGTTCGTCAAGTATGCGCAAGCCTTCGTGGTGCTGCCCGGCGGCTTCGGCACCCTGGACGAAATCTTCGAAGTGCTGACCTTGGTGCAAACCAAGAAAATCACGCAGGTGCCGGTGGTGCTGGTGGGCTCCGAATTCTGGAGCGGCCTGCGCGACTGGCTGGAAGCCACCGTGCTGAACGAGGCGCACAACATCAGCCCCGAAGACCTGCACCTCTTCCACATCGTGGACGAGCCCGAGGAGGTCGTGCGCATCATCAACAACTTCTACAGCGACGGCGGCGCCAGCGAACTGACCCCCAACTACGATTTGTCCGGCAAGTACAGCCCCGAGGATTGAGCCGCCTTTGGCTACCTTTGCAGCCTTTGCCCTGAACTTCCGGGCGGAAGGCAAACCCGCCTTCCCCCGCAACCCGCACCCGACCGTGGAGAAGAACCTCGCCAACCTGATTGAAAAATTCCAGCAGGCCCCCTCGTTTCAACGCCTGCTCCGGGCGCTGGAACGCGACGAGCCCCGGCCCCTCTTGCTGTCGGGGTTCAAGGGAGCGCAGGCGGCCTTCTACCTGGCGGCTCTGTACGCCGCCCGCCCCCGCACCCATCTGTTCATCGCCCCCACCAAGGAGGACGCCGCCTACCTGCAAAACACCCTCAGCGGGCTGCTCCACAAGGGCGCGGCACGGTTCTTCCCCGACTCCTTCAAGCGCCCCCTCTTCTTCGAAAAGCTCAACACCGCCCACATCCTGGAACGCACCGAGGTGGTCAACGCCCTCAGTACCCGCCCCACCCCCCAGGTGGTGGTCAGTTATCCCGAAGCCCTGTTCGAAAAAGTGGTGGCGCCGGGCCTGCTGGCCAAGAACCGCATCGAAATCAAGACGGGCGAAGCGGTGGACCTGGACTTCCTCATCGAAATGCTGGGCGAGTACGGCTTCCGGCGCGAGGAATTCGTTTACGAACCGGGCCAGTTCGCCGTTCGGGGGGGCATCGTGGACATCTTCTCCTACGGCAACGAGTACCCCTACCGCCTGGAGCTTTTCGACGAGGAGGTGGAATCCATCCGCACCTTCGACCCCCTGACTCAGCTCTCCATCCGGAACATCGCCTTTCTGAGCATCGTGCCCAACCAAAACACCCGCTTCGAGGGGGGCGACAAGGTCTCCTTGTTGGAAGCCCTGCCCACGGACAGCCTCGTCTGGGTGGCCGACCTCGGGATGCTGCTCGACCGCATGCTCGACTGCTTCGAAAAGGCCGATGCCTTCGCACCGCAGGCACCCCTGCACGAAGACCCAGAGCTGGAGAAAATCTTCCGCGACCGGGCCTTCCTCCCCCCCAACGCGCTCATGAGCCAACTGGAGCGCTTCCCCCTGCTCCTGCTCCAGCCGCCGGGCGAACACCTCCGCCCCGCCGAGGAGCTCTCCTTTCAAGGGGTGCCGCAGCCCAGCTTCAACAAAAACTTCTCCCTGCTCATCGAGCACCTGCAGGGCAACCAGCGCCAGGGCCTGGAAAACTACCTGTTCACGGACAACCCCAAGCAGGTGGACCGCTTCGAGGCCATCTTCCACGACCTGGACGCCCGGGTGCAGTTCCATCCCGTGTTGCACGCCATCCACGCCGGCTTCGTGGACCCCGAAGCCCGCGTGGCCTGCTACACCGACCACCAGATTTTCCAGCGCTTCCACAAGTACCGCCTGCGGCAGGGCTTCACCAAAGACAAAGCCCTCAACCTGCGGCTGCTGCGCGATTTGCAGCCCGGGGATTTCGTCGTCCACATCGATCACGGCATCGGCAGGTACTCGGGGCTGGAAAAAATCGAAATCAACGGGCACGTGCAGGAGTCCGTCCGGCTGTTCTACAAAAACAAGGACGTGCTGTACGTGTCCATCAACGCCTTGCACAAGATTTCCAAGTACGTCGGCAAAGACGGCACGCCCCCCAAACTGAGCAAGCTGGGCAGCGACGCCTGGGCCCGCCTCAAACACAAGACCAAAAAGAAAGTCAAGGACATCGCCGGCGAACTGATCAAGCTCTATGCCCGCCGGAAAGCCTCCGCCGGCTTCGCCTTCCCCCCCGACGGCTACCTCCAGAACGAGCTGGAGGCTTCCTTCCTCTACGAAGACACCCCCGACCAACTCAAAGCCACCCAGGACGTCAAGGAAGACATGTGCAAACCCTGCCCCATGGACCGGCTGGTGTGCGGGGACGTGGGTTTCGGCAAGACGGAAGTGGCGGTGCGGGCCGCCTTCAAGGCGGTGGTGGGGGGCAAGCAGGTGGCCGTGCTGGTGCCCACCACCATCCTGGCGCTGCAACACTACAAGACCTTCCGCGAGCGCCTCGAGCCTTTCGGAGTGAAAGTGGAGTTCGTCAATCGCTTCAAGACGGCCGCCCAGAAACGCCGGATTTTCGAGGAGCTGGCCGAGGGCCGCATCGAAATCATCATCGGCACGCACGCCTTGCTGGGCAAGCAAGTGCAGTTCAAGGACCTGGGCTTGCTCATCATCGATGAGGAGCAGAAGTTCGGCGTCGCGGCCAAGGAAAAGCTCCGCAGCCTGAAGGTCAATGTGGACACCCTCACCCTCACCGCCACCCCCATCCCCCGCACCCTGCAATTTTCCCTCATGGCGGCGCGCGACCTGAGCATCATCCGCACCCCGCCCCCCAACCGCCAACCCATCCACACCGAGGTGCGGGTCTTCAACGAGGAGGTCATCCGCGATGCCATCTACTTCGAGGTGCACCGCGGCGGGCAGGTCTTCTTCGTGCACAACCGGGTCAAAACCCTGCCCCAGGTGGTGGCCATGCTGCGCCGCCTTTGCCCCGACGTAGACATCGCCATGGCCCACGGCCAAATGGACAACAAGGAGCTGGAGCGCACCCTCATCAAATTCATCGAGGGGGAGTACGACGTCCTGGTGAGCACCAACATCGTGGAGAACGGGCTGGACATTCCCAACGCCAACACCATCATCATCCACGATGCGCATCAGTTCGGCCTCAGCGACTTGCACCAGTTGCGCGGGCGCGTCGGGCGCAGCAACAAGAAAGCCTACTGCTATCTGTTCTCGCCCCCGAAATCGGTGCTCACCCCCGATGCCCGCAAGCGCCTGCAGACCATCGAGGAGTTCAGCGAGTTGGGCAGCGGCTTCGAAATCGCCATGCGCGACCTGGACATCCGCGGCGCCGGCAACCTCCTGGGGGCGGAGCAAAGCGGCTTCATCGCGGAAATCGGCTACGAGACCTTCCAGAAAATTCTGGAGGAAGCCATCCAGGAGCTGAAGGAGAACGAATTCAAAGAGCTGTTCGCCGAGGAGCTGGAAAAACGCCGCGATTTCGTGCGCGAAGTGCAAATCGACACCGATGCGGAAATGCTCATCCCCGACGAATACGTCAGCAGCACGCAGGAACGCCTGAGCCTCTACACCGAGCTGGACAAAATCGAAGACGAAGCCACCCTGAGCCGCTTCGGGGAGCAATTGCGCGACCGGTTCGGCCCGCTGCCCCCCCAGGTCGAGGAGTTGTTCGAGGGCTTGCGCCTGCGCTGGGAAGCCCGGGCGCTGGGCTTCGAGCGCATCATTCTCAAGAAGGGCAAGCTGCGCTGCTATTTCGTCGAAAACCCCCAGTCGCCGTACTACGAGAGCCGGACCTTCCAGCGAGTCTTCCAGCTCATCGGCAGCAAGGGCAAACAGTGGGGCTTGCACATCAAGAAAAGCCCGCGGCACCTGCTGCTCGTCAAGGAGGGGGTGCGGGGATTGCGCCAAGCCCGCCATTTGCTGCAGGGCTTGCTGGAGGAGGTGCAAGCCGCCGAAGGCGAAGCCGCCCTGCCCGGTTGAGAGGAGGGAATGTCCGCTTGCGGAGGGCCGTTTTCCGTTCGGCTTGCCAATTTTGCGCTTCGGCGCGCCGTTGTACGAAAGAAATCCCCGTCGAGGGCCTGAGAGGTGGGAAGGACCGGGCAAGAGGTTGGGGTGAGGGGCCAGACCGCCCGGAACTCCGTACTTTCAGGCTCCCGAGCAGGAAAATGCATCCGATTCATAACCGCTGAGAAAATTCCCAATCATGGCCCAACCCAAAACGGACGAGAAGCCTTACAGCACGCGGGTCTCCCAGGTCAGCGACCTGGAAGCCTACGTGGGCAAAGAACTGGGGCTCACCAAATGGGTGACCATCACCCAGGAAAAAATCGACACCTTCGCCCAGGCCACCGAAGACTTCCAGTGGATTCACACCGACCCCCGGCGGGCGGCTCAATTCTCCCCCTACAAGACCACGGTGGCGCACGGGTTTTTGGTGCTTTCCCTGGCCAGCAAATTCTGTTACGAAGCCTACCACATCGAGGACGCCGCCCTGGGCATCAATTACGGCCTGGACCGCGTGCGTTTTCCAAAGGCGGTGCCCGTGGGCGCCCGCCTGCGTGGCCGCATCGCCCTGATGGAATACCAGAGCCTGCGCAAAGCCGCCCGCCTGAAACTGAAGGTCACCTTCGAAATCGAGGGGGAACGCCGCCCGGCCTGCATCGCCGAATTCATCGCGGTGGTCTTCACGGCTCCTGAGTCCCAACCGGCCGTAACGAAAGCCTCTCTCGGCGCCGACCACCCCCAGGAACCCTGAACCCAACCCTTTGATGAGCAGGTTACTGGTCATACGACACGGGCAAGCCTCCCTGGGCACCGAGGATTACGACCGCCTCTCCGAATTGGGGCGGCAGCAGGTGGAGCTGCTGGGCCGGCACCTGGTGGAGCAGGGCCGCCGCTTTCAGCACGTTTTCTGCGGGCCGTTGAAGCGGCAGCGCCAGACGGCTGAAATCGTCGCGGAGGTCTTTGCGCAGGAAGGGGTGCCTTTTCCGCAGGCCCGCATCCTGCCCGAGTGGGCCGAGCATCAGGGGCCGGCGGTTTTGCGCGCCCTCTTGCCCCAGCTGTTGCAAACCGATGAGCAGGTGCGCGAATGGCATCAGCGAAAAACCGCCTCCAATGGAGCCGCCGCCAAATACCACCTGCGCATCTTCAACCACGTGATGGTTCGCTGGGCGCAGGGCTTGCTCCCGCCCCAACCCCAACACCTGGAAAGCTGGCCCGCCTTCAAGCTGCGCGTTGCCCGGGCGCTGAAAACCCTGCGCACAACCTGCGGCCGGGGATGCGAAGCCATCGTTTTCACTTCCGGCGGACCCACCGCCGTAGCGGTCGCCCAGGCCCTGCAACTGCAAGACGACGGCAAGATTATGGAGTTGAACACCCGCGTTCTCAATGCCAGCATCAGCGAATTCCTCTTTACCGATTCGCGCTTTTCCCTCCTCTCCTTCAATGCCGTACCCCACCTGAAAAGTGCGCTCCTGCACACCTTCGTCTAACCCACCCGCTTCGCTCCGCTCGATTGCAATCTGTGGGGCTGGATTTCACTCACCAGCCGAATGGAGGTATCACGAAAGAAGCCTGCCGGAATGGATTCCAGCAGACTCTGGGGCTAACTAAGCCGGCCCTTGGATATGGCCAAAAATGATAGCAGGAAGGAAAAAAAGGGTTTTTTGGGGTTGGTTCTTTGGGATTTGGTCTTTCAAGGTATTTCGTTCGATACTCATTCTGACTCATATCCCTGTTCTCTTCCAGTACAAAATATCATTCTAACATGCCTACCAAAATCCATCCAACATTCGCCGAATCCTGTGCCATTGTTGAACACCTGCTTTGTTTCCTTCGATGCTTCAAAGGTATTGGAGCCGGGCGGGCACTACAATCTCGCAAACACCTTGTTATTAAACTTGCAACTCAGGAATATTTTCCTTTCATCTTTTCTCGAAGCGAGAAACGCCCCTTCGTTTTCGCCCAATCAGGTACACAAATAGCTGAAAACCAAAACCTTACTTACTCCAACCCATCAATTGACACAATGGAACGCATCCTGAAAAAATCCTTTAACAATAAAGTTCCGAGGCGGAAAATTTTTACTTTGCACACTCAACCCCTTCCTAAAACATCACTGTAAAACAATCCGGAAGTTCAATCAAGTCAAGAGGCAAACCCTCTCCCTGGAGTCAATTTTATGGGGCAACGGCAGTCTTCTCGAAAGGATCGGGTGTTTTTGCTCATTCAGCGCATGAGCAGACACGAGAAGCGCTATTTCTCCCAAACGAAAAAGGACGACCCGCGGGCCGGCCAGTATTACCGCCTCTTCCAGGTACTGAATGCCGCTGAAGAATTCGACTGGGAGGCCCTGAAGCGGGCGTTTGCGGGGCAAAACCTGAGCAGCCTGCAAAAGCAACTTTACGAACAGCTCCTGTCTTGCATTCGGCAATTCCATTACAACAACTACAATTCGCTGAAAATACAGGGGCTGATCGCCGATTCCCGCTACCTCAAGGAGCGGGGTTTGTACCAGGAAGCCCGCGAGCGCCTGCAGGAAGCCGAGCACCTGGCCCGCCAGTTGCACACCCTGCCGCATTTGCTCGAAATAAACTTGCTCGAGCGGGAGTTGAATCGCCTGGATCCCCCGGCCCAGTACGAGCAAACGCTCCAACGCCAGCTGGCGGCGGGCAACACGTTCTGGAACCAATGGGCACAGGAATGGCGGGTCTTTGAAGCCTACGACTGGGTCTATCTCCTCCAGCGGCGCGGGTTGGTGCCCGGGGAAGAAACGACCGAATCCCCATTGGAGCGGTATCGAGCTCTACTCGATGAAATCACCGATCCGCAAACCCTCCCCCCCCTTGCGCAACGGAAATACTTCGCCACCCTGTACCTCCACCATCTGGTGAACGGGGATTACCCGGCCGCCATCCAGGCTCTGGAACAGGCCCTGGATTGGTGGGAAAACAACCGGCAACTCAAAAAGGAATACTATTCGCACTTCATCGGCGACCTGTCCAATTTGATGGGGCTGTATTTGTTGGCCGGAAGCCCCGAAAAGGTGGAGCCCCTCTTGCAGAACCCGCCCTCCCTGTCCGAACAAGACAGACACGGGCAAGTACTCTGGCTCACGACCCGCCACCTCTACCTCCTCTCCTATTTCATCCTCACCGAACAACTCGACCAGGCCCGCGAGCACATCCGCGAGGTGGATGCCTCCGGCAAGGCTTACTACAACGACCCCAAATCCTGGATTGCCATCTTCACCAATGTCGTCATCGTCCTGTTTCTGAAGGAAGATTTTCGGGAAATGAAAAATTGGACCCGCAAGCTCCTCGACCTGCCTGCCGGTAGCCCTCGCCGCGATGCCCGCTTGCTCATGCACTTCCTGGACTTGCTGGCCAAGCTGGAGGTGGATGACCAGGATCTGGGGCTTTCCTTCAACCAAATCCGTAAAAACCTTCGCAAAAAGTTCGACATCCCCACCCATACCCCCTATTTCGACCTGGTGAAAGACCTGAGCCAAATTGCCAAAGCCCCACCCTACGGCAAACGCAAAGAACTCATGCAGCATCTCCAGGAAAAGCTCCGGCAAATCTCGAATAATGGCTGGAGCCAGGACCTGGTGATCAAGTACCTGTCCATGTGGCTGGAAAGCCGCCTGACCCGAACCCCCCTCGCCAAACTGTACAAGAAGTATCACTGAACACCGGATGAACAATGGGTGTACGGTTGGTTTGCGGTCGGTATACAGTTGGTGGTTCGGGTTGGGGTATGGGAGGGGGGAATGGTGGCTCGTGGCTGGTGGCTCGTGGCT
>CAZBYX010000169.1:0-8194 GCA_964496055.1 uncultured Saprospiraceae bacterium
CTCCCTCCCACCAACCCCAAACTTCAAACCCCAACCCCAACTCTCAACTCTCAACTCTCAACTCCCAACCCCCAACTCCCAACTCCCACCCCGCAACCCTTCAATCGCAAGCGATGACCGAGAATTTGGGAAAAAGGCTTTACGCGAACCTTCAGGGCGACAAGGTCATCTGGATGATCATTTTCATCCTGAGCCTGTTCTCCATCCTGGCGGTGTACAGCGCCACGGGGGCGCTGGCGTTTCGCTACCGCGGTGGCGATACGGAGGCGTTTCTTTTCAAGCATCTCGGCATTCTGGGGCTCGGCCTGTTCCTCATGTGGTTGGGCTACAAGATGCACTACATGCGCTACAACATCGCAGCCCCCTACCTGCTGGTGTTGGCTGTACCCTTGCTGCTTTACACCATTCTTCTGGGGGAGGACGTCAATCAGGCGCGGCGCTGGATCGAGCTGCCCTACGTGGGGCTGACTTTCCAGACCTCGGATTTCGCCAAGTTCGCCCTCATCCTCTGGGTGGCGCGGGAAATCACCCGCCGAAAGGATTACATCACCGAATTCAAGGACGCCTTCCTGCCCATCATCGTGCCCATTCTGCTCATTTGCGGGCTCATCGCGCCGGCCGACCTGAGCACCGCCATGCTTTTGTTCACCACCTGTGCCTTCATGATGTTCATCGGGCGGGTCTCGCTCAAGTACATCGGCTTGCTCGCCTTTTTGTGGATGGTGGTCTTCACCTTTCTGATCACCCTGGGGCAGTTCTTTCCCGAGGTGGTGCGTTCGGAGACCTGGATCAACCGGGTGGCCGAGTTCCGCACCGACCCCGACGGGGGCTTCCAGGTGGAGCAGGCCAAGATCGCCATTGCCAACGGGGAGTGGTTCGGGGTGGGCATGGGCAACAGCACGCAACGCAATTTCCTGCCCGCCCCGTATGCCGACTTCATCTATGCCATCATCTGCGAGGAATACGGGCTGGTGGGGGCTTATACCCTGCTGATGCTCTACCTCATGTTTCTGTTTCGAGGGGTGCGCCTGTTGACCTTGAGCGACAAGAGCTTCGGGGCCATGGCGGCCATCGGGTTCGTCATCACATTGGTGGTGCAGGCTTTGGTGAACATGGCTGTGAGCGTGCACCTCATCCCGGTCACGGGGGTGACCCTGCCGATGGTGAGCATGGGCGGTACCTCGCTGATATTCACCTGCCTGTTTTTCGGGGTCATCCTGAGTGTGAGCAAGGCGGTGGAGAGCGGGCGGGGGAGCATTCCGAAAGGCGAGCGCTCGGAAGGGCGAAGCGAGGGGCGGGAAGAGCGCGGCGAAGGCCGCCGGGAGCGGAGAGAGCGCCCGGAAAAATCTTGACGAATGAGAGTTCTCATCAGTGGCGGTGGAACCGGCGGGCATGTGTACCCCGCCATCGCCATTGCCGATGCGATAAAAGCCCTGCAACCCGATGCCGAGATTCGTTTCGTCGGGGCGCGGGGCAAGCTGGAAATGGAAAAAGTTCCTGCGGCCGGCTACCCCATCGAGGGGTTGAGGATTGCCGGCTTCCAGCGTCGATTGACATGGCGGAACCTGTTGTTTCCCCTGCTGCTGCTGAGCAGCCTGTGGCAAGCCCGCCGCATCCTGCGCCGCTTCCGCCCCGACGTGGTGGTGGGGGTGGGGGGCTACGCCAGCGGCCCCGTGGGGGAATGGGCAGCCCGCATGGGCATCCCCCTTTTGCTGCAGGAGCAGAACTCCTACCCCGGGGTCACCAATCGCTTGCTGGGGCGCAAAGCCCGCTGCATTTGCGTGGCCTACGAGGGGATGGAGCGCTGGTTTCCGGCGGAAAAGCTGCTGCTGACGGGCAACCCCGTCCGCGCAGAAATTTTCCAGGGCTTGGAAACCAAACGCCCGGAGGCCGCCCGCGTGTTCGGGTTGGACCCCGGTCGGAAGACGCTGTTCGTCTTCGGAGGCAGCCTCGGCGCCCGCACCCTGAACCAGGCGCTGGTCGCCATGGCCGAGTCCTTGCGGCAACGCCCCGAGGTGCAGGTGCTCTGGCAGTGCGGGCGGCTCTATGCCCGGGAAATGGAACAAAGCGCCACGGCCGCCCTGCCCAACGTGCGGCTGCTGCCCTACGTCGAACGGATGGACCTGGCCTATGCCCTGGCCGACCTCGTCGTGGCCCGGGCGGGTGCCATCACCATTTCGGAGCTGAGCCTGGCGGGCAAAGCCGCCTTGCTGGTCCCTTCGCCCAATGTGGCCGAAGACCACCAGACGCGCAACGCCGAGGCCCTGGTCCGAAACGGCGCCGCCGTCCTCCTGCCGGACGCGGCCGCCGAACGGGAGCTCGGCCCCCGTGCCCTGCAACTGCTCGATGAGCCCGAAACGCTCGAACGACTGCAAAAGAACATTCGTGCCCTGGCCCGACCCGACGCCGCCCAACGCATCGCGGAGCAGGTCCTGCGCCTGGCACACAATGCCGCCGCTCATGCACCTGGAAGCCACTGACCCGGAAGGCTGGCAGCGCCTCTACTTCCTCGGAATCGGAGGCATCGGGATGAGCGCCCTGGCGCGCTGGTTCGCCCGCCGCGGCTGTGAAATTCACGGCTACGACCGCACCCCCACACCCCTGACCCGCACCCTCGAACGAGAGGGCATGCACATTCACTACGAGGAGGACGTCGGGAAAATACCCGCCGGGCTGGATGCGGTGATTTACACCCCGGCCATCCCGGCCGAGCACGCCGAGCGCAGGTATTTGCTCGAACGGGGGCTCCCCCTGCTGAAGCGTGCCGAAGTGCTGGGCTTGCTCAGCCGAAAGTACCGCACCCTGGCGGTGGCGGGAACCCACGGCAAAACCACCACCTCGGCCCTGCTGACCCACCTGTTGCGCAGCGCCGGCGTGGATTGCAGCGCCTTTCTCGGGGGCATCGCCCTGGACTTTGACAGCAACTACGTGGAGGGGAACAGCCCCTTCCTGGTGGTGGAAGCCGACGAGTACGACCGCTCCTTCCTCCACCTCCAACCCGATACGGCCGTGCTGACGAGCATGGACCCCGACCACCTTGACATCTACGGAACGCACGAAGAGATGCTCGAAAGCGGTTTCCGCGCCTTCTTGCGCCGGGTGCCGCCTCAGGGAAACATCTTCGTGCACGAGCCCTTGCGCCCCCTGCTGCCCGGCTTCCGGTTCCAGACTTTCGGCCTGGAGACCGGCGAGTTTCGGGGGCGAAACCTGCGCGTCGAAGGGGCGGCTATGGTCTTCGACTTCGAAGCCCCGCACCTCGGCATCCATTGGGAAGGCATGCGCTTCCCCTTGCCGGGGCGCCACAACGCCCAGAATGCCGTGGCCGCCCTCGCCGTGGCTGGCAGCCTGGGCGCTGCGGAAGAAGGGCTGCGCCGGGGGCTGGCTTCTTTCCGGGGCATCAAACGCCGCTTCGAGGTGGTGTTCCGAAGCCCCGAGTGCGTCATCATCGACGACTATGCCCATCACCCCACCGAGCTGCAGGCGGCCATCGAAGCCGCGCGGCAGTTCTTCCCGGGCAAGAAGTTGACCGGCGCCTTCCAACCCCACCTCTACACCCGCACCCGCGACTTCGCCTCGGGCTTCGCCCGAGCCCTCGACGCGCTCGACGAAATCTATCTGCTCGACATCTATCCCGCCCGGGAAGAACCCCTGCCGGGGGTCAGTTCCCGGCTCATTTTCGAGCAGATGAACAACCCGAACAAGCAGCTCCTCTCGAAGGAGCAACTGCTCGATACCCTCAAACGACGCCCCCCGGAGGTCTTGCTCACCCTCGGAGCCGGCGACATCGACGCCCTCGTGGCACCCATTGCGCAGTGGATGCGCCAACGAAATTGAAAATCAGCGCTTATGCGCCCCGAACTTTTCGAAAGTCTGAAGCGAATCGGTTGGGTGACCCTGGTGTTCACCTTCCTCTTCCTGCTGGTCTCCGCCCTGGAGCGCAAGGAGGAGAGCACCGTGGCCGGCGTGGAAATCGAAATCGAGCCCCTGCCCGGCGGCTACCGCCTGCTGACGCCCGGCGACGTGCACCAGCTGCTCCAGCGCAGCTTCGGCTTCGACCTCGAACGGCAACCCCTTTCCCGGGTGGACCTGCGTCGCGTGGAGCGCGTCCTCGAGTACGACCCCTTCGTTCGCGACGCCGAGGTGCACCTCGACGCGCTCAATTACCTGCACCTCGACATCGTCCAGCGCCGGCCCGTGGTGCGCATCCTCGACGAGATGGGCCTGAACTACTACCTGGACGAGGAGGGCCAAAAGATGCCCCTTTCGCCGCACTTCACGGCGCGCGTGCTCGTGGCTACGGGGCAGATACCGCCCTACACCCCCGAATTCCTCCAGAAAGAAAAGCACCTGCTGAAAGACCTCTTCCGCCTGGTGGAGTTCATCCGGCAAGACGAGTTCCTCAGCGCGCTCATCGAGCAGGTGGACGTGCGGCGCGGCGAATGCACCCTCATCCCCAAGGTGGGCGACCAAAAAATCCTGCTGGGCCGCCCCGAAAACCTGGAAGACAAATTCCGCCGCCTGAAAATTTTCTACGAGCAAGGTATCCCTTACGAGGGATGGCAGAAATACAAAACCATCAATTTGAAGTACCGGGGGCAGGTGGTGTGTGAAAAACGCTGAGCCTGCGCGGCCCCGAGCCGCCGCCCCGAAAACCATTGCCTCCAAACTCTTGAAAAATGTTTCGCCATGAATGAACAGAACCTCCAACACGAACCCATCCTGGCGCTCGATATCGGGACGACCAAGGTCATCGCCATCGCCGGCCGGCGCAACGAACACGGCAAGCTGGAAGTTTTGGGGGTCGGCGTCGTGCCCTCCGAAGGCGTGATGCGGGGGGTGGTCACCAACATCGAGAAAACCTCCCGGGCCATCCAGGCCGCCGTCAATGAGGCTTCCCGTCAGGCGGACATGACCTTCCACCAGGCACACGTCGGCATCGCGGGGCAGCACATCAAGAGCATCCGCCAGCCCGGTATGGTCACCCGCGAAAACACCCTGACGGAAATCTCTCAGGCCGATATCGACCGGCTGATCCAGGACATGAACAAGATGGTTCTGCCTCCCGGCGAAAAAATCCTTCACGTCTTGCCCCAGGAATACACCGTGGACGGGGAGCAAGGCATTCTCGACCCCATCGGCATGTCGGGGGTTCGGCTGGAGGGCACCTTCACCATCATCACGGGGCAGCAGACCTCCTTCAACAACATCGGCAAGTGTGTGGAGCGGGCGGGTTTGAAGGTGGCTTCCCTCACCCTCGAACCCATCGCCAGTGCCACCGCCGTGCTGAGCGACGAGGAGAAAGAAGCCGGCATCGCCCTGGTGGACATGGGCGGCGGCACCACCGACGTCATCATCTACTGCGACGGCATCGTCCGCCACACCGCCGTCATCCCCTTCGGCGGGGAAATCATCACCAAAGACATCAAGGAAGGCTGCCTGGTCATGAAAGACCAGGCCGAAAAGCTCAAGGTCAAGTTCGGTTCCGCCCTGGCGGAGGAAGTCTTCGACAACCGCATCATCACCATTCCCGGGCTGAAGGGCCGCCCCCCGAAAGAAATCGCCGAGAAGAACCTGGCGCGCATCATTCAGGCGCGGGTGGAGGAAATCCTCGACCTGGTCGTCTGGGAAATCAACCGCTCGGGGCACGGCAACAAGCTCATCGGGGGCATCGTCCTGACGGGCGGCGGCTCCCTGCTCAACCACATCGACAAGCTGACCGAATTCCATACGGGCAAGCCCTGCCGTATCGGCCTGCCCATCGAACAGCTGGCGCACGGCTATTCCGAACGCCTGTGCAGCCCCCTGTTCTCCACCGCCATCGGGCTGCTGCTGAAAGGGCTGGACGACCTGGAAGCCGGCCGCATCCGCCCCTACAAAGCAGCCCCCGAACCCGAAAAGGAACCCGAAAAGGAGGACGCCGAAGAAGAAAACGGCAACCTGCTGAGCAACCTGTTGCGCAAAACCAAGGAGTGGTTCGAGGCCGCTCCCGACGTCGAATTTTGAAACTGCAAGGACCCGGCGACGACCTCCCGCCCCCTGGGTTCGGGAGGAAGGCGCTCTCGTCCCCCAAAACCCCCGACGAAGGGGAGGCGGGGGGCGGTGTGGGGAAGCCCCACCGCTTGACCCGCCCCTCCAACCCGCTGAGGGGTAGGTGTGTGTCTTTCGGCCGCCTCCCGGACAGACCGCACCGTCCAAACTGCTCGAATCCTCCAGCGAATCAGCGGAGATAAAAAAAAACTTACTGGCGCCCCGTTTGGGGAAAAAACTTTTGAGCCATGATTTTCAAACTTATGGAAGACGCAACGCCGGAAAGCCCCATCATCAAGGTCATCGGCGTTGGTGGCGGGGGCAGCAATGCCGTCACCCACATGTACAAGCAAGGTATCGTGGGGGTGGATTTCGCCATCTGCAACACCGATGCCCAGGCCATGCAACTCAGCCCCGTACCCACGAAAATCCAGTTGGGGCCCCACCTGACGGATGGGCGGGGGGCGGGGTCCAAACCCGAAATCGGGGCCCGGGCCTGTGAGGAGAGCATCGAGGAGGTGCGCGAGTTCCTGTCCGACAATTGCCGCATGCTGTTCATCACCGCCGGCATGGGCGGGGGAACGGGAACCGGCGCCGCGCCCATCATCGCCAAAACGGCCCAGGAAATGGACATCCTCACGGTGGGCATCGTCACCCTGCCCTTCACCTTCGAGGGGCGCAAACGCACCCACCAGGGGCATCAGGGGCTGCAGGAGCTCAAAAAGCACGTCGATACCCTCATCGTCATCTCCAACGACAAGCTCCGCCAGATTTACGGCAACCTCTCCCTGACCAGCGCCTTCTCCCAGGCCGACAACATCCTCACCACCGCCGCCAAGGGCATTGCCGAAATCATCACCGTGCCCGGCTACGTGAACGTGGACTTCGAGGACGTCAACACCGTCATGCGGGGCAGCGGCGTGGCCATCATGGGCACCGCCACCGCCGAAGGCGAAGACCGCGCCAAACGCGCCGTGGACGAAGCCCTCAGCTCCCCCTTGCTCGAAGACAACTGCATCCGCGGGGCCCAGCACATCCTGCTCAACATCACCTCCGGCACCAAGGAAGTGACCATGGACGAAATCTTCGAAATCACCGAGTTCGTCCAGGAGGAGGCCGGCTACGGCACCAACCTCATCTGGGGGAATTGCTTCGACGAAAACCTGGGCGAAAAGCTCAGCGTCACCGTCATCGCCACCGGATTCGAAAGCAACCAGGCCCCCGCCGCCCGCAAAGAGCGCTCCGGAGGCAAAGTCCGCGTTTCCCTCGACGGCGACGACCGCCAGGACAAATCCGCCTTCCGCGCCATCGGCTTCGAAGAAGATGAAAAAGCCGCCTCCGGCGCCACCCTCGAATTCGACGACGTGCGCGACCAAATCAAAAAGTATCACCAGAGCGCTTTCGAGGAGCCCTACATCAACGACGAGCCCCGGGAAGAACCCTCCCAGGAGGAAATTCAACGCGAGCGGGAAAAAGACCGCAAACGCCGCGAACGCCTGCGCAACCTCACCCCCAAACTCACCAACCCCCAAATCATCTCCGAGCTCGAAAACGAGCCGGCCTACAAGCGCCGCGGCGTCGTCCTCGACGACGTGCCCCATTCCTCCGAAGAGCCCCGCTCCCGATGGACCATCTCCGACGACGACGAAGAACCCGGCCTGAAGGAAAACAACTCCTTCCTCCACGACCGGGCCGACTGAACGAACACGCCCCGACACCGCTGACACATTGCCTTCCCACCCCGCTATTCGCTTGTGGAGCCGTCCCACCTTTTCGGCTCCGCCATTGAACACTTGCTTTGTTTGGCCCGGGCTTCCCTTGCCCGGGCTTTTTTTGTACGATGGGTGTGCGATGGGCAAGACATTGAGACAAATGGAAATAAATTGCCTCCCACTCGCGCCACTTCATGTAAAATCGTAAAACTGTAAAACCGTAAAATCGAAGGGAGGGTGGGAGGTTTGAGGTTTGGGTGAGTTTTAACCACAGAATGAACCATACGGTCAAGCCAGAGTTACCCCCAGAGGATCAGGTTTCGCCATACGGCTAAAAAGGTTTCAGGGTTCCGAGGTTCCGAGGGGTTTGGGGTTGGGTTTGTTTGAACCACAGGGTGAACCATACGGTCAAGCCATACGGTCAAGCCATACGGTCAAGCCGACTGCGCTCCTCT
>CAZBYX010000170.1:0-6576 GCA_964496055.1 uncultured Saprospiraceae bacterium
CCCAACGAACAACGAACAACCATCATCCTCACTCCCCAAGACGGGGCGAGGGCGGGAAAGGGTTGGGGGGGTAGAAAAAAAGCGGGTCCGGAAGGTGCATCCGGACCCGCTTGTGATGAATAAAGGAGGAGCTTCAGTTCTTCGTGATGGTGTAGGTGTAGCGAGGCTGATTGAGGATGAGGTCGATGGTGTAGTTGCCGTCTTCGGGGATGAGGATGTTTTCGCCGTCGTATTCGAGGGAGCCGTTGCCGCCGTTGTCGCCGAAGTTGAGGTCCCAGGCGTCGTTTGCGCGGAATTTGATTTCGCCGGCGACGAGGTCGAGGGTGATGGTGAGCACATCGCGGGCGGCGTCGTAGCTCATGTCCTGGTCGGAGTCCCAGCCGTTGGGGGTGGCGCTACCGATGAGGCCCCAGACGGTGTGCTGGAAGGTGTGGGTGAATTCGTTGAGGTCCACGTTGAGTTTGTACATGCCGGCGGGGCCGGCGACGATGTTGGCGCCGTTGCGGTCGAGGGTGCCGTCGGCGCCGTCATCGCCCCAATTGACGTCCCAGCTGGGCCCGTCGGTGTACTTGAACTCGGTGGCGTCTTCGGGGAAGTAAATGTACCCCTCGAAAGTGCCGTCGCTCTTGCGCGAGAAGATGACGGTGTTGTTGTTGGCGGGGTCCCAGCCCTGATAGCTACCCGGAACTTGTAACTGCGGATAGACGATGACGACGGTGTAGGGGGTGATGGTCAGGGTGATGGGGTCGGAGACGACGGGTTCCACGTTGTCGTTCACGGTGGCGACGACGCGAAACTCGATGTCGGCGGGGGTTTCACCGGGCAGCTCTTTCGTCAGGAGGATGTTGTTGATATCCCCAACGATGACGTCGAGGGAGCGGGTGTTCACCACCCCGAGGGTGACAGCATCTTCGAAGCCGTTGCCGGCCAGGTCCAGCTCCAGCCGGTAGCTGACGGCGGCCTGGAAGCCGAAGTCGGCGGCCGTCCATTCGAAGGTGGTCATCACCTGGTCGGCGTTCTCTTCCTGGAGCACGAAGGCGCTGCCGGAAGCCGGGCTGGTGATTTGCGGCGCCGCCCCGATTTGGAGGACGGGGCCGAAGTCGTCGTCGCTGCAGGAGAGCAGGACGGCGCTCAGCGCAAGCAGGAGGAAAGCATATTTGAAATTCATCGCTTATGGATTCATTGAGCGGGGGCGGAAAGGCGAACGGCGTCCGGCCCTTCCGCCCCGGAAGGATTAATAACCGGGGTTTTGCTTCAGGTTGGGGTTGGCGCCCAGGTCGGCGGCCGGGATGGGGTAGATGTCGAAGTGGCTCGAAACGGAGCGACCTTCGGGCACCCCACCCTTCCAGGGCCAGAGGTAATCCGACTGGCTGAAGCGCCCGTAGCGCACCAGGTCGGTGCGGCGGTGGGCTTCCCAGAGCAATTCGCGGGCGCGCTCGTCGAGGATGAAATCGAGGGTCAGCTCATCGGCGGTGATGGCGCCGCCGCCGTCGGAATAGGCGCGGGCGCGGAGCTGATTGACGTAGTCGAGCGCGGTGTTGAGGTCGCCCCCACTCCCGCCCCGCAAGACGGCCTCGGCGTACATGAGGTAGGCATCGGCCAGGCGGAAGAGCGGGAAGTCGGTGTCGGGGAAGGTCAGGTCGGAGCCCGTCTGGCCGTCGGAGGTGATGTTCTTGAACTTCGTGACGGCGTAGCCTTCGGTGAACTGGGAGATGTCCTCGATTTCGAGGGTCTGGCCGTCGGTGTAAAACATGGCGCGCTTGTCGAAGCTGGGCTGTTCGATGCCGTAGGTGTAGTCGGGTTTGTCGAGGTAGAGCTTGATGGTGTAGTTGCCGTCGAAGGGGATGGGGATGTTGGCGCCGTCTTGTTCGAGGATGGCGTCGCCGCCGTTGTCGCCGAGGTTGATGGCCCAGTCGTCGTTTGCGCGGAATTTGATTTCGCCGGCGACCAGATCGATGTTGATGGTCCAGGCGTTTTCGAGGACGTCGAAGGTCATGTCGGTGTCGGCATCCCAGCCGTTGGGGGTGGCGCTGCCGATGACGCCCCAGGTGGTTTTGAGCAGGGAGTAGGTCATGTCGTTGAGGTTCACCTGCAGGCGGTAGAAGCCGGTTTCATCGACGGGGATGTCGCCGCCGCCGGCATCGAGCACGCCGTCGCCTTCATTGTCGCCCCAGTTGACGTCCCAGCTGGGCCCGTCGGTGACCTTGAACTTGGTGCCCTCCTCGAACCAGAAGTAGCCCTCGTACACGCCGTCGTTGAGCGGGGAGGTGATGGTGGTGGAGGTGTTGGCGGGGTCCCAGCCCTGGTAGCTGCCCGGCACGTAGAGGACGGGGTAGTTGGCGGTGTTGCCCTCGGAGGGCTCGACCAGTGCACTGCCGCCGCCGATGGCGGGAAACTTGTTCACGATGGCGCTGGTGGTGCGGGTGCCGGCCCAGCCCCCGTCGATGCCGAAGGCTGCGGGGTTCATGCTGCCGCCCACCGCTGCGTGGATGATGAAGGTGGTGCCGCCCCAGGTGCGGGTGTGGATGCCGTCGAAGACGATGGGAAAGATGATTTCGGAGCTGTTGTGGTTGTCGGCCAGGAACAGGTGCGCGTACTCGGGTTCGAGGGTGTAGCCCGCGTTGATGACTTTGTTGCAATACTCGATGCAGTCGGTGTAGCGCGGGGTGCCGGTGTACACTTCGGCGTTGAGATAGAGCTTGGCCAGCAGCATCCAGGCGGCGGCCTGGTCGGCACGGCCGTACTCGTTTTGCCTGGGCGGCAGCAGCTCACCCTCGATGGCTTTCAACTCCGACTCGATGTAGTTGAACAGCTCGGGCCCGCTGATTTGCTCCGGGAAGAAGGCCCCCACCGCATCTTCTTCGGTGACGAAGGGCACGTTGCGGAAGATATCCAGGGCGTGCCAGTAGCTCAGGGCGCGCAGGAAGCGGGCCTCGGCGCGGTAGGTCTGGATTTCGGCGCGCAGGGCGGCGTCCACGTTGCGGCTGTCGAGTTTCTCGTCGGTGGTCTCGCGCAGAAACTCATTGCACAGGGAAATCTGATAGAAGACGCGGCTGTAGAAAGCATTGATGAACACGTCCTGGGCGTCCCAGTCTTGTTCGTGGAAGTTCTTGATGGTGGCGTCGTTCCAGCCGATGACGGCTTCGTCGGTGGACAACTCCTGCAGGTACCAATAGCCGCGCAGGTATTGCCCGAAGCCTTCATCGATGCCGCTGATGTCGGGCTGCCCCGAAGGGCCTTGCTGCCCCGTCACCGCCAGCCCCGCATAGAGCTTGGCCAACACCCGCCGGTAACTGGTGGGGTCATCGTACACGATGGCGGAGGTGATTTCGTCTTCGTCCAACGGCACGGTGTCCAAATCCTTGAAGCAAGAGCCGAACACCAACAGGACGCCCGCCAGAAGTGCTATGTTTTTGAAAGTGAGGTATTTCATGGTTGCTTGAATTTTTATGTCGGAGGAACGGAGGAAATGAGGATTTGGGGGTATGAGGATTTGAGGATTTGATGTGGGGGTTTGGGTGGGGGTTGGGTGGGGGTTTGGGTTTGGTTTGGGTGTGCGTTCGAACTCTCAACTCCTCAACTCTCAACTCTCAACTCCTCATTGAAACCGCGCGCTGACTCCGAAGAGGAAGGTCCGCGAGCGGGGGTAGAAATTGTTGTCGATGCCGCCGGCGATTTCGGGGTCCAGGCCGCGGTACTCGGTGATGAGCAGGGGGTTCTGGACGGTGGCGAAGACCTTCAGGAAAGGCAAGCGCTTCGACACTTCCCGGAATTGATAGCCGAGGGTGATGTGGTCGAGCCGCAGAAAGGAGGCGTTCTGCACGTAGTAGTCGCTGAAGAACTGCGGCACCTCGAAGCGCAGCTCGGTGGCGATGCGGTGCACGTTGCTCAGGTACAGCGTCGGGTGGAACAGGTTCTGGAAGTCCGATTTGGTGGACTCGACGTTGTTGTACATGTAGTTGCCGACGTCGGCGCGGCCGGCGAACGAGAGCTCGAAGTTGCGGTAGCGCAGGTTGGAGGTGAAGCCCACGAAGAAGTCGGGGGCGGGTTTCTCCAGGCGGTAGAGGTCTTCGTTGTTCACCTGCCCGTCGCCGTTGCGGTCCACGTAGAGCCCTTCGATGGGCTTGCCGTTTTCGTCATAGACCTGCTCGAAGACGTAGAAGGAATTGGCGGGGAAGCCCACGCTGTGAATCTGGATGGTGTTGCCCACACCCCCACTGATGCCCCCCACCAGCACCCCCTGGTAGTTGGGGTCGTCGGTGGCGGTCAGGCGGGTGATTTCGTTCTCGTTGGCGGTGAAGTTGACGCCCACGTCCCAGGTGAGGTCTTTCCGCTTGAGGGGCACGGCGTTGACGGAAATTTCGATGCCCCGGTTTTCCAGATCACCGACGTTGGTGTTGAGGAAGTTGGTCAGGTTGGTGCCCGCCGGCACGGGGATGAAGTTGATGAGGTCTTTGGTCTTGCGCAGATAGACCTCGATGGAGCCGTAGATGCGCTCATCGAGGAAGCCGTAGTCCACGCCGAGGTTGTAGGTGGTGGTTTCCTCCCATTTGATGTTGGCGTCGTAGCCTTCGGGGCGCAGGGTGGTGACGAACTCATTGCCGAACTGGTAGGCGGCGTTGTCGAAGCCGGCCAGGTAGCGCGGCTGGTAGAGGTAGAAGCCCCCGACGTCCTGCTGCCCGGTGACGCCGTAGCCGGCGCGAAGCTTCAGGCTGGAGAGGGTGCCCTTGCCGCCTGTGTCGATGAGCTTGACGGCCAGCGCGGCGGCGGGGAACAAGCCCCAGCGCGCATCGGGCGAGAAGCGCGAGGTGCCGTCGCGGCGCAGCGTCAGGGTGAGGAAGTAGCGCTCGTCCCAGGAAAGGTTGGCGCGGCCGAACAGGGAGAGCAGGAAGAGCTCCCCGGCGTTGTCGCCTTCCACCACTTCGGTGCCGGCAACGTTGCTGTTGCGGAAGCTGTCCTCGAAGAAGAAGCGCTGCCAGGAGTACCCGCCCATGAGGTCGAGCTTGAAGCGGTCGAAGGTCTTCACGTAGTTGAGATAGAACTCCAGCAGCTCGTTCTTTTTCTTTTGTTCGTAGGTGGTCTTTTCCCCACCCCCGACGAGGGCGTCGTAGGCGAAGGAAGCGAATTCGGGCACGTCCACCGTGCCGCTGCCGGTGGAGTAGTCGTAGCCGAGGTTGAGGTTGGCGCGCAACTCGGGCAGGAAGCCGAAGCGGTAATCCACCGTGGAATTGACCAGGTAGCGCTTGACGTTGGAGACGTCCTTGCGCAATTCGAGCAGGGCCAGGGGGTTGGCGGGAGCCAGGGTGTTGGGGTCGCCGTTGTCCTGCACCCAGGTGAAGTAGCCCCCGTAAGCGTTGCCCTCATCGTAGATGGGCTGGGTGGGGTCGAAGGAGATGGCCGAGCCGATGGCACCCCGGGTGGCGAAGCGGTTGTCGGTGGACATGGCCTTCAGGTTCAGGTTCACCTGCAGGCGGTTGTCGAGGAAACCGGGCGAGAGATTGAGGGCGCCGGTGTAGCGCTGAAACTCATCCGTCATCAGGATGCCCTCCTTGTCGGTGAAGCCCAGTGAAACGCGGTAGGGCACCACCCCGATGCCGCCGGCAACGCTCAGGTTGTGGTCTTGCCCGAGGGCCGACTGATAGATGACGTCCTGCCAGTCGGTGTTCGCCGAGCCCAGCAGGCTGCGGGCCACGTGCCCTTCGGGGAAGCGCTCTTCGACCAGGGCGCGGAATTCGGTGGCGTTCAGCACGTCCACTTTTTTGAGGGCGTTGCTCACCGAAACGTTCCCGTTGTACTCGACGGCGATTTTGCGCCCCAGACTGCCCTTCTTGGTGGTGATGAGGATGACGCCGTTGGAAGCCCGCGAGCCGTAAATGGCGGTGGCGCTGGCGTCTTTCAGCACCGTGAAGGACTCGATGTCGTTGGGGTTGATGAAGTTGAGGGGGTTGCGGGCGCCGGCGATGCCGCCGTTGTCCACGGGCACCCCGTCCACCACGATGAGGGGGTCGTTGGAGGCGCTGAGCGAGGAGCCGCCCCGAATGCGAATCTGCGCCCCGCCGCCGGGGTCGCTGCCGGTGGTGATGCGCACCCCCGCAATCTTGCCCGCGAGCAGCTCCTGCGGGCTGGTGATGGAGCCCCGGTTGAACTGCTCGGTCGAAACCGATTGCACCGAACCGGTGGCGTCTTCCTTCTTCACGGTCCCGTAACCGATGACCATGACCTCTTCCAGCACGGAGCCCGGTGTCAACGCCACATTGATGACGTTCGAAGCCCCGAGGGGTATTTCCTGAGAGGCGTAACCCGTGTAGCTGAAAACCAGGGCTTCGGCGTTCTCCGGCACCTCCAGGCTGTACGAGCCGTCGAGGTCGGTGATGGTGCCGAAGCTGGTCCCTTTGACGAGGATGTTGGCTCCGATCATGGGCTCGCCCGTCTCCGCGTCCGTGACGGTGCCCGTGATGGTCCGCTGACCGAACAGCCCTCCCGCCGTAAGCAGCAGTGCCATGGCCAGCACGATGGGTTCAAGGTTTCGTTTCATACATCCGTTTTGTGTGCGTGATCGAATTTTTTCTTTTTCGA
>CAZBYX010000170.1:6676-8178 GCA_964496055.1 uncultured Saprospiraceae bacterium
ATGCATTCGCGGGCAGCCACCTCACAGCGGCAGCTTGCGGGCACCGAGCACTTCGCCGTGTGCAAGGAGGACGAAGAAATACATCCCCTTCGGGAGCTCGGGCAAAGATAGTTTTCGTTCGGGGGACTGGAGTTCCTTGGACAAATCCCAAACCGCCACCCGCTCTCCCGTGGGGGCGAAGAGGTGGGCGGTGAGGGAGTCGAGGTGGGTGGGGGGGAGGGTGAGGAGCAGGCTCCGTCGGTCGGGAGCGGGTTGTAGTTTCCACCGGGCTTCGGGCGGGGTTTCGACGGCGGTGGTGCCGTAGTCGTGGTTCATCCAGCCGATGCCTCCATCGTCGAGGAGGTTGTATTCGAAATCGAAGAAGGTGGCGTGTTCCTGGTGGGAGCCCTGGCCCCACTGCGTTCGGCAAGGGCTGGAGACCCAAGCGGGTTCCCAGTAGATGACCCCGCTGCCGCCGTTTTCCATGACGGTGCGGGTGAGGTCCACCAGCCAGCGCTTTTGGTTCTGGGGGCTGGGCGGGGCGTAGTCGGGGTGGACGGCGTTGAGGATGTTGGCGGCGGCGTCGATGTCCTCCCAGGTCCAGATGTAGCCCGTTTCGAAAATCATGACCTGCTTGTCGGGGTATTTCTGGCGCAGGCGGGCGATGACCTGCCCCGTCTGGGCGATGTCGGTGGGTTGGTGCCAGGCCCAGTAGTAGCTGATGCCGATGAGGTCGAAGTCGGTCACGCCGTTCTGGACGAAGGCGTCCACGAGCCATTCGGCGTTTTCGGGGCCGGCGGGGTGAATGGCGATGGTGACGGGCCGCCCGGCGGCGGCTTCCACCTCCCGCACCGCCTGGATGGCGGCGTTGAACAGGCGGCTGTTGCGCTCCCAGTCGAGCACCCAGCCCTGGTTGTCTTCTGGGGAAAGCAGGATGCCCTTGTTGGTTTCGTTGCCGATTTGCACCAGCTCGGGCAGGAGGTCCTCGGCGGCCAAAGCGCTCAGCGTCGTGAAGATGTAGTCGTGCAGGGAGTCTTCGAGCAGGGGCAGGTCATCCACGACGGGCAGCCAGGCGTTCGGCACGAGCTGTTTGCCGGGGTCGGCCCAGTTGTCCGAGAGGTGGAAATCGAGCAGCACCTGCATGCCTTCGGCGCGGGCGCGGGCAATGCTGCGGCGCAGGTCGGCCAGGTCGGAGTAGCGCTTCCCGGCGTTCAGGGTGTCGTACCAGGAGGGGGTGTGCCAGAGCCGCAGCCGTACGAGGTTGCAGCCGTGCTCCGCGAAGATGCGGTAGGGGTCTTTCGCCTGCCCCCCTTCCCGATACACCACCCCGCAGTCCTCCATCTCGTTCACGTAGGAAAGGTCGGCACCGAAATGGAACCCCTGGCCCCACACGGGGGAACCCAAACCCACGCAGAGCAAAACCCTGAAAACGACGACAGCGGCTCGAAACGTCACGATTCGGAATTTGCGGGCAACCGCCCAGGGCGGCCGACCGAACTGGATTTTATTCGGCGAGGGCAGGG
>CAZBYX010000171.1:0-8176 GCA_964496055.1 uncultured Saprospiraceae bacterium
ATTTAATCGGAAAGCCCCCTGCCCGGCGCCCCCCTTCTATGAACCCCCGCCCTCAGCCCGGAAACGACCGGATTTGCCCTTTTTCCGGCCCGAGCACCCGCCCTTGACAGCATTCCGCCCCGCCGAAACCCCATTCCGCGAAAACGGCGCGAATCCTCCCGTTTTCCCGCCCCCAGGTTACACTCATCGAATACCCTCACCCGGCGCCCGCACGGCGCCTACTTTTGTTCGCAAACAAGACACCCCAGCTCCTGCTCCCCATTCAAAGGCTCGTCACGCTGTCTCTTTCGCAGCGCTCCCCCTTCCACAAACCAATACCGATGGAGGCGCCCCCGGTCTCCCGTCCGACAAACACCTCAATTGCTATGTTGACCCTATTGCTGACAGCCCTGGTGCTCGCTTTCACCCTCACCGTGTTCCTCATTCCTCAGGTCATCGAGGTGGCGAATGCCCGGGCCCTGTACGACCTGCCGGATGAGCGGAAAAAGCATGCGCGCCCCATACCTGCCCTGGGGGGGTTGGGTGTGTTCCTGAGTTTCATGCTGACCGTCATCGCGCTGGCGCGACTGGAGTGGTGGGGCGATTTTCGATTCGTTGCGCTTGGAGCCGTCCTGCTGGTTTTCGTGGGGCTGAAAGACGACCTCCTCGGCGTCAGCCCGGTGAAGCGCCTGCTGCTCCAGCTGGGGCTGGCGGCTCTGTTCTATGGGGCGGGTTTGCGGTTGGAGGGTTTGTACGGGCTGTTCGGGGTGGAGGCGCTCCCCGCGTTTTTGAATTTTCCCCTGACGGTGCTGGCCGTCGGGCTCATCGTCAATGCTTACAACCTCATCGACGGCATCAACGGGCTGGCGGGCAGCCTCGGCACGCTCGGCAGCCTGGTGTTCGGAAGCCTGTTCTACATCCACGGGCTCCAGGCCTGGTCCTTTCTGGCCTTTGCTTTTGCCGGGGCCATGCTCGGGTTCTTGAAATACAACTACGGCCGGGGCGCCAGCACCTTCATGGGAGACAACGGCTCGCTCCTGTTGGGGTGGCTCATGGCCTTGTTTTTCGTCAAGTTCACCGATACGGCCTATCGGGACTGGGCGCAGCCCCATGCCCTGGTGTTGGGTCTGAGTGTCATCGCCATTCCGGTGTTCGATTTGCTGCGGCTGTTTTTGGTGCGCCTCCTGAAGCGGGTTTCCCCCTTCAGCGCCGACCGCAACCACATTCACCACCTGGTCTTGCGCACGGGGCGCAACCACCCGGAAGCCTGCCTGCGCATCCTGCTCATCAACGGGGTGCTGATGCTGACGGCCGCTACCTGGGCAGCCGGCAAGCCCGTCTGGCTCGGCCTGGTGGTACTCTTCCTGCTCTTCATCGCCGGGCTGTTCGCCATCTCGCTTTCCCAGAGCATCTCCATGATCAAGAAAGTGGAATGGGAGCGCCACCGCATCGGCCCTGAGATGAACTTTCAGGAATAGCGATTTAGGGAACCGAGGATTGAGTCTGCTGCAAAAAGTCCAATTCCGCCGAGGAACCGAAGATTTGAGGAATCGAGGATTTGAATAAATCCTTGATAACCAAAGAAATAAACTTTAAACTTCAGGACCACAACCCTTTTTGCAGTGGACTCAGGATTTGAGGAACCGAGAAACCAAAGAAAATCCGTCCCCCTTGAAATGTAATCAACCTGAATCACCGAACCTATAACGGGAGGGGTTGCCCCCCTAAAATCATTCACACTATGGAAACACAACGACTCAAATTGGGAATCGTCGGTTCGGTCGGCGTGCCGGCCAAGTACGGCGGGTTCGAGACGCTGGTCCACCACCTGGTGTTGCAGCTGGGCCGGGAGTTTGACCTGACGGTCTATTGCAGCGGGAAAAACTACCCCCCCGAAGAACGCACCCTGACCTGGCACGGCGCCCGCCTGCACTACATGCCCTTCCAGGCCAACGGCCTGCAGAGCATCCTGTACGACCTGGCTTGCATGGTGCACGCCTTGCGGCGCTGCGATGCCCTGCTGGTGTTGGGCGTTTCGGGCTGTCTGTTCCTGCCCTTGCTGAAGCTGTTCAGCCGCAAGAAAATCGCCGTCAACATCGACGGGCTGGAATGGCGCCGCCCCAAATGGAATTGGCTGGCCAAGCGCTTCCTCATGCTCAGTGAAAAAATCGCCTGCCGCTACGCCGACGAAATCGTTACCGACAACCAAATCCTCAAGGAATACGTGAAAATTCGCTACGACATCAGCGGCAACCTCATCGAGTACGGGGCCGACCACGTGCGGCAGGTGCCGGTGAGCAAGGAAGCCCTGAAGGAATACCCCTTCCTGAACCAGGGATACGCCTTCAAGGTGGCCCGCATCGAACCCGAGAACCACCTGCACACCATTCTGGAAGCCTTCGCCCCGCTGAAGGAGCAACCCCTGGTCATCGTGGGCAACTGGAACAACAGCGCCTACGGGCGCAAGCTGCGCGAGCACTACAGCCGCTACCCCCATCTGTTCCTGCTCGACCCCATCTACGACGGCAAAAAGCTGGATCTGCTGCGCTCCAACTGCAAGTTTTACGTCCACGGCCACTCGGCCGGCGGCACCAACCCCTCCCTGGTGGAAGCCATGTACCTGGGCTTGCCGGTCGTCGCCTACGACGTCATCTACAACCGCGTGACGACGAACAACCAGGCGGTCTTTTTCACCAACGCCCGCGACCTGAAAACCATCGCCGCCAACATCGACAAATACCCGCTGCGCGCCATCGCCCGCGACCTCAAAGCCTTCGCCGACCGGAAATACACCTGGCAGAGCGTTTCCCGTCGCTATGCCGAACTGGTGCAGGGCATGGTGCACGGCAAAGCACCGGTCTTCGAGCTCGAACCGGTCACCCTCGAAGTGGACGAAGCCGTCGTCGGCTATCAGCCCGGCTTCCACATCCAGCTCGAAGAAAAACTCCCTGCCCATCAAGTGGGGGATTCAAAGCAAGAACACGCTGGAAAAAGGAGGGCCTGACCCCTTCCCATACGCTCTCCATGCTGGCGGCTCGGGGGAGGAAGCCCTAAGGCTTCCTCCCTTCCAGCCGACTACCTGAACCAAACTACAAACCCACCTGACCATGCACCTCACCATGCAAACCCAACAGATCAAAGCCGAGGCCTGGCTGCTTCGGCTGGCCCTCGGCGGCCTGGGGCTCGCAATCGTGATTTTCGTCGCCTTCACCCCGGCACGGCACCTGGGCCCCGGCTACCAACAATTTTCAGGGGAATACCTGGCCTTCGGCGGTGGCAAAGGCTGCAACCGCCTGCAGGATTCCCTCGCCCTGGTGGATTTTTACCACAAAACCGGCGGCGAAAACTGGACCCACCCCTGGGACCTGAGCCAACCCCTGGACACCTGGTACGGGGTCAAGGTCAACGACTCGGGCTGCGTCATGTGCCTCGACCTGGACGGAGACCCCAACTGCAGCCCCGTCAAAGCCGGCGGCAACAACCTCCAGGGCACCCTGCCCGACCTCCAACTCTCCAACCTCGAACACCTCTTCCTGGCGGGTAACAAATTGCAGGGCCCCATCCCCGATTTTTCGGGCATGCCCTATTTGCTCACCGCTCAGCTCTGTTGCAACCGCTTCTCGGGGGCGGTGCCCGATTTTTCCAACCTGCCTTTCCTCATCTCCCTTGAACTGGACTACAACCAACTGAGCGGCACCCTGCCCGATTTCAAAAACCTGCCCCGCCTGAGCAACCTCTACGTCTCGAACAACGACCTCTCGGGGCCCCTGCCCGATTTCAAAAACCTGCCGAAGCTCGAACGCTTCTATTTCCAGAACAACGCCCTCTCGGGGCCCTTGCCGGCTTTCAGGGGGTGCCCCAGGATGCAGCGCATCATCGGCTTCGGCAACCGGCTGACGGGCCCCCTGCCCGACTGGCAACACCTCGCCGGGCTGAGCCACATCAACCTGAGCGGCAATCAGCTCAGCGGGAACCTGCCCCCCCTGGAGGGGCTGAGCGCCCTGCGTTCCCTCGTGCTGGGTGGCAACCGCCTGGAAGGACCCATTCCTACGCTGCGCTCCGCCCACCTGGTGGAGGTGGACCTTTCGGGCAATCACTTGACGGGCCGCGTGCCCGACTTCGCCGCCTGCCCCAACCTCAAATCGCTCTTGCTGGCCAACAACCGACTTTCGGATTGCCCCGACCTGAGCACCCTCAGTCATTTGGCCGCCCTGGATTTGAGCGGCAATGCCTTCTCCTTCGAAGACCTGGAGCCGAACCGCTCCCTGCTGAAAACACCGGAAGCCTACGCCAACCAACACCCCGACCAGCCCGACCAAACCCTTGAAATCGCCGCCGGCGAACCCCTCGAACTCCAACTGCAGGCCGACCGGGACGTCCGCGGCACGACCTACCGCTGGCTCAAAAACGGTGAGCCCCTCGAAGCCCCGAGCAAGCCCACCCTGCGCATCGAAAAAGCCCGGGCTTCCGACCTCGGGGTCTATCAGGCGGAGCTCACGCACCCTGCCTTCCCGGGTTTGCGCCTCAAGAGCCGCCGCTTCATCGTCAAGGTGCGGGATGCCCAGACCACCCTGCCCGCCACGCCCCCCCTCGCCGTGGATGACTTCTTCGAATTCGACGCCAACCCCGGCGGCTACGTCTTCGACCTGACCGCCAACGACGAGCTGCCCGACGGGGCGCTCTGTTCCGTGGAAATCCTCAGCCTGCCCGAGCAAGGGCGCATCGAAGCCCTCGGCGAGGGGCGCTTCCGCTACCTGGCCCCCTTCGATTTCGAGGGCACGGTGGAGCTGGAGTACCAGCTTTGCAATTTGCTGCACGAAGATTCCTGCACCTTGGCCCTGGCCACGTTGGTCATCAAGGCGCCCCAAACCCTTGCCTCCGAAACCCTCTTCATTCCGGAAGGCTTCTCCCCCAACGGGGACGGCATCAACGATTTCTTCGTCATCCCCCTGCTGGAGGAAGACCCCGAAAGCTATCCCCGGGCCGAGTTGACCGTCTTCAACCGCATGGGCCAGGTGGTGTACCACGCCCAGCCCTATCGCAACGACTGGGACGGCACCGCCCGCGGCTCCCTCCAACCCCTGCCCGAAGGCACCTACTGGTATTTCTTCACCCCCGACCCCAAAAGGAGCGGGCGCCATCAGGGCATGGTCACCATCCTGCGCTGAAAGGGATAGGATGCCCTCAGCGGACTCCTCTCCAGCGAAAAGAGCCGTTCGAGTGTTCGAACGGCTCTTTTTTTTGAAGGAGGGAAGCCCCCGCCCCCCGGGAAATGTGGCACAATAGCTGCGAAGAAAAGGACGGACCCCGCAAGTCTGCCAAACCGATTCCCCCCCAGACAAGACCGAAAACCGGCTACCCAAAACCCCTCGAATGGGCA
Source organism: uncultured Saprospiraceae bacterium (assembly GCA_964496055.1). Classification (GTDB taxonomy): domain Bacteria; phylum Bacteroidota; class Bacteroidia; order Chitinophagales; family Saprospiraceae; genus CAZBYX01. Next base: position 5,360 of record CAZBYX010000171.1, read on the forward strand.
CGGCCCACCAGGGCGGGTGGGCGGTTGGAGGAGGGAGTGGGTGGGCGGCAGCGGGAGAGAAAAACCAAAACGACGAGGAGCGCGCCGTCCGAATGAACAAGGCCGACATCCATACCGATTATGCCAGAAAGCCCGACGAAATCTCGATAAGGAACCTGATTCTGAAAATCGGGGAATTTATCCGCCTGATTATCGGGCGCTGGTATCTGCTGGTGTTGGGGGCGCTGCCCCTGGCCTACAAGCAATATGCCTCGGCCAAACTCGTGCAGCCCACCTACCCGGCCTCCACCACCCTGCTGATCAAACCCCAGGACATCGCCAAGGAGAACAAGTCCCTCATCCTGGTGTTCTCCCGCCTGGCCAACTCCAAAGAGCTCATCAAGGAAATCCTGCTGGAGCGCGACGACACCCTCGGGGTGGGCGAGCTCATCATCAATCGGTATCTGGAAGCCTATTTCCAGTACGACACCCTAGGCCTGAGCCCGGAAATTCCGCGGGGCTTCCGCTTCACCCACGACGACCCGGCGTCCTTCAGCCCGGAAGAGACCCAGGTCTTCAAAATCGTGGTGGAGAAGGTCACCTCGCCGGGTCTCAGCCGCAACGGCTATTTGAACGTCAGTGTGGACGAGGCCCTGGGGCTGATCACCCTGAGCACCTCCACCCCCAGCGAAGAGCTGACCTTCCTGCTGCTGCGGCGCCTGCGCGAAAAAGTGGAGCGCCTCTTCTACGAAAACACCCTCTTCGCCCAAAAGAAAGCCTTCCGCGAAATCTTTCACGAGGCGGACTCCCTGGCCGAAGGGTATCGCAAGGCTTACTACGCCCTGAACAAAACGCGCGACCGCTACGAGCGCCTGTTGCGCACCCTGCGCGACTCCAACGACGCCAAGGTGCTCTACCTGCACGACAAAATCATCCGCCTCGAAGTCCACGCCGAACTCTATAAGCTCGATTACCTAGCCAGCCTCGAACAAATGAAAGCCGCCGGCATCGACTTGAACAGCAAAACCCCGCTCATCACCGTCATCGAGGAATCCCTCCCTCCCCTGACCCCCGTGCGCCCCTCCCCCACGGGCGCCGCCGTCAAGGGGGCCATTCTCGGGGTGGTGCTCGTCATTTTGTTCATCGTCGTTCGGAAAATTTATTCCGACATCATGGACGAAGTGAAGGACCCCTACGGCATCGGGTGAAGAAGGGGCACCCCCACCCCAACCGCCGCCCCCGTGCCCGGCAAGTTCCGGGGAAAACCGCCGAAAACCGGAGGAAAACCGCCGAAAACCGGAAAGGGACGACGCCCCCACCCGTTTGGGGCTAATTTGCCCCTCGACAGCAACACTCGCTAAGCGCTTTGTAAACTCGCTTTTCCATGAGATTTTTTTGGTGGCTTCTTTCTTCCGGGAGACCCCAAACCCCTGCTCCCGGAAGAGAAGCTCTCTCAAAAAAAGACAGCCATTCCACGCTCGATCTAATCCAAAGCATTCAAATTCCTTCAACCGAAAATGACAACATGCTATGCTTGACCTCAACGGAAAATCCCTGCTCCTGACCGGCGGCACGGGCTCATTTGGAAAGAAGTTCGTGGAAATGGTGTTGGAACGATTCCCGAAAGTGAAGAAAATCGTCGTCTATTCGCGCGACGAGCTGAAGCAGTTCGAGATGAGCCAGCGCTTTTCGCCGATGGAATACCCTGCGATGCGCTACTTCATCGGCGACGTGCGGGACGGGGAGCGGCTGAAGCGCGCCTGCGAGGGCATCGACATCGTGGTGCATGCCGCTGCGTTGAAGCAGGTGCCCGCTGCCGAATACAACCCCTTCGAATGCATCAAGACCAACGTTATGGGGGCGCAGAACGTGGTGGAGGCCGCCATGGCCAATGAAGTGCGCTGCGTGGTGGCTTTGTCCACCGACAAGGCGGCTGCTCCGGTGAATCTGTACGGCGCCACGAAACTGTGTTCGGACAAGCTCTTCGTCGCCGCCAACAACATGCGGGGGGGGCGGGATTTGCGCTTCAGCGTCGTGCGCTACGGAAACGTCATGGGCTCGCGCGGCTCGGTCATTCCCTTCTTTTTGAAAAAGCGCTCCGAGGGGGTCTTGCCCATCACCCATCCGGAAATGACCCGGTTCAACATATCCCTGGAGGCAGGGGTGGAAATGGTGCTCTATGCCATCGAGAACGCCATCGGAGGGGAGATTTTCGTGCCCAAGCTCCCATCCTATCGGGTGGTGGATGTGGCCGAGGCCATCGGCCCCGACTGCGAGCACCCCATCGTCGGCATCCGACCCGGGGAAAAACTCCACGAGGAGATGATCACGCCCTCCGACTCCTTCAACACCATCGAAACCGAGAAATACTACATCATCACCCCTTCCAGTCTTCACTACCAGGGACTAAACAAACAACACTATCTACAACACTATGAGGCTCGACCGGTGCCGAAAGGCTTCTCCTACAACTCGGGGACGAACACCGAATGGCTGAGCGTAGAGCAGATCCGCGAATTGATCCGCACCTACGTGGACCCCAGCTTCCGGGTGGCGCCCCTGAAAAAGGCAGCCTGAGGCCCGCACAGCCGGGAAAAGAAATCGTTGGCCCGCAGGTTTTTGGGGGTGATTTTTTCCTGCGGCCAACCTCTTTTCCATCGTCATTGGGACTTCTGCAAACGAAACGACGGGGGCCCGCGCCCCCACCCACACGCCCGAAGGGGCGTTATGGACAACTTCCGGGAATCTTTGCCACCGAGGCCTGACTGGCGCTCCGGTGGCATTTTTTTTGGCCCCCACCCTTCTGTTGGGCCGCGCACCCTCTACGAGGGCGCGCTT
>CAZBYX010000172.1:0-4406 GCA_964496055.1 uncultured Saprospiraceae bacterium
GTGCAGGACTGTCCGTACAAATGCCCGTTCTGCTGTCCGAGAGAGGAGCCGAAACGGCACAAACTTTTCAGCGGTCGTGGTCTGAGGCGAGTCCTGTGGCTCTGAACCATTCTCCGACTCAGGTTCGGAGGGGGGAGGTTGGGGTGGGGGTTCGTTGCCCGCCTCAGCTCCCCTCCCCTTCCCCATATTGGAGGACATAGCCCAGCCCCGGCGGCACTCCTTTGCGCAAAGATTGGAAAAAGGCGGGGGCGCTTTCGAAGGGAAGGGTGTGGGTGAGGTGTTGGTCGAAGAGGGGGTCGTTCAGGAGCCGCCACACTGCCTCGCGCCGGCGCTGATGGCTCCACCGGGGGCGCATGGCCGGCGGCAGGCTGCTCACCTGGGAGCTCTTCACAGTCAGGCGGTTGGGATGAAACCGCCCCCCGAGCTTCAGGGGAACGCTTCGGGTGCCGTACCAGCTGAGGTCCACGGCGGTGCCTTCCGGGCCGAGATGGTCGAGGCAGAGCTGTAGCCCGGCAGCACTGGCCGAGCAATGGAAGGCACAGTCGAAGGCAGCGGGGAGCTGCGCGGCGTCTTGAACGCAGAAGCCCATTTGGGTGGCCAAAGCCGCCCGCTGCGCCTGCTTCTCGACGACGACGAGCTCCACCCCGGGCAAGGGCTGCACCAGTCGGGCCACCAGGCTGCCCACCAACCCAAACCCCACCACCAACACCCGCTCCCCGATTTTCAGGGGGGCATCCCACAGAGCGGTCAGGGCGGTTTCCACGTTGGGGAAGAGGGCCGCCCGACGGGGCGGCATTCCCTCGGGCAGGGGGTTGAGGTCTTCGATGCGCATCCACGCCGCCTCCTGGTGGGGGTGCATGGCCTGGACCCAGCGTCCCCGCCAGGGGCGGGGACCCGCCACCACCCGGCCCACGAGGGAATAGCCATACTTGACCGGAAAGGGGAAGGCCCCACCCATGTAGGGTACCCGCATGCGCTCCTGCAACTCGGGGGGCACCCGGCCCAGGGCCACCAGGCGCTCCGTGCCGCAGGAAAGAAGCGACCAGGCCGTTTGCACCAGGCAACAGCCCTCCTGAAAGGCGGGCAGGGGTTCTTCCAGCAGAACCGACTGCTCTTCGGAGGTATGCCACAGGGCTCGGGTAAGCCGTGCCATGGGGGACGGGTTCAGACGTGCAGCCAGTGGCCCATCAGCAGCTTCTTGGTCTTCAGGTAGTCGTGATTCTCCTTGCGGGGTTCCACTTCCAGCGGCACGCGGCGCACGATTTGGATGGGGGAATGTTCGATGGCTTCGATTTTGTCGGGGTTGTTGGTCAGCAGGGCGATGCGGCGGATGCCCAGGTCTTTGAGGATTTCGACGGCGAGGTGATACTGGCGGGCGTCCACCTCGAAGCCCAGGTGGGTGTTGGCGTCAGCGGTGTTGAGGCCCTTGTCCTGCAGGTTGTAGGCCCGCAGCTTGTTGATGAGGCCGATGCCCCGCCCTTCCTGCCGCAGGTAGATGACCACCCCGCCGTGCTCGGCGGCCATGGCCATGGCGCGGTCGAGTTGTTCGCCGCAATCGCAGCGCTTGGAGTGGAAAAGGTCGCCGGTCATGCATTCGGAATGGATGCGCACGAGGACGGGGCCAGCGGGGTCGAAAGCCTCGTGGACGAGGGCCAGGTGCGGCATGGGGTCGTCTTCCCGGTCGGCGTAGGCAAGCATTCGGAAGACGCCCCATTCGGTGGGCAGAACCGCTTCGACTTGTCGTTTCATGGCGCAAAAATAGGGATTGAGCACGGGGTGAAGGCCCTCTCGGAGCAGGGGGGCGCTTCCTGGGAACAACCTTCAGGGAGTGGGGGTTTGCAGCCGGGCGTAAATATCCCCCGAAAAAGCAGCCCCCTCCCATTTGCGGAGCGCCCGTTCGAAGGGCTCCGCCTCCAGCCAGCGGGCTTCGGCCAGCTTCATGGTTTCCCGCTTCGACCAATTGAACACATAGTCGCCCAGGTGACAGAGGCGCTCCAGGCACCGGCGCGCCAAATCCAGGCGGAAGGCCAGAAACTCGAAAGACAGGGCCGGCAAAGGCTGATGCAGCCCCATGAGCACTTCGTACTCCCAGCCTTCGACATCGATTTTGCAAAAAGCCGGCCGGCCGAAACGCCGGATGAGCTCGTCGAGGGTCAGCACCTCCACCTCGAGGGTTTCCTCCCAGGAGGTGGGCCAGCGGCTGTTGCGCGCCAGCGACTCCCGCCACTCCTCATCCGCCAGGGTGCTGACGGTGGGGGTGGGGGAACTGAGGTGCAGGGTGGCGCGCCCGGGGGCGGCACCCACGGCCGCGGGCACCAGGGTGAAACCATCCAGATGGCCGAAGCGCTTTTCCAGGTATTCGACGCACAGGGGCTGAGGTTCCACCGCCACCACCCGGGCGCCGAGCTCCAGCCACACCGCACAGCGATTGCCCAGATGGGCCCCCAGATCGAAGCACAGCTCCCCCGGGCGGATGAAAGAGCGGTAAAAGCTCCGCATCCGCCGAAGTTGACCCGGCTTCAGGTAGTAAATCAGAATGCTGCGCCAAAGGCCCAAGCGCTGTTGCCAATTCATGATGCGGTAGCAAGGGATGCCTCGCCGCGAAAGGGAAGAGAGACTCGTGGGGCGCCCCCGGCCCCTTCCCTCCCACCCGAGGCGAAGCTCCCTGCAAGGTCGGAAATTCTCTCCTGCCCGCAAGGGTTTCACCACCCGCCAGACCCGGCACCTTCGACGCCCTGGCGGGTAACCGGCCAAAACCGTTATTTTTGCATGCCCGAAGAGCACCCCTCCGGCAAAGGGTGCGAACCCATTCCCCGGGCAGGACGTTATTCCCCCGACGCCAACACTACCCATAGAGCTATTGTCGGAAGGAAAACCCTCACGACTTCGAGGCGCTCTTCCTTCAGGCAATGCCATGTGAAAAAAATCTCAATCCATGTACCCTGCAGAATTGACCGCGCCGATGGCCAAGGAATTGACGGACCTCGGCTTCGAAAGTCTCACCACCCCGGAACAAGTCATCGATGCCATCGAAAACACCAAAGGCAGTTTGCTGCTGGTCATCAACTCGGTGTGCGGATGCGCCGCCGCCAATGCGCGACCCGGTGCCCGCCTTTCCCTGGAAAATGAAAAACGCCCCAACCGCCTGGTGACGGTCTTCGCCGGCGTGGACCGCGAAGCCACCGCCAAGGCCCGCGAGTACCTGCGCCCCTACCCGCCCAGCTCCCCCTCCATCGCCCTGTTCAAGGACGGCAAGCTCGTCCACATGCTCGAACGCCACCACATCGAGGGGCGCAGCGCGGAAATCATCGCCGAAAACCTCAAGATGGCCTACAACGCCTATTGCTAAGGGGCAGGCCGACAGCCTTCGAGCCACGACCCAAGCGAAAAGGTCGGCGGGAGTTGCTCCCAGCCGACCTTTTCGCTTTTGAGCGAAGCTGCCCTTCAGCGCAAAAAAAAACCCTGTCAAAGCGGTGATTGACAGGGACAAAACAAAAAACAAACACTATGAACAAACACTAATTTCTTTTGGGTGGTGGAGAAAAAGAAAAAAAAGTCCCCCGTTGACCGGGGGCTAAATAAAAACAAAAACTATGAACAAACACTCACCCTATTTTTTGAGAGACATCCAGCGCTTTTACTGCCGGAATGGCTCTTTGGTTTCGTTTGTCGTGGCGATTTATTCAGGTCAAGTTTCGTGCCGAAAATTTCATCGCCGATTTCAGAGAACTACTGCCTGATAGGCAACAAGTATGCCAGAACACCAGGACTCGGTGTGTTCTCTCACGGTAATAATTGGATAGGCTAAGGTGAAAGGCGGGAATTCACGCTCAGCCGGATGTCATCTATCGATCAAACTCTCAAAGAGGCTGACGGGTTCTGCTGACCCTGCTGTCTTCATGGATGGTTTTTAAACCGGGCGAGGGAGGACGAAGGCGCCTCCTCCAAATAGTAGGACTTAGCGTCGGGCACCTCGAAAGGCTTTAAAATCATCTCCTATCGGAACTGTGAAGAGTAAGGAAGGTCTTCATTGAAGCATTTGGGGGAAATAACAAGAGCAAATATATAGATTTTATATTCAATTTATCAAAACAAGCCATAAAAAAAATGTTGCTAATCAAGACAAAAAGCATAAAAATCGAGGTGCTTCGGTGCCTAATATTTCAGGATTCGGCCCTTGGGCCTGTGCCAATGGTTGGATTTTTCGAGGAATCGGCCGAAGGAGGAAAATTCCTTTTCGGCCAGAAATCTTTTGGTGGAGCCCGGAGCCCGGCCGAAAGAAGCAAAAGGTTATCTTTGCCATACTAAACGACTCTTCGCCAGAGTGACATCTTCCCAACTCCGGTAATTTCTGATTGTCCAACGCTCCAATCGTCCCGAAAACGGAAGCGACGTTCCCCAAGTTG
>CAZBYX010000172.1:4506-8139 GCA_964496055.1 uncultured Saprospiraceae bacterium
CCTTGTGCGGGCAAACCATAACGTCGGTGGGGGTCAACCCGCCCGCACCCGGCGACGGAGATTACCTCGTGTTCACACTCGAGGGCAGCTTCCCCGACGATTGCTCGTTTTTCCGTACGCAATTTCTTCAATTTCAGTCGGATACGATTTTCATCGGGTTGGGGCTGGATGCGGCGCCCCCCTGCAACTCGACGCCCACCCCGTTTAGCCACGCGGTCAAGGCTGGTTTTTTCCAACCCGGGGATTACGAGGTGGTCGTTTATTCGGTGGATGACGGCAGTGTGCTTTATCAGATGCCGCTGGCAGTCAGTGACGGCCCCGGCGGTGCCCCTTGCATGGCGGGCAGCGATCTGAGCGTCGATTATCAGTTTCAGTGTTCGGACACGCTGCCCAGCTACGAGCTGAGCATCGCCGTTCAGGGGGCGCAATCCACCTTGATTGCCCAGAAATCCGACAACAGCTTCGAGGTCTATTCCTTCAACGGCTACTTTCTGAGTGCCCGCCCCCATGCCGTGCCGTGCATCGATCCGGCCCAAAGCCGCAACCTGGACCCCACCTGCGCGCCCATTTTCGACCCGGTCTGCGGGTGCAATGGCGTGTCCTACAACAATGCTTGCGAGGCGCAGGAGCTGGACGGCATCGTCGAGCCGGGCATCGGCACCTGCCCTCCGAATTCGGGCGGAAGTTTCCGGGTCACCGGCATTCCCCTCGATCGGACCCTGAGCTACACCCTCACCCTGCGCTATTCGCGAACGGTGAACACGGGCAACGGCCCCGAGACCATTCACACCTACTGCACCTACGATTTGGAGGGCCCCATCAGCGATTGCCTGCAGTTGAGCCTCTCCCCCGCCGACACCTTCGTCAATCACCGGCAGGGGTGCGTGCTGCTCGAGCTTCAGGCGAACTGGAACTGGCAATTGCAAAGCAGCGCCCCCTGGATTCAATCCATAACCCCTCCGAGTGGCGGCAGTGGTATGCATCATGTGGAGGTTTGCTATGCCTACAACGACTCCCCCACCTCGCGGAGCGCCGCCCTCATCGCCGCCATCGGCAGCCTGAGCGAGACCACGGTGCTGGAGCAAGCCCCGCGCCCCTTCCTCAACCCCCAACCCGACACTCTTCACTTCCCCCCTTCCGACACTTGCATGGACATTCTGCTGGAGAGCAACGTCGCCTGGTCTTTGGGCGGCGGGGCTTCGTGGGTGACGAGCATCACCCCTGCCAGCGGCGGCCCGGACAGCCTCGCCCTGAGCGTTTGCGTGGAGGCCAACGGCGGGTTGCAGCCCCGCAACACCGAATTGCTGCTCACCGGCCCGGATACTTCCCTCCTCTTACCGCTGATGCAAGCCAGCACCGTCACGCCCCCACCCTGGACGGTCACACCCACCTCGCGCATCCATCGGGTCCTGCTGGTGGACACGCTCGCAGGCAACCTCGACGGGCAAGCCCTCGAGTTGGGGGATTACCTGGGCTTCTTCTACCGCCGGGCCGACGGCGAGGAAGTCCTCGCGGGTTTCGGGCAATGGACGGGCAGCAACGACACCGTTCTGGTGTACGGCAACGACCTGCCGCCCCCTGAGCAGAACGGTTTCCTGCCCGACGAGCGCTTCCGGCTGCGCCTCTGGGACGCCTCCGCCCTCGAAGAAAAAACCGTCGCCGCCGGCTATCTGCCCCTCGGGGCGCTCAACGGCGCCGTCACCGACAGCAGCCGCTTTGCTCAGGATGGTTTCAGCGCCATCGACAGCCTGGTGCAAATCTTTCGGCAGGTCATCCCGCTGCGGAAGGGTTGGAACACCGTCTCCTCCTACATCCGCCTGGGGCATCGCAGCCTCGAGCATGTCCTGAGCCCGATTCTGAGCGAGGTGGTTTTGATGAAAGACATGCAGGGAAGGGTGTACTACCCGCCGTGGGATTTCGACCAGCTGGGCTCCTGGGGCCTCGTTCAGGGCTACCAGATAAAGAGCCGCAGCGACACGGTGCTCGTGTTGGAGGGGCCGCGCGTTCGACCGGAGGAACGCCCCATCCCCCTGGAACCCGGCTGGCAGATGGTGGCGTATTTGCGCGACAGCCCCAGCCCCATCGCCGACGAATTTGCCGGCATCGCCCCGGCGCTCGACCTGGCCCTGGACGAAAAGGACGGGGCCTATGCGCCGGCCCAGGGGCTGAACGAAATCGGTGACCTGCTGCCGGGTGAGGGCTACAAACTCAAACTCAACGCCCCGGCCGTCCTCACCTACTCTCCCAACCTCACCCCGCCGAACCCGCCCGATTTCAAGGGGGGGCAGCCCCTGGAACGGGGATACGCTCCTTGCACGCCCCAGGTGACCGAGAAAAACGCCACCCTTTTGATTCCGGCCGACGCCGAGCTCCTGCTCGACGGGCAGCCGTTGCCTGTGGGCAGCAGCCTGTCGGTGCGCATTCCGGGCAACGGCGGGTGTGCCGGTTCGGTGGTGTGGGAGGGGGTGCCCACGGCCCTGGCCGTCTTTGCCGAAGACGATTTCTACCCCGGGCTGGCGCCGGGCGCGCCCTACGATTTTCGAATCACCCTGCCCGACGGATGCGTGGTGGATTCGGTGCGCGTCACCTTTCGGGCGGGACCCGATTTCAGCACGGACGCTTTCTTCCAGCCCGATGCGCTGCAAGCCATCGAGCGGGTGGAAGCCTTTCGCATGCAGGTGCAAGCCCTGCCGCTGGCCGCCGCCTGCGACGGGGAGCCCGAAGGCTCCGCCACCCTGGAGTGGCTCATCCCCGGCACGGCACCTTATTCCATTCAGTGGAGCGACGGCCAAAGCGGAGACACCCTGCAAAACGCCCTGCCCGGCACCTACCAGCTCACCGTCACCGATGCCAACCAGTGCACCTCCCAGGCCGCGGTGACCATTCCCCAGGCACCCTCCCCGAGCCTAGAGCTCGGCCCCGACCAATCGACCTGCAGTGCGGACCCCCTCTTGCTCCAACCTCAAACCGACGCCGGCCGGTTTTTCTGGAGCACGGGTGCCACCACCGAAACCATCGAGGTGCTGCAAAGCGGCACCTACAGCCTGACGGTGACCAACGACGAAGGCTGCAGCGCCGCCGACAGCCTCGAAGTCAGCTTCCTGGAACCGCCCTTCGTGGAATTGGGCCCCGACACCACCCACTGCGCGGGCCCGCCCCTGCTTCTCGATGCAGGGGGCGGAGGGGGGCAGTACCGCTGGTTCCTGGACGGAACGCCCATCGGCAACGGCACTCCGACGCTGGAAGCCCCGACCTCGGGCCGCTATCGGGTGGAGGTGACGGCAGCGAACGGCTGCTCCGCCGCGGATGAGGTGGAAGTGCAGCTGTTCGCGCAACCGCAGGTCGATTTGGGAGCGGAATCTCTCCAGGCTTGCTCCAACGACCTGCCCGTGCTGAATGCCGGCGCAGGCGCCGACAGCTATCGGTGGTTCCTCGATGGCACCCTGTTGCCCGGCGCCGAGCAACCCACCTTGCAAACCACCGCCCCGGGCACCTACCGCGTGGAGGCGAGCAACGGCGGGGTGTGCCATGCCACCGATTCCCTGCTGCTGGAAGTCATCCCGCAACCCGTGGTGGAGTTGGGCGCGCCCCAGCAAAACGCCTGCGCGGGGCAAACCCTCCTGCTGCAGGGCA
>CAZBYX010000173.1:0-8048 GCA_964496055.1 uncultured Saprospiraceae bacterium
TATTTCCACTTGTCTCCACATATCTCCATTTGTTTCTATCGTGTTGCCCATCGCGCACCCACGAGACCTTGAAACCGTGGCACCCTGAGACCGTGACACCTTAAATTTCCACCTGTCTCCACCTATATCCATTTGTTTCTATCGCGTTGCCCATTGTGCCATTGCTTCACCGCACTTCGCCGGGTTGGTCGTGTCTTCGGAACCATTCGAGCACGTGGAGCACTTTGGCGATGAGGTGGCTGGGCTTGGCGGCGATGCTGTGGCTGGCGCCGGGGATGCGCACCAGGGCGGTCTCCACCTTGCGCAGTTTGAGGGCGGTGTAGAATTGCTCCGATTCGCTGATGGGGGTGCGGTAGTCTTCCTCCCCGGTGAGGAGCATGGTGGGTGTTTTCACATTGCCCACATAGCTCAGGGGGGAGCGCTTCAGATAGGCATCGGGCTGCTCCCAGGGGAAAGCGGGGAACCAGTACTTGTAGAAGAAGGCCGTGGCGTCGGCGTGCAGGACGAAGGAATACCAGTTGATGACGGGCTTGGCGACCACGGCTGCGCGGAAGCGGTCGGTGTGCCCCACGATCCAGGCGGTGAGGACGCCGCCGCCACTGCCCCCCGTGACGAAGAGGCGCTCGGGATCCACGTAACCTTTGGCCAGCACGGCATCCACGCCGGCCAGGAGGTCGGCGTAGTCGGGGCCCGGGTAGTTGTGGTGGATGAGGTTGCCGAACTCGGCGCCGTAGCTGGTGCTGCCGCTGGGGTTGGTGTAGAGCACCACATAGCCGGCGGCGGCATAGAGCTGCACCTCGGCGCTGAAGCGGTCGCCGTAATTGGCGAAGGGCCCGCCGTGGATTTCGAGGATGAGGGGATATTTTTTCAGGGGGTCGAAATCGGGGGGCTTGCAAATCCACCCCTGGATGCGGCGCCCGTCTTCGGAGGTGTACCAGAGCTCTTCCACCTCGCCCAGCTTTTTGTGCGCGAAGAGATCCTGGTTGAGGTGGGTCAGGCGTTTGGTTTGCGATTTGCCGAGCTGCCCGACGGCCAGGTCGGCCGGGTGGTCGGGGCGGGAGTGGGTGTAGGCGAAGCGGCCGCTGGGGCTGAGCGAGAAGGTGCCCCCCGAATAGGGCCGACCGATGGACAGTCCCCCCACGTCGGCGGCCAGGTCCGTCAGGGCGCCGTTCAGGTCGATGTGAGCCAGCTGGGTGTTGCCGTGGCTGTCGTATTGGAAGACGAGCCCCCGGCTGTCGGCGGCCCAGAAAAAGCGGGAGACGTTGCGGTCGAGGCCGGCGCTGAGGGCCCGGGGGTTGGAGCCATCGCGGTTCATGACGTAGAGGCGGTTGGGCTGGTAGCCGAGGTAGCGCTCGTCGCTGCCCAGGTAGGCGATGAACTTGCCGTCGGGCGAAACCTGGGGGCTGTTGTCGGGTCCGTGGCGGTCGGTCAGGGCGCGGAGCTCGCCGGTGGCCACTTCCAGCTGGAAGACTTCGGTGTTGCGGGGCTCGTATTCCCAGTCCTCGTGCCGGTTGGCTGAGAAGAGGAGGTACTTGCCGTCGGGGGTCCAGCTCAGGCGGCCGCCGTGGTTGTAGGGCCCGAAGGTCAATTGGCGGGGGGTGCCCCCTTCGACGGGCAGGAGGAAGAGGTGGCGATAGCCGGGTTCGAGGAAGCCGCGCCCGTCGCTGCGAAACTGCAGGCGGTCGATGTATTGGGCAGGGGGTGCCCATTTCGCGTTTTCGGGGCGGGGTGGCATCTGGACGAAGGGCTCTTCGCGCTCGGGCACGAACATGCTGAAGGCGATCCAGCGCCCGTCGGGCGACCAGCTCAGGTCGGAAGGAGCCTGTTGGAGGTTGCTCAGGCGGGCTTCGGCGCCGGTGTCCATCCAGCGCAGATAGATTTGGGGCTTGCCGTCGCGGTCGGAGACGTAGGCCAGCAGCTTGCCGTCGGGCGACCAGCGCGGGCTGCGGTCGTGGTGCAGGCCGGTCGTCAGGGGGCGGTGGTCGCTTCCGTCGAAGCGGATGAGCCAGAGGTTGGAATAGGTGCCGTCGGTCATGATGTCCCGAAAGGTGCGGGCATAGACCACATGGGCGCCGTCGGGGCTGATCCGGGGGTCGGCCGCGTGTTCGAGCTCGAACACATCCAGGGGCTGGAAGCGATTCGATTCCGGGGGTTGGGCGGTTTGGCCCGGCAGCCCGCCCGACCAAACCATCCCCCCAACCACCCACGCGATCAAGTAGAAGGCATGCTTCATGATGGGGAGAATTTGCAGGGTGAAAACGAAGGGGAAGGTAGCAAAACCCTGCAATGCCCCCAAAAGCGGTCTTCAGCCGTTCTCAGCGCGACTTTTTTCCGGACGGGTTCAAGGTTGAACCTTTTCTTTCCGCCCCTCGATGCTCACCATCAGGCCGGGGTCTTCGCTTTCCCAGATGAAGAGCTTGCGCATGCGGTAATTGATGGAAAACTTGGTGGCCTGCAGGAAAGGGTACCCCAAAAGCCCATCCACATTGAAGGATTCGAGGCTTTGCATGTGGGAAATGTCCGCAACGACGAATTGCAAGCGGGGGAAGTGATTGTCCCGGATTAGGGTGCCGGCCACGGTCACCAGGCTGCTCGGGCGCACCTCCGGCGACAGGCCCACCAGCTTGGCTTTGGGCCCGGGAAGCACCACGTGCTCCCTGATTTTTTTCAGCTTGCGCGAACTGAGCAGGTTGGCGCCGGCCCCCGTATCCAGCCCGAAGAAGAGGGTTCGTTTCCCGACGCGTGCTTTCACCACCGGCAGGTGGCCGTTCAAAACGAAGGGCAATTCGGTTTGGGGGCGGGGCAGGGTGTTGCGGTGCCGCCGCTTGGGCGACAGCAGTTGGAGGTAGCCCTGCGCGTAATCCACGAACAGCTCGTAATTTTTCAGGAAGGCATAACCGAGCATGCCCTCGATGGGTCGGCCGGTGATTTCTTCCAGGTGGGTCAGATCCAGCGCCAGGGCCGGCACGTGCTTGCGTTTCACCGGCCCCACCCGAAGGGTTTTGAGGGTCGTCCAACGGGCGCGCACCCGCCCGCAAATGCCGAAACTCTCCACGCCGCTCGAAGTGGGCTGACGGCTGTTGAGCAACACCTCGGGAGCCCCCGTGTCGATGGCAAACCACCCTTCGCGACCGTCCACCTCGGCGCGGATGAACATGATGCCTTTCACCAACTCGAAAGGGATGACGGGGCCGGAAAACAACTGCCGGGGGGCCTCATCAATAACGCTGGCTTCCCGTGCCGAAGCCGTCAATTGTGCGTCCTGTGCCCCAAGGGCGGCACCCCAAAACAACAGAAGAATGGTAGCGGATCTCATAGCGTCCGGGTTTGAGGAGGGTGGTTAGCAATTGGCGGGGGGCCAAGGGGCGAGGTGTCGTCCGATGTTATCCGATGCCGGCGGTGGGAACCGCCGAGGATTGCCGTTCAACCGATAATCGTTTGGGATGAGGGTGCTTGTCGAAGGGAGTGCAGGATATTATTCCGAAACCGGAAGACAGTCGAAATGAATATCTAATGCGGGAAGGTTTTTCGTGGAAGGATGGTCGTCGAATGGGCGAGCAGGGAGAATTTCCTTTTTCTACCCCTCTGAAAAAACCTTGCCGGAATGAACCGGTCGGACGAAATTTTTCCGTCTGGGGGGAGGGTTCCGGGGTGGGATGAGTGCAGCGGCAGCCCCGGCCCGCGGGCCGTTCGAGAAAATATGAAGACCTTTTCCTAAATTTGCCAGCCTTGCGTAGGCGAGGCCTTACGCCACTGACAAAACGGAAAGCCGCATTCCGCGACCCATGCGCGTTGATTAAACAAGTATCGAAGCCCTGTCCTCAAAGCCAAGTGCCGCTGTCATGGTCATTCACTGGAATACGGAAAAGCTGAACAAGTATCTGTCGAGAATCGACGGCGCCATCCTCCAGGGGCGCTATTACTTGGCCCTCAAACTCGCCAACCGGCTGCTCAAGCAGTACTACCGCACCTTCATCAGTGCCAAAATCCCCTGCGAACGCGAGCGGGACAACATCCGGCTGATGGCCATCAGCATCTGCCGCTACCTGCTGCGCTACTTCCGCAAGTACCGCGTCCCTTACTCCGAGCGGGCCCTGCTGTCCATCGCCTTGGTCACCAACGTGGTCTTCATCAACATGACGAGCACTTCCAAAGACTCCCCCGAAGATCAAAACGTCATCGACCGCGCCACCGCCACCTATGTGCGTGACAACGTCAGCCGCATCGTGCGGTACCTGATGAAGTATCTCTGAAGCCGTTCCCCTGAAAAATAGAGCCTCAACACCGCCGGCCGGATGGGTTCAGCGGGCGGGTTCCTCCAACCCTTCCTCTTCCTGGGCTTCGTCGGTGGCTCCTTCCTCCTCGCAAGCGCCCAGGTCGGGCAGGTCTTCCTTACCCAGATAGACGAGCGTCCAGCCTTCGCCTTCGATTTTGATTTGGGAAAGGTCGCGAGGCAAGACGTCGATGAACCCGTCGGGGAACTTGAGAAACAGCGGAATGGCATCGGGGCACTCCCCGAGATGGTGCACCAGCTGCGCCAGTTGCTCGCTGGATTGAACGGGGACTTCCCGAATTTCCGGGTAATCGCGCACCACTTCATTGAGGTTGAGGAAGTCGTCGGTATAGGAGAAGATGCCCTGTTCGGGCAGGGTTTGCCGTTCGAGTTTGAGTTCTTCGGGGGTGAGCAGCCGGAAGGTACCTTTCTCACCGAAGATCTTTTTGTATTTGCGCACGGCGTACTCGTTGACCTCCGGGTTGGAAGTCATGGCGAGCATGTAGCCCATGTCGAGCAATTCGAAATGCTCTTCGAGGTCTTCGGTGAAGATGTTGACGGGGAAGGCTTCCAGCCCCATCTGGCGGGCTTTTTCGATGTTTTTCTCGTTGCTGTCCACCAGGACGACGTGGCGGCCGTTGTCGGCCAGATATTTGGCGATGATGCGGGCGGCCTTGTTGGCCCCCACCACGAGGATGCCGTTGGAGGCTTCGAGGGTCACGCCCAACAGGCTGGCAATGGGCCGGGCCGTGGTGGCATTGAGCAACACGGTGCCCAACACGATGAGGAAGACCAGGGGCGTGATGTACTCGGCGCCGGGCACCCCCAGGGCCGTCAGCTTGATGCCGAAGAGGCTGGCGATACCCGCCGCTACGATGCCGCGCGGCCCCACCCAGGAGATGAACAGCTTCTCCCGAAACTGCAAACCGCTGCCCTGGGTGCTCAAAAACACCCCGATCGGGCGCAACAACAGCACCACCCCGAAAAGCAGTGCACAACGCCAGTCGCGCAACAGCTCCAGATGCGCAATGTCGATGTTCGCCGCCAGCAAAATGAACAAGATGCTGATGAGCAACACGCTGAGCGACTCCTTGAACGAAAGGATTTCCTTCAGGCGCGGCACGTCCATATTGGCCAGGGCCAGCCCCATGATGACCACACTGAGCAAGCCGCTTTCGTGGGCCAGCATGTCCGAGAACACGAACACCCCCAACACCAGCGCCAAGGTGAACACATTGAGCAGGTAGTGGGGCACCCACTCCCGCTTGATCATCACCTTCAGCACCAGCGCCGCAATCATCCCCAGCGAAAAACCCACCAGCAAAATGTTGGCAAAAGCCATCAGCCCCTGCGAGGTGAACTCCATGGCCCCGTCCCCCGAAACGATGAACTCGAAAACCAACACCGCCACCAGCGCTCCCAGGGGGTCAATGAGGATGCCCTCCCACTTCAGCACCGCCGCCACCTGGCGGTTCAGCGGCACGTTTTGCAGAATGGGCGCAATGACCGTCGGCCCCGTCACGATGATGAGTGCCGAAAAAAGAAAGGAGATGCTCCAGCTCAGCCCCATGATGTAGTGCGCCGCCACCCCCGCCCCCAGAAAGGTGACCACCGAACCCAGGGTTATCAGCTTCAGAATGGCAGGGCCCACGTCTTTGATTTCCCGCTTGCGCAAGGTCAAGCCCCCTTCGAACAGAATGACCCCGATGGCCAGCGAGACGAAGTAAAACAACGAAGACCCCGGAAACAGCCCCTTGCCCAGCTCCTCCTGATAGACCGGCTCGATCCATTTGGTGCCGTCGGCCGACCACAGCGTGGACAAGGGCCCCACGATGAGCCCCGTCAGGATGAGGGGAAGAATGGCCGGCACTTTGATGCGCCAGGCCACCCACTGGGAAAAAATGCCCAAAATGATGATGCCTGCAAGTTCAATCATAGATAGTCGATGATGCGTCCAGCCTTTGACTCCGGGCCGACCCCGAAAAAACGCGGGGGGCGGGCGAGGGTTCGTCGCGGGCTGCTTTTTTCCCACCCGCTCCCAAAGGGGGCGCCGTTTGGGGGAAAATACGCCATATCGCCCAAAAGGCGCGCCCAAAGGATAAAAATTATTTTCGGGGCAATATGCGCCACCGGGGAAAAGTTAAAGGGGTGTTCTTCCTCCGTTCTTTAAACCAAACCCATTTTCTATGGTGTCATCCTTTACCCAAGATGATTTGATCCGCTTCATTTACAAGGAAACAAGCGCTGCTGAAACGATCGCCATCGCCGAAGCCCTCGAAAGCGACCCCAGCCTCTACCGGCTCTACGACGAACTGATGCGCGCCTACCTGGACATCCCCGCCGTTCAGTTTCGCCCCTCAGAACGGGCCATCGACGACATCCTCCGTTACAGCCGCCAGACCGCTCTGGAAGCCCAACCCTGAACCCCCTCCGGAGCCGCACCCAAACCCTTAACCGCCGACCCCTCGGCCGTTAAGGGTTTCTTTTTGGCCCCTTCCCCGCCCTTGCCTAACTTGTCCTCCCCTTCGTAATTTTCGCTTTCCAAGGCTTTGTTTTTGTTTTTAAACAAAAAGTTTATTTTTGCCTCAGATTTGAAAACAATTTATTTCTAAAACCGACGGACCCCCGCCCAATGAAGCCCGCCCAAGCGGTTCGCATTGCCCGGAGGTCTTCCCTGCTCACCTCATAAAAAGCACATCATGTCAAACGACAAAGAAGGCAAACTCAAGAGTTTGAACCTTGCCATCGACCGCCTGGAGAAGACCTATGGCAAGGGCACGGTGATGCGCCTCGGCGACAAGAAAATCGTCGATGTGGAAGCCATTCCCAGCGGTTCGCTCAGCCTGGACATCGCGCTGGGCGTCAACGGTTTTCCGCGCGGCCGCGTCATTGAAATCTACGGGCCGGAATCGTCCGGGAAGACGACCCTGGCCATCCACGCCATTGCGGAGGCTCAGAAGGCCGGCGGCATCGCCGCCTTCATCGACGCCGAGCACGCCTTCGACCGCCACTACGCCGAAGCCCTGGGGGTGGACACGGAAAACCTGCTCATCTCCCAACCCGACCACGGGGAACAAGCCCTGGAAATCGCCGAAAGCCTGATTCGCTCCGGCGCCATCGACATCATCGTCATCGACTCGGTGGCGGCGCTGGTGCCCCGCAGTGAGCTGGAAGGTGAAATGGGAGACAGCAAGGTGGGCCTGCAAGCGCGCCTCATGTCGCAGGCCATGCGCAAGCTCACCGCCACCATCGGCCGCACGGGCTGCTGCTGCATCTTCATCAACCAGTTGCGGGAGAAAATCGGGGTCATGTTCGGCAACCCAGAAACCACCACCGGCGGGAACGCCCTGAAGTTCTACGCCTCCATCCGGCTGGACATCCGCCGCACCGGCGCCGCCCTCAAAGACCGCGAGGGCAACATCGTCGGCAACCACGTCAAGGTCAAGGTGGTGAAAAACAAGCTGGCGCCCCCCTTCCGCGTCGCCGAATTCGACATCATGTACGGAGAGGGCATCTCCAAAACCGGCGAAATCGTCGACCTCGGCGTCGACCACGACATCATCCAGAAAAGCGGCTCCTGGTACAGCTACGGCAACGCCAAAATCGCCCAGGGCCGCGACTCCGCCATCCAGTTCCTCAAAGACAACCCCGAGGTGGCCGCCGAAATCGAAGCCCTCATCAAGGAAAAAATCACCGGCAAAACCCCACGCAAACCCAGCTCCCCCGCCCCCGCCGAAAACGGAACCTCTTGAGCCGCCTCCCCACAAGCAGCGAA
>CAZBYX010000174.1:0-8037 GCA_964496055.1 uncultured Saprospiraceae bacterium
CAGAGAGCAACCCGCAGACCCACTCCCTTTCCTGTTAAATCGTAAAACTGTAAAACCGTAAAACCGTGGTGTGGGTGCGGAAGAGGGGGGAGAGGGCGGGCAAGCCGGCTTGGGGTTGAAACTGTTCACTCTGCCATTTTCCTGCTCACTCTGTGGTTGAATCAAACCCAAACCCACACCCCCTCCCAACGAACAACGACCGCCCTTCGCGGGCGGCCTCTTCAAATTCCTCGAAGCCTATGCGAAGATTGACGTTTCTGTTCCTCCTACTCCTGGGTTTCGGTCTTCTTTTCGGGCAGGGCGCCCTGCAGCCGGAAGGCGCCGTACGGCGCAACGCCCCCGAGCACCTCGACAAGCCCTACGTGGTGCTCGTTTCGCTGGACGGGTTCCGCTGGGATTACGTGCAGCGCTTTCAACCGCCGAATCTGGCGCGCTTCATCCGGGAGGGGGTGGCTGCCGAAGCACTCCTGCCCTGCTTCCCGACGAAGACCTTCCCCAACCACTACTCCATCGCCACGGGGTGCTACCCCGAACACCACGGCCTGGTGGGCAACAGCTTCTACGACCCCGAGATGGACGCCGTTTACAAAATCTCCGACCGCTCGAAGGTGGAAGACGGCAGCTGGTACGGCGGCACCCCGCTGTGGGTGCTGGCCGCCCGTCACGGCATGGTGAGCGCCAGTTTTTTCTTCGTGGGTTCCGAAGCGGATGTGCAGGGCCGACGCCCCGGCTACTACTACCGCTACGACGGCGGCATACCCAACGCGTACCGGGTGGAGCAAATCCTCCGGTGGTTGAAACTTCCCCCCGAAACCCGCCCCCACCTCATCACCTCTTACTTCTCCGACATGGACGACGTGGGCCACCGAACCGGCCCCCACGACGACGCAGCCCTGCGCGAAAAGCTCTTCGCCCTGGACGCCGTGCTCGGCCGCCTCATCGCGGGCATCGACAGCACGGGCCTGCCCGTCAACCTCCTCTTCGTTTCCGACCACGGCATGGCCGGCGTTCACGTGGACAGCCTCCTGCCGCTGGAAGCCATCCGCGACGACGAGCGCTACCGCACCGTCAACAACGGCTCCATGGCTTTCCTCTACCTGCGCCCCGGCACCGACGCCGATGCCGTTTTGCAAGAGCTGCAAAGCAAAGCCCGCGGCTGGCGCGTCTGGAAAACGGCCGAATGCCCCCTCTTCCCCGGCGACCGCAGCAACCCCCGCCTCGGGCAGCTCGTCGTCGTCGCCGAGCCGGGGCACTATTTCCTGCCCGCCCGCCTCATCGCCCTGCGCCGCAAGGCCGGCCGCCCCGTCATCGGAGAACACGGCTTCGACCCCGCCCTGCGCGACATGCACGGCATCTTCTATGCCCGGGGGCCTGCCTTCAAAAAAGGAAGCACTCTGCCCCCCTTCCGCAATGTGCACGTCTATCCCCTGGTGGCGCACATTCTGGGGCTCCCCCTCCCGGAAGACATAGACGGCAGCCTGGACACGGTTCGGGCAGCCCTCCGAAACGAGGGGAGATAGGGGGGGCGGTTTGCGGGCCCGGGGACGAGGGCGGCCCCACCCCAACCTCCCACCGCTCACTCGTAGAGGTCTTCGAGGTTCTGCACGGCGGCGAGCTGCTGGAAGAAGCGGGCGATTTTGTTGCACACGAATTCGAGGTAGCGCTGCCCTTTCCCGGGGGTGGCCATCCTGGGGAAGCCCACGCCCGTATCCCGGGTGACGAGGGTCCAGAGGCGCTGGGCCGAGGCCCAGCCTTCGCGGAAGCCCTTGATTTTCCAGGATTTGGCCTTCCCGTCGCCGGCCCGGTCGAGGGGCAGCACCAGGTCGGGGCGGATGTGCAGCATGGCGGCGGTTTCCATTTCGCCGGCGTGCTCGCCCATGTGGTCGAAGAAGTCGGGCCAGTGCCCCACCTTGTACCAGTCCACCACACAGACGTACACGCGGGGGTTGTGCACCCACAGTTCGCGCACCATGTTTTTGAAGGCGTTGCCGCCGTGGCCGTTGAGGATGACCAGCTTGGGAATGCCCTGCCGGTCCAGGGTGTCCACCAGGTCTTTGAGGATGGCGTGCTGGGTGGTGGGGTTGAGGTGGATGCAAAAGGGGATGTCGAGCTGGCCGGACTGGATGCCGAAAGGAATGCAGGGCAAGACCATGAGGCGGGTGCCGCCCTCCCAGGCGATGCGGGCGGCCTCGGCGGCGACGTACTCCGCCTGGTAGTTGTCGGTGCCGTAGGGCAGGTGGTAGTTGTGGGCTTCGGTGGCGCCCCAGGGGAGCACCGCCAGCTCGAAGCGCTCGTCGCGAACGGCTTCCCAGTTGGTTTCGGCCAGTACGTAGGGTCGTGGACTCATGAGGTGCAGGTGGTGGCAGGGTGAAAAATGCGTTGCAGGCAGGAGGGGGGCTCAGGGCCCGGGCACGAATTGCCGCAGGAAGGTGTAGGCTTGCCGCAGGGAGGCCTTGCGGGCTTCGAGGGAGCCTTCGTAGGCGCGGTCTTCGACCTCGACGCAGACGCAGCCCGTGAAGCCGCTGTCGGTCAGGACGCTGAAAAACTTCCCCCAGTCCACCTCGCCCAAACCGGGGAGCTTGGGGGTGTGCCATTGGTTGGGGGGCGCCAGGATGCCCACCTCGTTCAGTTTTTCGTGGTCGATGCGCACGTCTTTGGCGTGAATGTGAAAGAGCTTGTGGCCGAACTCCCGCAGGGGTTGCAGGTAGTCCATGTGCTGCCAGATCATGTGGGAGGGGTCGTAGTTCAGCCCGAAGAAATCGCTGGGGATGGCCTCGAACATGCGCCTCCAGATGCGGGGGCTGGTGGCGAGGTTTTTCCCGCCCGGCCATTCGTCGTAGGTGAAGAGCATGGGGCAATTTTCGATGCCGATGCGCACGCCGTAGCGTTCGGCGTAGCGCACCAGAGGCTTCCAGACCTCCAGAAAACGGGGCCAGTTGTCTTCCACGGTGCGCGTCCAGTCGCGCCCGATGAAGGTGTTCATCTGGTTGACGCCCAGCAAGGCAGCCGCTTTGATGACTTTCTGGATGTGTTCGACGGCGAGGGCGGCCTCGTCGGGGTCGGGAGTCAGGGGGTTGGGGTAGTAGCCCAGCCCGCTGACGGCCACCCCGGTTTGGCGAAGCAGGGCACGGATTTTTTCGGCCGCGCCCTTGTCGAAGCCCTCCACGTCCACATGGGTGACGCCGGCATAGCGGCGTTCGGCTTTGCCGCGCGGCCAGCACATGAGCTCCACGCAGTCATAGCCCGTTTCGGCGGCGAAGGCGAGAACCTCTTCCAGTTCCAAATCGGGGAGGATGGCGCTGACGAATCCAAGTTTCATGGCGGGTGGAATTTTCGCTTCGTTCCTGCGCCAAGATAGCCACTGCCGATGAGTTATTAAACCTTACCTTTGCCCGCCATGAGAAGATGGCGAACCTCTTACCTGCTGACCGGCGGCAACCTCGGCGACCGCTTCGACAACCTCGCCCGCGCCCGCGCCCTCATCGAACGCTACGTGGGTCCCGTACTGGCCGCCAGCGCCCTGTATGAAACCGAAGCCTGGGGCGTGGAAGACCAGCCCCCCTACCTCAACCAGGCCCTCCAGGTGCGTACCAAACTCGGCCCCTTCCAACTGCTAGACCGCCTCCAGCGCATCGAAGGCGAGCTGGGCCGCACCCGCCCCAACAAGTGGGCCAGCCGCACCATGGACATCGACATCCTCTTCTACGAAAACCTGGTGATGAAAACCCGCCGATTGGAAATCCCCCACCCGCGCCTCCACCGCCGCAATTTCGCCCTCGCCCCCCTGAAGGAAATCGCCCCCGAACTCTTTCACCCCCTCCTGTGCAAAACCATCGAGGAGCTTCTGGCCGAAAGCCAGGACCCCCTGGAAGTGGCGCGATTGAGCCCCCGGCCCCTGCTCCTGCCCTGAGCCCGCTCCTCAACCCTTCGATACGATCATGTGCTCCAGCACGTCGCCGACGTAGTAAGCCACGGCGGCGGCCAGGGCGCCCAGCAGAACCGTCTCCAACACCCCCTTCCAGCGGCTGGTCTGGGTGACGTAAGATTTCAAATAGCCGATGCCGGCAAAGCCCGCGAAGGTGAGCAAGGCGGAGGCTCGGAACAAATCCCCCGTAAAGGTGCCCAGGTAATCCCAGACGTACACCAGCAAGGGAATGAAGCCCACGAAAACGAAGGACAGGAAGGTGACCAGCCCGATGGCGAAAGGCGATTTGGCTTCCTTGATCATGCCCAGCTCCTCTTTCATCATCACCTCCACCCAGCGGTCCCGGTCGGCGGTGATGACCTCCACCACCCTGTCGAGCAGCTCGCCCTCGAAGCCCTTGGCCGCATAGATTTCGCGAATTTCGTCCCGTTCCATTTCCGGGAGGTTGTCCACCTCCCAGTATTCCACCGCCCGATGCTTGTCGTAATTCTGCTGCTCGCTTTTGGTGGAGAGATACGCGCCGACGGACATGGCGAAGCCGTCGGCGAAGAGGTTGGCGAAGCCCAGGATGAGCACCACGGCGGAGCTGAGGTCGGCGCCGGCGGCGCCGGCCACCACGGCGAAGGTGGTCACGCTGCCGTCGATGCCGCCATAGACGAACTCGCCGAGGTAATCCTGGAACCGGCTGAAGGCCAAATGGTTGCCATGCAAGCGGTCTTCATCGTGCACCGCAGCCTGCTTGTGGGGTCGGGGAGAAGATGCAGCCATACCTGCGAAGGTAAAAACTCAGGGAAAAGGAGGGGGCGCCCCAAGACTTCTCCCCCCCCACACTCCTTCGGGTTTGGGTGGGGGTTGGAGGGGCGGGGCGAGCCCTCAGTTGCGCAGGAAAATCAATTCGGCGCGCTCGGGGTCGGAAATGCGGGCGATGACGGAGGGTTCGCCCATCTGCTTGTCTTTCTGGCGATATTTAACGACGAAGTCCACCCCCTGAATGATTTCGGAGCTGATTTCGCCGAAATGGCGGGGGAAGGGTTCGCCGCTGACGTTGGCCGAGGTGGAGACGATGGGCTTTCCGAAGGCGCGGATGAGGCGGACGCAGAAATCGTCCTGGGGGATGCGCACGGCAATGCTGCCGCCGGGCCCGGTGAGGTTGTCGGGCAAGCCGTGCGACTGGTCGAAGACGATGGTGAGGGGGCGGGCGTGGTAGGCCAGGAGGGTTTCCACCCGGGGGTGCACCACGGGCACGTATTGCTTGAGCATGGGGATGTCGGCGACGAGGATGGCCAGGGGCTTGGAGGGGTCGCGTCGTTTCAGGGCATAGACGCGGTCAATGCTCTCGGCGCGGGTGGCGTCGCAGCCGATACCCCAGATGGTGTCGGTGGGATAGAGGATGAGCCCGCCGGCGCGCAGGGTTTCCACGATGGGTTCCAGTTGGTAGATTTTTTCCATACGGCGGAATCGTTCGTCCACAATCGAAAAGAAGAACGCGGAAGCAGGAAACGGAGTTTGCCCGCCCCATCGTGCCCGCCCCCGCCCCCGGAAGGGCCGTCCAGCCGTCATTTATACGGCAAAGGGGCGAGGCGGTTCCAGGCGGCTTTTCGGGGCAAAGAAGCAGATTTCGGGGGGATTTGTTTTCTCCTTTGCACTTTTTGCCCCCATTGATTGGAAATTTTACACCCTTGGAGGGTTTTCTCTATATTGGGGGATGCTTCCGGGCGGCGCTGTATGTGTCAGGCGAAGTTCGGCAATAATTCGCCCAGCGAAACCGTAAAACCAACTGCGAGACAAGCCGGCCCTCGAGCCTCGTCGCCACTTCAAGCAATCACTCGGCATGAACTTCTTTCCACGCCAATCCGTGTTTTCGAACGCCCTTCGCGGTTTTGCCACCTTCGTTGCGGCCCTGCTGCTCTGCCTGCCCCTGCGGGCGGCCCACATCGTGGGTGGGGAAATCACCTACCGCTGCATCGGCACCGGGCGCTACCTGTTCACCATGAAAATCTATCGGGACTGCTTCGGAGGCGGTGCCGACTTCGACTCGGGCCCGAACGGCGCCTTCCCGGGTACCATGACCATTTACCAGGGCAACTCGCAGACGCCCCTGCTGACCTTCGAAATCGCCCCGCCGGAAATCACCAACATCGAACCCAACCTGAGCAACCCCTGCCTGGTGGCGCCCCCGAACGTGTGTGTGGAGGAGGGGGTGTACACCTTCGAGCTCAGCCTGCCCGTCATCAACGACAGCTACCACATCGTGTACCAGCGCTGCTGCCGCAACCAGACCATCACCAACATCGCCAACCCCGGCAACGTGGGCGCCACCTACTACATGGAGCTCACGGCCCTGGCTCAGCAGGTGTGCAACAACAGCCCTACCTTCAACGACTTCCCCCCCATCGTCATCTGTGCCGGCGAAGACATCAACTTCGACCACTCGGCCACCGACCCGGACGGCGACCAGTTGGTCTATGAGTTCTGCACCCCCTTCGTAGGTGGCGGGCCCAACGAACAAAACGCCACCGCCCCCGGCGGCGTCGCCCCCGACCCCGACCTGCCGCCACCCTACACCTCCGTGCCCTACATCGTTCCGTACAGCTTCAACGCTCCGCTGGGCGCCAACCCGCCCATCACCATCAGCGGCAACACGGGGCGCATCAACGGCGTGCCCAACATCGTGGGGCAGTTCGTGGTGGGGGTCTGTGTCAAGGAATTTCGCAACGGGGAGTTGCTCAGTGTGGTGCGCAGAGACTTCCAGTTCAACGTCGCCGAGTGCGACCCCCTGGTGAAAGCCCAAATCGAAGCCGACGAGGTGGTCATGCAGGCCGGGCCCGACCTCTACATCGTCAATGCCTGCGGCGAAGCCAACGTCTTTTTCGACAACACCAGCTTCGCCCGCCAGAACATCCAGAGCCAGCAGTGGATTTTCGACTTCCTCTCCGAGCCCGTCACCACCTTCGACGCCACCATCGACTTCCCCGGGCTGGGCACCTACGACGGCATGCTGCTGCTCAACCCGGGCCTGAACTGCAACGACACCGCCTTCATCCGGGTCAATGTCTTTCCCGGCGTCACCGCCGACTTCGAGGTCGAATTCGACACCTGCATCTCCGACCCCGTGATTTTCACCGACCTGTCCGTCTCGGAAGCAGGCCCCGACGCCCTGGTGGCGTGGAACTGGGACTTCGGCGACGGCAACACCAGCGATGAACAAAACCCCGCCCACCTCTACCAGGTAGCCGGCAACCTGAACGTGGCGCTCGAAGTGCGCGACCTGAACAACTGCACGGGCCGGGTCGAAAAGGTCATCGAGTACTTCCCCGTGCCCAAGGTGGTCGTCGTGGCGCCCAGCGAGGTGGATGCCTGCCAGCCGGCCACCATCCTCTTCGACAACCTCTCCTTCCCCATCGATGAAACCTACGACATCCGCTGGGACTTCGGCGACGGCACCTTCGGCACCGAAATCAGCCCCCTGCACACCTACGAAGACGTGGGCGTGTACACCGTCTCCCTGGAAATCACCTCCCCGCTCGGCTGCTTCACCGATACGGTCTTCCAGGATTTGGTGACCGTGCGCCCCAGCCCCACGGCGGGCTTCACCTTCACCCCCAGTACGGTGAGCAACATCGACCCGACGGTCACCTTCACCGACCAGTCGCAGAACGCCGTACGCTGGGAATGGGACTTCAGCGGCCTGGGCACTTCCACTCTGCCCAACCCCGTGTTCACCTTCCCGGATACGGGTCTGATGCAGGTCACCCAGGTGGTCTTCCATGCCAGCGGCTGCACGGATACGGCCCGCGCCTTCATCGACGTGACGCCGGAGGTGCGCTACTTCCTGCCCAACGCCTTCACCCCCAACGGGGACGGCCGCAACGACCTGTTCTTCGGCAACGGCGTGCTCAAAGGCGCCACCGATTTCGTGCTGACCATCTGGAACCGCTACGGGGAAAAGCTGTTCGAAACCACCGACCCGGAAATCGGCTGGAACGGCCGCAAGAACAACACCGGGCGCCTGGCGCCGCCGGGGGTCTACGTGGTGGTGGTGCGCTACCGGGGCCCCCGCGGCGACCGTGTCGAATTGCGGGGCTTCGTCACCCTCATCCGCTGAGGTCTTT
>CAZBYX010000175.1:0-7995 GCA_964496055.1 uncultured Saprospiraceae bacterium
CCCTGGTAATCTCCCAGGGCCTGAAGCACGGTAGCCAGGTTGGAGTAACTCCGAGCGGTGTCGGGATGGTCGGGACCGAAATTTTTCTCAAAAATTTCCAATGCTTTCTGGTGAAATTCTCTTGCTCTTTGATATTCGCCCAGGTACTGGCAAAAAGTGCCAAACCAGTTATAAATATTCGCCAGTTCCACCTCGGTTTTTCCTTCCTGACGGGCTTTGCTCAGCCATTTTTCCGCCAGTTCCAATCCTTGGCGATACAATCCCAGGTCTTCGAGGATTTGCAGGGCTTGGGAGTAAAGGTTATCGAGCAATTCGGAGGCTTCACCCGTGCTTTCGAGCTCCGAAATCCGGTTCAACAGGCGCTGGAGTTCTTCTTTTTTCTCACTGGCATTGTAACCGCCGAGGCTGCTCACTTCTTGCGGTGCTTCCAGGGTGCGTTTTTCCTCACTCGGGACTTCCGTGCGCAGATGGAGCACGAGATTTCTGATCGACCACCAGTCTCTCAATTTTTCCATGCAATCCCGGATGTATCGGGGGCCTTCCGGCAGGAAGCAAATAAGCTGGATGGGTAGCCTGCTGATGCGGTCGCGCCGTTGATTGAAGCCAACGTACATATCGGGGTCATCGAGCAAGCGGTTGAAATCTTCGATCATTACCAAGCCCTCATGAGTGGTTAGTTTTTGGATCAGGGAGTTGTAGTTCTCATCAGCAATTTTGAGGCGGAGCATCGGCCTGTCCGGATATTTCGCTTTCAGGGCCTGAACCACTTTTCCAACCAGTGAAAAATGGTTGTACTGGATGAGGATGAACCGAAACTCATCGGGATTCACCGTAGCCCGGAAAAGGAGCTTGAGTTGTGCGTCGTATGTGAGTTCAGCTACCGACATATTGCTGATAGATTTCCGAGAGCTCGAGTACGGGGTTGGCCCGTTTGTAGGTGCCGTCGTTGTACTCGTAAATGATGACCTTTTCGAGCAGGTCATCAATGATATCGTCGTAGGGAGTGGATTTCCCTTCTTGATTGTTTTCTTTCAGTTCTCTGAGTTTTTCCAGCTCTTCTTTCGTGAGGTATTCGGCGGTTTCTCTGGCGAGTTTACGAAGCCCTTTATCCACGGCTGTTTCGTCTATTTTCCCTTTTTCCTCATCGGCAAAGAAATTGGCGTAGGAAATGATGCGCAACAACTCCCTTGGATTGCCGCCTGAATACCGGATCATTCGTTTTACGAGTTCATCATTCTCGTTATCGTCGAACAGCGAACGGTCTATGCGTTTGTAAACGAATTCCTTCATTCTGTCGATTGCTTGGGGGATGTCCCTGCCATCTCGTTCCTGGATTTTGATGTTGGGAAAATTGCTGACGAACTCGGTGAGTTGCCGGAGCTTTTGCCTTTCCTTCATGAGTTCGATGGGAAGGATGAAGATGGTGTTGGCCCGGATGAGCCGGATGCGGGAGGATTCATCGATGACGATGGCTCGCCTGATTTCCGGAGTCAGCGTCTTCTCCAATCCATCCACGATGAACAGGATGTCCTGCGCCTTGCCGGCTTTGCGCAGCGCGAGGGATGCCTCCGCCACGAATTCATTGAATTTGTCTTTGAATGGCAAAAAGTTTTTCTTCAAAACGGTGCGTACGGAGGTGGTGCGCTCCGTGTTGGCATTCACGCTGGCTTTCAGCTCGGCGAAAATGCCGAGCAGTTTGAACCAGATACCTTTTTCTTCCAGCCCGGCGCCGACCTCGAGGCCTATTTCTCCCCGGATGCCGCGGTTGATTTCCACGATTTGCTCGTCGAACCACTTGCTCAGCGATTTCAAAGTGCCTTCGTTGACAGCGACATTTGCCTCCCTGAGCAGAGCAGCCAATTTTTCCAGCTGGAGTATCAGTATATCCATATACTCCATGTCATTGAGGTTGAGATCCTCGTCGAGTCTGCAAAAAACCACGAAAAAGCAATTGGGGTTGGAGAGTTTTTTGGTGTAGCCCAGCAATTCGGATGTCTTCCCTGTACCTCTCATGCCTCCGATGAACACCAGGGATTTGTTGCCCTCGTTTGCTTCGTAGTCGTATCTGTATTGCCCGTCGATGCAATGGACATTCAGGCTTCTGTAAACAATCTTCTCTTCATATTCGCCCCTCAAGCCTGAAAAATCCGTGTAGAACTCGTGGTCAGGTCCCACCGGTTCGTTCAGCCGGAGTGCCTGGTCGATTTCCGTAAACTTGTGTGCTTTTCTCATCGCAATGGATTTACAGCGAAGCTAAGAGATTTCAGGCTGAAGTTCTATCCATAGGGAAAATGGTAATCAATTGGCAAAACCTCATGCTTTCAGTCGGACTAAAGGCAACCACCGAGGCATTTGCTCCCAGCCATGACATCCAAACCCCACCCATCCTCCACCACCTATTTCGAAATGTCTCCAAGTATTTCCCTTTGTCTCCAGGTATTTCCTCGTGTATCTCCCCCCCTGGATCCCCAACCCGCCTCCATCGCTTCCCGGATTCCTTCTCCCTGAAAAGAGCCTTATCTTGCGCCCTTCAAAAAACGCTGCGACATGAAGGAAAAGACCTTGGATCTCGTTTTGCTGCTCTGGCGGCTGACCTTCGGGGGTCTGATGCTGCTCAATCACGGCTGGGGGAAGGTGGAGCGGGCGCTCAGCGGTTCGGGCCGGTTTCCCGACCCGCTCGGGCTGGGCTCGGAGCTGTCGCTTTGGCTGACGGCCTTCGCCGAAGGGGTTTGCGCGCTGCTCATCGTGCTGGGACTGTTCACGCGGCTGGCGGCGGCGCCCCTCATCTTCGCCATGGGCGTGGCCGCTTTCGTGGTGCACGGCGACGACCCCTTCAAGGACAAAGAGCTGGCGCTCATTTACCTGGTGGCTTTCCTGAGCCTGCTGCTGACCGGTCCCGGCAGCTACGCCCTGGATGCCAAACGCAACGCGCCATGGTGAAATTCACCCTTCGAACGGGGCTTTTTCTCCTCCTCTGCGGGCTGGGTGCCTGCCGCCCGGCGGAGCAGCCCTTCCAGCGGGTGAGCGGCGAAACCATGGGTACCTACTATGCCGTCACCCTGCGGGCCGAGGGCGACTGGAAACCCGCCTTCGATTCCCTGCTCGAGGCCATCAACCAGGAGGTGTCCACCTACATTCCCGCTTCGCTGATTTCGCGCTTCAACCGCTCGGATTCCGCCTTGCAGGTGGGTTCGGGCGAATACGCCTTCGGGCTCGGGGGGCATTTCGCGGCCAATTTCCGGGCCGCCGCCGAGATGGTGAAGTTGACCGACGCGGCATTCGACCCCACCGTCATGCCGCTGGTCAATTACTGGGGCTTCGGCTACACCCCCAAGAAGCCCGTAACGCAGGTGGATTCCAGCGTCATCGACAGCCTGATGCGCTTCGTGGGCTTCGACAAGCTGGAGTGGCGGGTGGACAGCGCCGCCGGCAAGCTCCTCATCCGCAAACGCGACCCGCGCGTGCAGCTCGATTTCAGCGCCATCGCCAAAGGCTACGCCGTGGACGCCCTCGGCGCCCTGCTGGAAAGCCGCGGCGTGCGCGATTTCTTCATCGATATCGGCGGGGAGAACCTGTGCCGGGGCAGCAACCCCCAGGGGCAAGACTGGCGCATCGGCATCAGCACCCCCGACCCCGATGCCCCGATGGACGAAGTGCAGCAAATCCTGCAACTCACCGACAAAGGCATCGCCACCTCCGGCAATTACCGCAACTTCCACCGCGTGGACACCCTGACCTACGCCCACATCATCAACCCCCGAACCGGCTTCCCCGAACCCCGGACCCTGGTCAGCGTCACCGTGCTGGCGGATGATTGCATGCACGCCGACGCCGCCGCCACCGCCCTCATGGTCATGGGTTTGGGCAAGGGGCTGGCCTGGGTTCAGGGGCAACCCGCCTACGAGGCCCTCTTCATTTCCCGGGGGAAAGACGCCGACTGGGAGCTGACTTATTCGGAGGGATTGCGCAATTTTTTGCCCTCCGAGCCCATTCAAGTGGAAACCCATTGATTTTTTCCCAACTTCGCCGCCGACCCCGAACGACCCGCTGCCCGCATCCACGAACCCTGCACACCAACCCGTCATGGACCTGAAGCTGGAACGCGACCTTTGTTTCTTCGACCTCGAGGCCACCGGCCTCAACGTGGTGCGCGACCGCATCATGCAAATCGCCATCCTGAAATTTTTCAAGGACGGCCGGGAACCCGCCGAGCTGAACCTGCTCATCAACCCCGGCATCCCCATCTCCGAGGAAGCCTTCAGCGTGCACGGCATCAGCCCCAAGGACGTAGCCAACAAGCCCACCTTCCGGCAGGTGGCCCAGCAACTCTACGACTTCATCGGCGACGCCGACCTGGCCGGCTACAACATCAGCCGCTTCGACGTGCCCATGCTCATGGAGGAGTTCGCCCGCGTGGGCATCGACTTCGACATCGAAAACCGCCGCATCGTCGATTGCCAGCGCATCTTCTACCGCATGGAACCCCGCACCCTGCGCGCCGCCGTCAAGTTCTACTGCGGCAAGGAAATGGAGGACGCCCACGACGCCCTGGCCGACGTGCGCGCCACCGTGGAGGTGCTCAAGGGGCAGCTCGAAATGTACCGCGGAGTGGACCACATCGACCCCGACGGCAACGTCACCCCCGAGCCCATCCGCAACGACATCCAGGCCCTGCACGATTTCACCCAGGACCCCAACCAAATCGACGTCACCAACCGGCTGAAGTACAACTCGAAAGGCGAGGTGGTCTTCAACTTCGGCAAGTACATCGGCAAGCCCGTGGCCGAAACCCTCTACAAAGACCGCCAGTACTACAACTGGATGCTGAACAAGGAGTTCTCCGCCCAGGTCAAACGCCTGATTCGCAAGCTCGTCAAGGAGTACGAAGAGCAGCTGAAGGCCGATGGTTCCAAGCAAGCCCCCTGACATGCGCCTGCCCTGCCTGTTGTTGCTGCTTTCCTGCCTGGCGGCCGCCTGCATCGACAAACAGGAAGGCTGCCTGGACATCGACGCCGTCAATTTCGACTTCACCGCCGACCAAGCCTGCCCCGATTGCTGTCAATTCCCCGTGCTGAAAATCGCCGCCCTCCACCAACTGGTCCCCGCCGACCAACCCGACACCGTTCTGCCCTTCCGCTACGACACCCCCTACGCCCAGCCCCTCGACACCGCCCGGAAGGTCGTCTTCAAGCGCATCCGCTTCGTGCTTTCGGGCTTCGAAATCCAGCGCCCGGACGGGCAGTGGGTGGGGGTGCGGGATTCGGCCGCCTTCGCCCTGCTCGATGGGGAAACCTTCCGCACGGCCGACGATTTCGTCATCCTGGACCGCGATCGCTTCCAGGCGGCTACGGCGGGCACCCTGCTTTTTTCCGGGCTCGCCAAAGCCGTCCGCTTCCGCGTCGGGCTGCCCGAGCCGCTGCTCCAACTCGACCCCGACGCCCTGCCCGACGACCACCTCCTGCACCCCGAAAACGACACCCTCCTGTACAGCGACAGCCTCGGCTACCGCCCCCTGCGCCTCGACTTCGCCCTCGACACCGCCGCCACCGCCCCGGTCCGGTCTCTCACCATCCGCCAACCCGTGCCCGTCGAACTCCAACTCCCCCTCCCCGTCCAAATCGACCGGGGCTTCGATGTGCGCCTCACCCTCCAGCTCGACTACATGGCCTGGTTCCAGGGCCTGGACTTCGGGGGCGACCCCGCTCCCTTTTTGTCGGGGGTGGTGCAAAACCTTCCATCGGGCTTTTCCGTTTTTGAATTGAAGACCGAATGAGCGTACCTTTGAAACCTGCCGATTCTGCCCTTTCGATGCCCACCTTTTAGCTTAAATTCAAACGTCATGAAGTATCACCTGACCTTCCTACTCTTGGGCCTCCTCTTTTTTGCCGGCTGCGACGACGACGGCTTTTCCGGCCCCACCGGTACCTTCGAATTGCAATTGCTGGCCAAGTACCAGGGCCAACCCTTTCTCATCGCCCAGCCCCTGGACTACGCCACCGGTAAGAAAATCATGTTCTCCGGCTACAGCTTCTTC
Source organism: uncultured Saprospiraceae bacterium (assembly GCA_964496055.1). Taxonomy (GTDB): domain Bacteria; phylum Bacteroidota; class Bacteroidia; order Chitinophagales; family Saprospiraceae; genus CAZBYX01. The sequence goes on from CAZBYX010000175.1 coordinate 6,035, forward strand.
ATCACTGACGTGCGGCTCCTGCCCGCCGACGGCAGCGACCCCGTCGATTTGACCGAGGTCGAGTTCGTGGACTTCTCGGGCAACGGCACCGTGGAGGACGCCAACACCCCGCAGTCCTATTCCTACGCCGAGGTGCCCGCCGGCGACTACCGGGGCATCGAGCTGGCCATCGGCGTCAATCCGGAGCTCAACAGCAAAACCTGGACGGACTACCCGCCCGAGCACCCCCTGCACCGCAGCAGCCACTACTGGAGCGACTGGCAGAGCTTCATGTTCACCAAAATCGACGGCATCTACGACGCCAACGACGACGGCAAGTTCCTCAACAACAACACCGACCACGCCCTCAGCATCCACACCGGCTCCAACCAACTCTACACCCCCCTGACCATCCTGACCGATTTCAAGGTGGTGGAGAACCAATCCAGCTCCCTGCCGCTCAGCGTGGACGTGTACCGCCTGTTCGACAACGGCAACGATGTCCTCGACCTGGATAGCCAGCAACTCATTCACACCAACGACATCAACGACCTGACCATCGCCTCCTTTGTCATGGGCAATTACCAGGTCGCTCTGAAGGCTGACTAAAGCAACCCAACCATGATTCGCGGCGCTTTCTCTTTTCCGTTCCCCCGGGTGATGATGGGCGCAGCCCTCGCCCTGGGGCTGCTGTTCTCCGGTTGCGACCCCGACGAGGGCCCCGGCGGCAATCCGCCCCCCAACACGGACGTGGACCTCACCCACATCCCCTACAACCCCACCCCCTACGACCTCGAAATCCCGCCCGGCTTCCCCGAAATGCACATCCCCCCCGACAACCCGCTCACCCAGGAGGGGGTGGAGTTGGGGCGCTTCCTCTTCTTCGACCCCATCCTCTCCGGTGACAGCACCCAGTCCTGCGGCACCTGCCACATGCCCAAGGGCAATTTCACCGACAACCAGCCCGTCAGCGAAGGCATCACCGGAGCGCTCGGCATGCGCAGCGCCATGGCCCTGTCCAACATCGGCTTTGCCAACAACGGGCTCTTCTGGGACGGCCGCGCCCCCACCCTGGAGGAACAAGCCCTCCAGCCGGTGGAAAACCCCATCGAAATGGCCGCCAAATGGGAGGACGTGGAAGCCCGCCTTCGGCGCCACCCCGTGTACCAGGAGATGTTCCGCAAGGCTTTCGGCATCGAGAAAGCCAGTGAAATCGACCGCTTCCTGGCGGCCAAGGCCATCGCCCAGTTCGAGCGCACCCTCATCAGCGCCGGCAGCAAATTCGACCGCAGAATCTTGCAAAACGACCCCTCCGTGGTCTTCACCGACCTGGAGACCGACGGCTTCCTCATGTTCTTCGACAAGGGGCGGAGCCTCGGCTTCCCCGACGCCGAGTGCTTCCACTGCCACAACGAACCCCTCTTCACCACCGAGGAGTACAAAAACAACGGGCTGGACTCCGTGCCCGACCTGAACAGCTTCCCCGACAAGGGGCGCGGCGAAGTGACGGGCAAGGTCATCGACAACGGCACCTTCCGCATCCCCACCCTGCGAAACATCGCCCTGTCCGCACCCTACATGCACGACGGCCGCTTCCAAACCCTGGAAGAAGTGCTCGAGCACTACAATTCCGGCGGGCATTTTGCACCCAATGTGGATGCGGGGTTCATCCGCCCCCTGGGTCTGACCGATTACCAGAAGGAAGCCATCCTCGCTTTCCTGCACACCCTGACCGACACCAGCTTCATCAACAACCCCGCCTTTCAGAACCCCTTCGAATGAGGGGAAAGGTGGGGGCGGGAGGTGGGAGGTTGGAGTTTGAAATCCAGCGCCGATGCGCCGCATGCCGCTCTGTTTGTTCGCCGTTTTTCTGCTGGCCGCCTGCCGCAAGGAACCGCCCCCGGGTGCCGACGGCAGCCTCACCCACATTCCCCACCAACCCAGCCCCCTTGCCCTGGAGCTGCCCCCGCAGTTCCCCGACC
>CAZBYX010000176.1:0-7989 GCA_964496055.1 uncultured Saprospiraceae bacterium
GTTCAAACAAACCCAAACCCACCTTGACACCGTGAAACCCCGAAACCTCGAAACCCTTCGATTTTACGGTTTTACAGTTTTACGATTTTACAGGAAAGGGCGCACCATCCTCCGTCGAGAGATTTCGTTCACTTCAGCGCTCGTTGCAGGTCTTCCCACAGCCAGTCGGGGTCTTCCAATCCGACGTAGAGGCGGAAGAAGTTGAATGGCAGGGAGGAGTCGGGTCGGCCGGGCACCTTGTGGAAGGCGACGGCCGGGAGGATGAGGGACTCGTGCCCGCCCCAGGAAACGGCGAGCAGGAAGCGCTCCAGCCGATGGAAGAACGCTTCGGCTTCTTCGGGGCGCTCGAGTTTGAGGTAGAAGGAGAGCAGGCCGGCACAGCCGCTCATTTGCCGGCGGGCCAGCTCGTGTTGGGGGAAAGACTCGAGCCAAGGAAAAAGCACGCGTTCGACGCGGGGGTGCGCCTCGAGCCTGCGGGCGATGGTCAGGGCGCTTTCGAAGGAGCGTTTGAGGCGCAGCTCCAGGGTGCGTAAGCCGCGAATGACGAGGGCGGCGTCGTGGGGCGGCAACTGGGCACCGAGGGTCATGAATTCGTTTTCGAAAATCTTCCGAATCTGTTCGCGGCTGCCGCACACGGCCCCGCACACCACATCGCTGTGGCCGTTCAGGTATTTCGTGCCGGTGTGGATGCTCAGGTCGATGCCCAGCTCGATGGGGCGCTGGAACAGGGGCGTGCAGTTGGTGTTGTCGATGCAGGTGACGATGCCCCGCGAGCGGGCGAATTCGGCGCAGGCGCGGAGGTCTTGCAGCTCGAAGGTCAGGGAGTTGGGGCTTTCGAGGATGAGCAGGGAGGTGTTGGGCCGGGCGGCGCGGCGGAAGTTCTCCACGTCGCGGCCGTCCACGAAGGTGTGGCTGACGCCGAAGCGGGGCAGCCAGCGGGTCAGCAGGGTTTTCGTCCAGGAGTAGGGTTTGTCCACGCAGAGGACGTGGTCGCCGGCTTTCAGGTTGGCCAGCACGGCAGCGGAAATGGCCGCCATGCCGCTGGGGAAGACCAGGGCCTCTTCGGCGCCCTCCAGGGCGGCGAGTTTCTTGCGCAGGATTTCGGTGGTGGGATTGTTGCCGCGGGTGTAGATGTGGTGTCCCAATTCGTCGGCGATGGCCTGCCGGAAGGCATCCAGGGTGGGGAAGGCGAAGTTGCTGGTTTGCCAGATTGGGGGAGCGACGGCGTTGAAGTAGTACTCCCGCTCCTCGCCGAGGTGGAAGAGGATTTCGCTCAGGTGCATGGGCCGAAGGCTTTTGATTCGGCCGGCAAGGTGGGAAATTTCAAGCAAACCGCCGGGGTTCAATCCCAATCCGGCAGGTGGATGCTCCCCTCCAGGTAGGTAACCGCCGAGCCGATGAGGTGGACGCGCTGGCCGTGCCGTTCGCAAAGCAGCTCGCCGCCGCGCCGGGAGAGTTGACGGGCTCGCAAGGCGTCTTTGCCCAGGCGCTCGCCCCAGTAGGGAGTGAGGGTGGTGTGTGCCGAGCCGGTGACGGGGTCTTCGTCGATGCCGGCGGCGGGAAAGAAGCAGCGGCTGACGAAGTCCACCTCCTCGCCGGGGGCGGTGGCAATCACCCCGCGCCCCCCGAGGGCGGCGAGGGTGCGGAAGTTCGGTTGCAAACCCCGCAGCTCCTCCTCCGAACCCAAGACCACGAGGTAGTCCTCGCGCCCCCTGTACACTTCGAGGGGTTCGCAGCCCAAGCCTTCCTTCAGGGGTTGGGGGGCGGGCAGGGGTTCCAGCCGGTCGGCGGGAAAGTCCATTCGGTAGCCCTTCTCGGCGCGTTCCACGATGAGCTCTCCGCTGCGGGTGAAAAAGTGGATTTGCTCTTTGTGATAGCCCAAATGTTGAAAGAGCACGTGGGCACTGGCCAGGGTGGCGTGGCCGCAGAGGTCCACCTCGATGGCGGGGGTGAACCAACGGAGCTGGAAGCCCCCTTCGGTAGGCAGGAAGAAAGCCGTTTCGGCCAGGTTGTTTTCCATCCCGATGTTTTGCATCAGGGCATCGGGCAGCCATTCGGTCAGGGGAACGACGGCGGCGGGGTTGCCGCCGAAGAGGGTTTCGGTGAAGGCATCGACCTGGAACAGGCGCAGTTGCATGGGCGGAAAGGTTGGATGGTTCAGGGGGGCGCGAAAATACGGCGCAAAACCCAATCCCTCCCCCTCAAACCCTTCCTTTCATCCCCCCACGACGGCGAAACGCTTGCGCAGGCCGGTGGCCTGGCTCTCCAGCAGGTACAGCCCCGGGGGCAGATGCTGCACGTTCAGGTCATGGGTGCCGGGTTGGAGGTGGAGGGTTTGCAACAAGACCCCTTGCGCATTGTACAGATGGAGCCATCCCGGGCGGTCAACCCCCACGCGCAGCACATCGCGCACGGGGTTGGGGTAGAGCAACAGCGCGGGCGGGGCATCCAGCACTTCGACCACCTCCACGTCGGAATAGGCATGGCGCCCGTCGAAGTCCACCTGTTTGAGGCGGTAGTAATTCAGGCCGGGGACGGGGAGCGGGTCGAGGAAGGTGTAATCCACCGACTCGAAGGAGTCGCCCCGGCCGGCGACGGTGCCGATGCGCTCGAAGCGGCGCCCGTCCCAGGAGCGCTCGATCTCGAAGCGGTCGTTGCCCACCTCGCTGGCGGTGTTCCATTCCAGGCGCACGTCGCGGCCGTCGTACCAGGCGCGGAAGAAGGTGAGCTCCACCGGCAGGGCGCAATTGCCGGCGGTGAGGGGGGTCATGGGGCCGTTTCCGCAGTTGGAGGGGTTGAAGCAGGTGGCTACGGTGCTGTAGGCCATCTTGGCGTTGGCTCCGGCGATTTCATTGGCCGAAGGCGCCCGGATGGCCACCCCGTTGGAGATGGCGTAGTGCATCATTTCGCCGGAGGCGATGCGATGCCCCAGGCCGTGGGCGTGGCCGAGCTCGTGCGCCGCTACGGACTCGAAGTCGTATTCGTTGGTCGAGGGCAGGGCCGGGCCCCATTCCCAGCTGAAGCCCCCGCCGGGGCTGGTGGCGAATTGGACGTCGATTTCCTCCAGGCACCAGACGGTGTTGAACTGATCGCAGGAGCCCGGGATGCCCGAGGCTGCAAAGCGCGAAGTGGCCACGCCGAGCACGCCCGAGGGCAAGCCCCCGAACTGGACGGTGTTCAAGTCATCGTCGGCGAAGGTGGCGCCGGTGGTTCCTCCATAGCTGATGTTGAAAAAGGTGCCGCAGCGCCAGGTTTCCATGGCACGCTCGAACGCGGCGCGGGCGGCGGCGCTGTCGGCGAATCCGGGGGTGTGGTAGAGGAACTGGTAGCCTCCCGAGCCGTCCATGTCGCGCAGGTAATAGCGTTGGCGGGTCACTTCGGGGAAGTTCAGGAAGCTGCTGTTGACGGCGATGTGCGCATAGGCGATGGTCAGGCTGGAGGGAGCGCTCACCCCGTTCACGTTGAAGGTGCCGGTGCCGCCCTCTTCGAGCACCTTCACCACGATGGTGTCGTCCTGCCATTGCACGTAGTCGCTCGAGACGCCCGTGGCGATGGTGGTGGCGCCGCCGTCGTCGGCATTGGGGAAGAAGACGTCGCCCGGGGCTCCGCCGAAGCCGCTGCCCCAGATGGTCAGGAAGTCCCCGTTTACGATGGTTCCGCTGTTGGTGGTCGAGGGGGAGAACCCGTTGACGGGCTGAAATTCAGGGGGCTCCTCGACGAAGGGGCGGGGAGGGAAAGGCTGGCCTTCGGGGTCCACGATGTCTTGCCCCGTGAGCCGGGAAATGAGGGTGAACATTTCGGCTTCCGTCTTGGGGCTGAGGACGTAGAGGTCGTGGTACTTGCCTTTTTCCAGGGTCAAGGCCCCTTGCGAATCGGAGTAGGCCAGAGACTGCAGCATCCAGGGGTGGGATTGGCGGAAATCGGGGTGCCCGAAGGCGGGATTGTCTCCTTCGAGCATGAGGATGTACTCCTTGCCGTAGTGCAGGCGCAGGGCGGGGTACACCACGTTGGCGCGGTTGCCCAGCACCCCTCCCGCACTGATGACCCCCACCAGGCTGTGCGGGCGGGCGTTCTTCAGCCAGGCCGTCACCTCCAGCAGGTTCAGGGTGTAAATGTTGCCGACCGAGTCTTCGAATGGAAATTGCCCCACCAAAGACCCCAACACGATGGCGTCCGACCGTTCCACGCGCTCTTCGATGGGCACGGGATAGCTGAGGCACTGGGCGGGCAGGAGGGAGGGAAAGCTGCAGATGCATACCCCCCATGCCAGGGCGAGTTTGTTCAAAAATTTCATAGTTTTCAGTTTGGATTTGTTTGGGCGAAAGCGATTGCCTGACAAATTTAAAAATTCCTAAAGTCGAGTGATTGAAAACACCTTGTTATTCGACCCTGGATATGAAGCCTCTGCCCCGTCGAACATTCGTGAAAAAGAGCGCCGCCGGGTTGGCGGGCGCCCTGTCGGCCCTGCACCTCGGGCTGCCCGTCCTGTCGGCTTGCACGGCACCCCCCGAACGGAAGCTGGGGGTGGCGCTGGTGGGGCTGGGCAGCTACAGCACCCATCAGTTGGCCCCGGCCTTGCAACAGACCCGCCACTGCTACCTGGCCGCCATCGTGACGGGCACCCCTGCCAAAGCCGAAAGCTGGAGCAAAAAGTACGGCATCCCGCCCAGCCACATCTACGACTACGAGACCTTCGACCGCATCGCCGACAACCCCGACGTGGACATCGTGTACGTCGTGTTGCCCAATGCCCTGCACGCCGAATACACCATCCGTGCGGCGCGGGCCGGCAAGCACGTCATCTGCGAGAAGCCCATGGCCACCACCGTGGAAGATTGCAAAAGCATGATCGAGGCTGTGAAGCAGGCGGGCAAACTGCTGCAAATCGGCTATCGGCTCCACTACGAGCCCCACAACCGGGAGGTCATGCGTCTGGGGCAGGAGCGGGTGCTGGGCTCCGTCAACGTAATCGAGAGCAGCAACGCCTTCTACGGGGTGGGCATGCAAAACTGGCGGCTGGACCGCGAGCTCGCCGGCGGCGGGCCCCTCATGGACATGGGCATCTACTGCGTGCAGGGCGCCCGCTACACCCTCGGTCTGGACCCCCTCGCCGTCACCGCCCGCGCCTTCAAAACCCATCCCGACCAGTTTCGGGAAGTGGAGGAAACCCTGCTCTGGACCATGGAATTTCCCGGGGGCATCAGCGCCAATTGCATGACCAGCTACGCGGCGCGCAGCAGCAAGCTGTTCGTCTATGCCGAAAAGGGAAATTTCAGCCTCAACCCCGCTTACGGCTACGGGCCGCTCGCAGGGGAGGTGAACGGCCGCCCCATGAACCTGCCCCACATCAATCAGCAGGCCGCCCAGATGGACGCCTTCGCCCTGGACATCCTCGAGGGGCGGCCCTGTCGGGTTCCGGGGGAGGAGGGTTTGAAAGACCTGCAGGTCATCCAAGCCATTTACCGGGCCATGGAAACGGGGCGCCGCGTGGAGGTGGACTATTCCTGAGCCGCTTTGACGCGCACGCGCAAAGCCCGCAAGCCCTGCACACCCTGCAATTTGCCCAGGGCCAGGTCTTCGATTTCGGGCTCGATGTAGCCTTCCCGGATGAGGTGCTGGAGGTAGGCCTCGTATTCCTGCCGGTCGGCCTCCACCGAATAGACGATGGCGATTTTGCCGGGTTGGGTGAGGCGTTCGCGGGTGCCCTCGATGTAGGCTTTGTCGATGCGCTTTTTGATGATTTCGTAGCGGATGTTGTAGGCGCCGTCCACGTCGAAGCGCTTTTCATCCAGCCGGAAGCGAATGGCGATGGGGTTGTTGAAAACGAAAACGAGCTGGGCGGTTTTCAGGGGTACGGGAAGTTTTTGTTCCAGCCGCTCCACCATCCGGGTGATTTCGCACACCGTAATCAACTGCCAGAGGCGCAGGTTCTTCAGGTGGACGGGGCTGAAGGTACCCGACTTGAGGAGGCTCTGCCCGGCATAGATTTCGAACTCCACCCCATCGGTGCGGTACTTTTCGAAGTAGTGGGGAATCATCTGCTGGGCGCGGGTTTCCTCGATGTCGAGGTATTCGGAAATGGCATCGTTGAGACGGCTGACGCTGGTTTCGAAGTCTTTCCGTTTGCGGTAAATGATGCCCAGCTCGGGGTCCAGCTGGTCGAAATATTTGCTGACGGCGAAGGACAGGTCGGAGTCGCGCCGGCGCAGCTCCTTCAGCAGGGGATGCACCTCCTCCTTGATGAACTCGAGGATGAGGTTTTCATCGCTGGAGTTGATTTCGGCCCGAATTTGCTCCAGGCGGGCTTTGGTTTCGTGCAGGTAGTGGCGCACGAGGGGGAAATCGATTTTGGCGTCGGCCAGTTGGAGTACGTGTTGAATGGCTTCGAGGTTGTCGATGAAGTCGGCCTGGATGGCTTGGTTGCGCAGGCTGGAAGAACCGACGATATCGGCCTGGGCATAGAGGGGGAACACCCCCTCGAACACGACGGGCGGGGCGTCCACCGGATGGCCGGTCTTTTCCTCCTCCTGCATGATTTTGAACGCCTTGCGGATGAATTTCCACTCCACGGAGGGGTGGATGTTCGTGTAGCGCTCGCGGATGATGGCCTCGATGCGGTTGTCCACTTCTTCGCGGCTGCGCTCCAGTGCCATGCGGAACAGGGGCAGCAAGTCGCTCAGCCGGGCTTCATAGAAGCTGTTGACGTCGTAGGGCTTGTCCGAGGCCAGCTCCATCAGCCCGATGAGGTTGCCTTTGCGGTTGGTCAGCGGCGCCAACAGCAAACTGCGCACCCCCTCCTCCAACAATTTCTCTTCCAGGGAGGTCTTGTTCGGGAGCATTTCGAGGTCCTCCACCAGCAGGATTTCGCGGAATTTGCAGACCTTTTCGTAAACGGAGTTTTGGGTGTTCGGTGCCAGCAAGTTCTTTTGCTTGCCGGCCAGCAGGTCGAAGCGGATTTTGTACTTGTGTTCAACGGCGTTTTCGCGGGGGTAGTCCAGCGCCGTCAGGCCGAGGCGCAGGGCGGGGTTGCGGAAGAAGCTGCGCACCAGCAATTCCAGTTCTGCAATGTTCCGGGCGCTCATGATGGCATCGGGCTCGAGGAGCTTGTACTTCAAGCGGGAGAGGATTTCCTCCTCGGTGATATCGACGAGGTAGGAAGGAATGATTCCGTGGATTTCGAAGTGGTCGGGGGGAAGGGTTTCCAGCCAGGCGTCCAGGTCGTAGATGTTGGCCAACAGGCGGTTGATGCGCTCCTGGCTGAGTTTCTTCAGGGGTTTGGTGGGGATGACTTCGAGGAATTGGCCGGTGGCCTGCAGCTTGTAAAAGGCCTGCATCGAGGTTTGGGGGCACTCCAGAGCCAGAACCATCGTGGGGTGCAGGCCGATGGTCTGCCCGTAGAGCTGATTGAGAATCAAGGCACAGACGCGCACGATGCTTTCCGTTCGCGCAAATTGCTCCGTATTGATGAGGCTGTACTTGACATTGAACTCGTTCATGAGCCGCTTCAGAGCCGGCGTCACATAGAGGGGTTGGAGGTCGAAGGGTTTGGACACCTTGCCGAGTTGCGTACCGGCCTGGGCAGCGGGAAACAGGGCAGCCATGGCCAACTCCACCCATTCCTGGTAGGGGGCCAGTTCCTCCACGCGGTCGAAGGGCTCGCGCAAGCGGGGATTGGCCGCCACGCCGGCCAGAAGCTCCCGCGCCAGCAGGGCTTCCCCCGCGTTGGCATTATCCAGCCGGGCCTCCCAGTACCGGATGAAGGGCGCAAAGCTCAACTTCATGGGGTAGGGCACATCCGCAAAGCCCCAGCGCTTGATGTCTTCCTCGGTGCACAGGGCTCCGGGGCCGCAGCGCTCCGCTCTCGATTTGTGGATTTTTTCAACGGGTAAAGTAGCAGTGGACATAAGGCTGTTTTTGAGTGATGGTCAATCCTCCCCGAATAATGGAGCGTCGGGGGTGTGGGGGGCTGGGAATCGCTCGGGTTCAGGG
>CAZBYX010000177.1:0-7988 GCA_964496055.1 uncultured Saprospiraceae bacterium
GGGGATTTCCCAGGAGTCGGGGTTGTGGCAGGCGGCGCAGTCCACCTTCAGTTGGGGCCCGTGCGGGTTCTGGGCGAAGAGGGGCAGCGCCAGGACATTTAAGAGAGCCGCGATGAAGATTTTCCGAGCCAAACCGGTCTGGAATTGCTTTGGAGTATCAAGGTAAGGCAGAAATGAACGTGCCAATTAAAAATTCATTTCCCAAAATCAGGGGCTCGGAGGGTGGGAAATTGGCCCAACGGGAAGGATTGGGGTCTGAAGGGTGGGGGAAAGGCCAGAGCGGATGCAGGGAAGGCAGGGCCCTCAGCGATGGCAATCGCGGCACTCGGTTTTCCCGGTTTTGTAGAGGACGTAGGAACGGCCATCCTGTTCGGTTTCGAAGTGGCAGGCGGCGCAGTCCAGCTCGGCGTGTTTGCCTTCGAGGGGGAAGGCGGTCTGGTTGTGGTCGAATTGGGGGATGGCCCAGTGCTCGAAGTCGTGGCAACGGGCACAATCGGTGACCCCGGCAATGGCGAACTGGTCGGCGTGGGGGTTGTCGTGGCAATCGGCGCAGAGGGTGCTCAGCCCCTGGAAGCGGCCGTGGGGGTGGGCATCGTCGCGGGTGTGGCAGTCGGCGCAGGCGGTGGCGGCGTGGGCTCCTTCGAGGGGGAAGTCGGTGCGGGAGTGGTCGAAGTGGTGGTCGGAGGTCCAGCTTTCGAGGGAGTGGCATTGGCGGCAGTCGCTGTCCGGGTAGAAGCGGGGGTCGATTTGCCCGGCGTGGACGTCCTCGTGGCAGGCGATGCAACGGGTGTCGGGGAAGGAAAAGTTCCATTCCTCCTGCTCCTGCACGTGGCAGTCCAGGCAGGGGGTGGCCAGGTGCGCCCCTTCGAGGGGAAAGTCGGTTTGCTGGTGGTCGTCAGGGGAGAAGAGGCTGGGAGCAAATCCCTGGACGTGGTGGCACTCGGCGCAATCGGGCGTGCCGCCGGGCCGGTCGAAGGCCCCTCGATGGTAGTCTTCGTGGCAGTCGGCGCAGGCTTGGTGGGGCAGCGGGTCGGTGAAGCTTTCGGAGGTGTGGCACTGGCGGCAATCCACTTCTTCATGGCGGCCTTCGAGGGGGAAGTCGGTCAGGTCGTGGTCGAAGTCGGTCAGGTTTCCGCCGATGCGGAAGGAGTCTTCGTTGTGGCAGTCGGTGCATTGGTTTCCGAAGCGGCCCTGGTGGGGGTCGTCGTGGCAGGCGGCGCAGTCGTTGGGGGCGGTGCCGAGGTGGTCCTGGAAGAGGAGGAGGGGGTCGGGGTCGGGGGTGTGGCAGGCGAAGCAATCCACGCGTTGGTGGCTGCCGCGCAGGGGGAAGCCGGTGGTGTGGTGGGGGAATCGGGGTAGGCGGTCCCGGGCGGCGAAGGACTGCTCAGTGTGGCACTGGTGGCAGCGGTTGCCGAGCTGGTTTTGGTGGGGGTCCTGGTGGCAGTCGCTGCAGAGTTGGAAGGGGATGCCGGCGAAGCGCCGGAAGGGTTTGCCGTTGCGGGTTTCCTCCTGGTGGCAGTCGGTGCATTCGAGGTTGCGGTGGCGGCCGCGCAGGGGGAAGTCGGTGTTCTGGTGGTCGAACTTGGCCGCCGGGGCGAAGGCTTCCGTGTCGTGGCAGGCGGTGCAGTCCGTTCCCAGGGTTTGCTGATGGACGTCTTCGTGGCAATCCACACAGCGGATGCCGAGCCCGAGGTAGGTGTCGGCGCGCTTTCGGATTTCGGGGTCCTGGATGAGGTCGGGGGTGTGGCACTGGCGGCAGTCGGTCCTGCGGTGGGCGCCGGTGAGTTCAAAGCCGGTCAGGTCGTGGTTGAAGGAGGCCTCGTCCAGCCGCACCATTTGGAAGTTTCGGCCGTGGTGTTCGCTGTGGCAGCGGAAGCAGTCCTGCCCGCGCACCTGGGGGTTGGCGTGGTAGCCCCGGCCGGCATCCAGCAGGTCCTGAATTTCATCGTGGCAGGCCAGGCACTTGGCATTGGACACCTTCTCGCCGAAGGTGTGGCACTGGGTACAATTGCTCAGCCCCTCCAGGTGGGCGTGAGGGGCTGCCAAATCGCCGGGAGACAGCTGCCCCTGAAGCAGCAAAGGCAGGCAGCTCAGCAGCCCGCTTAAAAAAAGAGCTCGCCCCCAGGAGGAGGTCCTGCCCTCCTGAGAAGGGGCTTCCGGGGGCAATTCCTGCCGAAAAGCTTCCATTCAGCTGGCGTGTTTGCGAACGGTATATCCGAAGCGCTTCGTAATCTCGATGCCCACCTTCTTCAAAAACTGGGTGGGCAACTCCCCACCAGCGAAGATATAGACCAAATCGTTTTCCATGGCGCGTGCCGGGGCATCTCCGATCTTCATCCACACCTTGTCCTTCTCGATTTTGGTGAGGTTGGAGTTGAAAATCACCTCCAGGCGATCTTCCGCCAGGGCTTCTTCCAGGCGGGCTTTGTTCTTGGGTTTGATGCGGCTGAAAGCCTCGCGCCGATAAGAGAGTTTGACCTGGTTGTTTTCGCAAAGCAGCAGAGCAGCTTCCACCGCCGAATCCCCCCCACCCACGACCACCACCCGCTTGCCGTAAATGCGCTCGGGCTCCAGCAGGCGATACGCGACGTTGGGCAACCCTTCGCCCGGAATGCCCAGCTTCCGCGGGCTTCCCCGCCGACCGATCGCCAGCAGAATGCAGTGGGCGTTGTAGGTGACGTCCCGGTTGGTCTGCACCAGAAAACCGCCGCCCTGCGGCTGAATGGATTCCACCTTCGTCCGCTCCTGAACCTGGATGTCGTTCTTGCCCAGAGCATCCCGCCAAATCTCCAGCAATTGGTCCTTGGAAGTGTCGTAGAGCTTCACCTTTCCATACAGGGGCAGTTCCATGGGTGCGGTCATCACGATTTTTTGACGGGGAAAGTTGTACACCGTCCCGCCGAGGGAATCCTGCTCCAGGGTGATGAATTTCAAGCCCAGCTTTTTGGCCGTCAGGGAAGCGGCGATGCCGGCGGGGCCGGCCCCCACGATGACCAGGTCGTACTCCGCGGCGTGGCTGGAAGGCACCCTTTCGGCGATGTTCTCCACCGCCATCTGCCCTTGCTCCACGCAATTTTTGATCAACCCCATCCCCCCCAACTCGCCCGCAATGTAGATGCCCTCCACATTCGACTCGTAGTTTTCGTTCACGTGAGGCAGTTCCACACCGCGCTTTTCGGTACCGATGACCAGGGAGATGGCTTCCACCGGGCAGGCATGAAAGCAGGCGCCGTGCCCCACACAGTTCGAGGCGTTGATCAGGGTGCCCGCCCCGTTCATGATGCCCAGAATGTCCTTTTCGGGGCAGGCCTCCACACAGGCACCCGACTTGATGCAGGTATTGACGTCGATACGGGGGTGGAGGGAGACGGGCTCGAAGAGGCCTTCCTCCTTGGCCGTCTGAATCTTGGCGGCGACCTTTTCCGACTCTTTCTTCTCCCGCCGAAGGTACAGCCAGACGACCCCGACGCAGAACAGCAACGCCGTTCCATAGATGAAAATCTGTTCAGATACCATGTCGTCTCGAAGTTGGAGCGTGACCGCCCCCGAGAGGGCAGATTGAATTTGGTTTCGTTTAGAGGTAGCTGATGGTCTATTGGCTTGACCCTTTCGGAATGGATTCCCCAGTTGCGGATGATCCGAAGAATCGTTCGGTGGGGGTCTTCGGTGTGGGTGTGGGGTTTGGAGTTAGAAAATCCATCGGTAGCCGAAGAGCAGGGTCACTGCCACGTGGATGATGACGATGACCAGCATGATGAGTGCGAAAGGCAGGTGCGCCACATGCCAGTAGCGAAACAGCCGATGCATGGTTTGCAGGTTGGCGATGCGGTTTTCCAGCGTGATCCGCTGGCGTAGAATCTTCACCACTTTCTGCACATTCTCTTCGGTCATGTTGTTGGCAAGCAACATTTTGCGAGCCCGCTGGATGTTCCTGCGGTCTTCCAGGCTCTTGCGCAGCATCCACGTCACCAAACCCTCGCCCTCCTTGCGCGGCGTGGTGGATTCCACCAGGGCCATGAAGTCTTCCTGGTTCAATTCGTAGGCGCTGCGCAAGATTTTGTCGATGTCGGATTTCATGCCCTCCAACTCCTTGAGGGTCAAAGCCCGCCCCTCGATGCTGCGCGGAATCTGAATGTAGATGAAGCGCCCGATGACCCCACTCAACACCACCGCCACCATGCTCCAGAAGGCAATGGACACCAATCCCCCAAACTTGAACGCGGTGTGAAACAGGACCAGCAAGGGCCCCAAAGAGCAGAGAAAAATGTGGAATTCCAGCCAGTACTTCAGGCGACCCACCCGGGAAAAGCGCCGCACCCGCTTGCGAATCATGTAGCTCGACACCCCGAACAGGATGAGCAAGGTGCCGATGATGCCCAACCCATGACCCAGCGGGCCGCTCGGCTTGAACATCTGGTGGTCGGGGTGGTAAAAGCGTTCCTCCAGCGGCGTGCTGTAATAGGAAACGCCTCGCAGGCTCAGTGAAAGCGCCACCACGACCAGAATGGCCACCAGGGTGGTTCTGAATAGTTTGTGTGCTCGAGGGGACATGCACTTCTGGATGTTTTGGCTTGGCAAAATGCCTTTATCGCACTTTTGCCTCAAATGTATTTTCTTGGCTTCGAAATTCCTCCTAATTGTTTCCGAGCCCAAAAAATCTCCCGCCCAATTGGTACCCTGCTCCCTCGAATGGCCACCCCCCGAACGAAATGAAGTCCTCCCTCAGATGAGGAAGGACTTCATGCTCAGACGCCGAACCCTTCCCGAATTTTGTGCGAGGGAAAGGGGGGCGGGGCAAGCCGCGAAGGCCTAATTTCCGGCCAATGGAGTTCCGAAAAGGCCCACCGCCAGCTCCGCCCACACCAGGAGCAAAGCAAGAGCCAGCAACCCCACGGCTGCGTATCTGAAAGGGCTGGAGCCCAGCTTCCTCCAAAGGAAGACCCCAAACAGACCGGTGCCGAACAGCAAACCGCCGCCGATGAGAAAGTCGCCGGGCGTCCAGTTCACTTCATCGGTGAACTGCATCGCCACCAGTGGGACGAGCAATACGAGCACCGTGGCGACGGCGACGATGGCGAAATCTTTCTGCTTCATGGTGCGTGGACTGAACCCCCTGAATCCGGGGGGGGCGACGACCGTTCACACTTTCCCCCGAGATGGAACCCCGGAAAGCAGCGCTCAAAAGGTGACTGCAAGTTATTGTTCCTTCCCCGGAACGAGGAAGCTGTACTTCTCGGCGTACTCGAGCATCTGCTCGGTGAAGTCCTCGGGGTATTCCACACGAATATCGGTGATTTCCCCTTGTTCATTCGTGACGGGCACGAGGCGCGGGTTGATGAAACCGGCGTATGGCGGGATATTCAGTTCGGCGGAGCGCTCGAGCACCTCTTGGTGGAGCTCGGGGTCCACCTGGACGCCGTAGGTTTCGATGAGGGCTTTTCCGGCTTCGTAATCGCCCTGGGATTTGATGCGTTGCACCTCGCGCAGCAGCTCACCGAAAAGGTTGCGCAGTTTCTGGTAGTCCTTGATGTCGTAGTAGGTTTTGCCGTCGCGCACCACCTTCTCGATGACGCCCTCGGCCTGTCCCTTCTCATAAACCCATCGGCTGACCATGGCCCGGTTGCGCATGTGCGCCTGCTCGATGTTCTTGCCGGGCTCGATGCGGCGCAGCTGCATGAGCAGCCCGTTGCGGATGTAGAGGTCGTATTCGGCTTTGCCCACTTCGTCGCTTTCCACCAGTCCCAGTTCCTGCAGTTTGGGGTCCATGATGAAGTACAGGGCGACGAGGTCGGCGCGGGCTTCTTCCAGGGGGCTGGCGTAGTTTTTCAGCGTTTCTTTGGGCGTGCCGACGCCGGGTTCGAGCTTGCCGGAGGCGTGACCGACCACTTCGTGCAGGGCGGTGTGGAGTTTGGAGCCGAGCTGGCCGTATTGCTCGGCGCGGGCGATTTCTTCCTCATCGTGGGCAAATTCGCGCAGCAGGCCCGGCCCCTCGGCCTGGTTGTAGGCATCGATGATGTTGCCCAGGCTGACGGACTTCGAGCCGTGCTTGGCGCGGATCCAGTTGGCGTTGGGCAGGTTCACCCCGATGGGGGTGGCGGGGGAGGCGTCGCCGGCTTCCCCGGCCACGGTCACCACCTTGTAGGAAATGCCTACGACGTTTTCCTTCTTGTGCTCGGGCAGGGTGGGGCTGTTGTCTTCGAACCACTGGGCATTGTCGGCCACCACTTTCATGCGGGCCGAGGCCTCGAAGTCGGTGATTTCCACGATGTTCTCGTAGGAGCCCTTGTAGCCCATGGGGTCGTGATAGACTTCCACGAAGCCGTTGATGTAGTCGATGTCGCCTTCGGTGGCCTGCACCCAGGCGATGTTGTAGGCGTCCCATTTTTCGAGGTCGCCGGTGCGGTAGTACTCGATGAGGAGGCGGAGCGCCTCGCGTTGAGGTTCGTTTTCGGCCACCTCCACGGCTTTTTCCAGCCAGTGAATGATGCGCTGGATGGCGGGACCGTACATGCCGTCGGCTTTCCATACCGCCTCGCCGACGGAGCCGTCGGGCAGGCGCACGACCTTGGTGTTCAGCCCGTATGAAATGGGCTCGGGGTCCTCGGGGTCGATGAGGCTTTGATAGTAGGTTTCCACCTCGGCCTGCGTGATGTCGGGGTCGTAGAAATTGACGGCGGAGGCCAGCACCATATCGGGGGCGTTCTGGTTGACGCGCATGGAGTCTTTGGCGGGGTCGAACATGGCCTGCCAGGCTTCTTCGGAAAGCTGGACGCCCACCGCTTCCGCTACGCCCCGGAACCAGTGTTGGGAGAACCCGGGTACGAATTTGTTGTGCCCGTAGTGGTGGTGGATGCCGTTGGAGAACCACACCTGCTTGGCGTAGAGCAGCAGCGCCTGCCAGTCCTCCGAGTTGCGGTCGCCCCGGTAGTCGCGCACGATGCGGTCCAGCGCGTGGCGGATTTCGAGGTTGTGGCGGTAGTTCTGGTCGTAGATGATGTCGCGCCCCGAAAGACCCGCCTCGACGAGGTAATAGACCAGCTTCTTTTGTTGGAGGCTGAGGCGCTCGAACCCTGGAATCTGGTAGCGCAGGATGCGCTTGTCGGCGAAGTTTTCGGGGTTCCAGTTGAATTCCTCTGTCGTCTCGTCGGAGGGTTGGCCGTTGTCGGCGGAGGGGGTGCAGGCAGCGAAGGCCAGCAACAAGGCCAGCAAGGGCAGCAATGGGTTTCGTTTCATGGCTTCCGTGTGTTTTGGTTGGGCCGTCGGGTCAATCCCGGCGGTATTTTTCGAAGATTTTGTCGATTTCCCGGGCCAGGCGGTGGTCCCGCTCGGTGACCTTCCCGCCCGCGTCGTGGGTGTTCAGTTCGAAGGAGACGGTGTTCCACACGTTGCTCCAGTTCGGATGGTGATTGAGCCGCTCGGCGGCGAAAGCCACCTCCGTCATGAAGGCAAAGGCCTCGGTGAAGTCCCGAAAGGTGAAGGTGGCTTTGAGTCGGTCGTTTTCTTCTTTCCACATGGCGAAAGGGTTTGGATGGGCTGCCCGCATGGGGCCTGCCCTATGAGGAGGCCGCCCGCGCAGGCTTCCCCTGTGAAGAGGCTTCCCGCCAAGGCTTCCCCTGTGAAGAGGCTGCCCGCATGGGGCCCGCCCTGTGAGGAGGCTGCCCGCGAAAGCCTGCCCTGTGAGGAGGCTTCCCGCCCAGGCTTGCCCTGTGAGGAACCGAGGTTTGCGGTTGGGGAGTGGGGCGCTCACCCCCCAACCGCTCCCGGCAAACCCCACCCCTCAAATCTTGAGTCTGCTGCAAAAAGTCCAATTCCGCCGAGGAATCGAAGATTTGAGGAATCGAGGATTTGAATAAGTTATTGATAACCAAAGAAATAAACTTTAAACTTCTGACCCACAACCCTTTTTGCAGTAGACTCAATCCTCAGATCCTCAAATCCTCAGATCCTCAGATCTTCAAATCCTCGAATCACCAAATCACCAAATCCTC
>CAZBYX010000178.1:0-3033 GCA_964496055.1 uncultured Saprospiraceae bacterium
GGGTTGGGGTATGCCGCGAGGGTGGGGGTGAGGGTTGAGGCCTGCACCGGCCGGAATTGCAGCTCCAGGGCATGGAGCAAGGGCTGCGAGCGTTCATCCCGGGCCAGGTAGGCTTCGGCGGGAAAGCCCGTGGTTTCGAGGGCGAAGAGGGCGCCCGTCCGCCCCGGGGCCCGGGTACGGAAGCGAAGGACGAAGAGCGGCGCCTCGGGTGCCGGGGCCCGACCGCGGGCATCGTACCAGTTGAAGCGGAGAAGGCCGTCCTCCAGGAAGGCATCGCCCAGGTGCGGCAGCAGCCCCCCCATCGGCTCCAGCCCTTCGAAGCGAAGCACCGCGGGGTCGAAGCGCAGGGCGAACTGGAAGCCCGTCAGGCGGTCCTCCGCCTGCAAAAACACGGGCACCGCCAGCAGCGCTCCGGCAGCGAAGGGCCGGTCTTCGAGGTGCAGCAGCAGGGTGGGCCCTTCACTGCGCTGTTCCAAACCCGAACCGCTCACCCCCTCCCCGGTAACGGCGCTGCCGTTCACGTCGCCGACCTTGATGCCGATGAAGTTCTGGTTCCAGCGGTTGCCGTCCAGCCCCTGGAATTCGAGGCTTTCGGGGAAGTCTTCGGCGGGGGCCTGGTCCGGGTTTTTGAACACGTAATCGGCGGGGACGAAGCGCCAGGACTGGTTGTTGGTGAAGTTGGATATGCGCCCCAGGATGAGGCGGCGCAGTTCCACCAGGTCCAGGGTGGTGATCGAGCCGCTCTTGTTGACGTCGGCGGCGATGCGTTTGTAGGGGCTGTCGAGGGGTTCGATGTTGAGGATGTGGCGCTGAATGAGCACCAGGTCGAAGGTGGTCACCCCGTTGAGGGGGTCTTTGTCGTAGGTGGGTTTGACGGTGTAGCTGAGCCCTTTGGGCAAGCCCTGGAAGTCGTAGGTTCCGTCCACGTCGGTGTGGACGGCCATGTTGATGCCGCCGGAGAGGCCGACGACCATCTGGTGGAGGGGTTCGCCGAAGGCGTCGTCGAGGCGGCCGGCGATGGTGGCGGTTTGGGTGCTGGGCGGGCAAACGCCGAAATTGTCTTGCACCACGACGGTGGTCTGGCAGAAGGCGCTGTTGCCCGCCTGGTCGGTGACGGTCAGGGTGACGGTGTGGTTGCCCAGCTGAGTGCAGTCGAAGGTGTTGGGGCTGACCTGGAGGATGAGGTCTTCGGGGGCAGAGCAGTTGTCGGTGCTGCCGTTTTCGAGCAGGTCGGGGGTGATGGTCACCAGTCCGTTTTGCTGGATGGTGACGCTGACGCCGTTGTTGCACACGGGGCGCGGGGGCTCGGCGTCCACCACGGTCAGGCGGAAGGTGCATTGCCCCACATTGCCGCAGCCGTCCGTAGCGGAAAAGGTGATGAGGTGCTCGCCGGCGGGATAGACGCCGCTGGGGTCTTCGGGGCTCAGCCCGAAGGGCGAATCATGGGTCAGCTGGATTTCCTCGCTGCAGTCGCTCACCAGGGGCGGCTCGAGCGCCACGAAGGTTTCGCAGGCGTCGCCCTCGATGCCGACGGTCAGGTCGGGGGGGCAGTTCAGCTCCGGCGGCGTCTGGTCGCGCACTTCGATGACCTGGGTGTGCTCCCAGATGCCCACCTCGTCGGGGTCGTTGGGCTGGTAGCTGCACCAGTCGATGACGGCCCACTGGCGCACGAGCTTGTAGCAGGCCGGGTAGGCGGTGTAGAAGATGAAATCGTTGTTGGAGATGCCGAGCTGTTCGCAGTCCTCCCCGATGACGAGGGGCTGCCCCAGGTGGCTGGGGTCGGTGTTCAGGTCGCACTCGTAGGAGACGATGTCGGCCGGGAAGAGGACGGTGATGGGGCTGTTGTCCTCGATGAAGATGGTTTGGGTGCACTGGCTGCTGTTGCCGCTGGGGTCGGTGGCCGTCCAGGTTCGCAGGATGGAACCCAGGCCGCAGCCGTTGAGGTTGACCTCGTCGGTGAAGCTGAGCTGCGCGACGCTGCAATTGTCCTGGGCGAAGGGCACGCCCGTCAGGGCGGTGTTGGTGTAATCGGCCCCGCAATCGAGGGTGGTGGAGGGGGGGCAGAGGAGTTCGGGGGGCTGCTCGTCCTGGACGATGACCTGGCTTTTGCACTGAGCCATGGCACCGGCCGCATCGTACACCCGCAGGTACACGTCCACGGGGTGGCCGAAGTCCTGGCAATCGAAATAGACGAACTCGTCGAAGGCATCGAGGGTGCGGCCCACCTCCAGGTAAGTGATGCCGCAATTGTCGTGGCTGCCGTTGTCGAAGGTTTCGGCATAGGCCAGGGCCGTGCCGTCGGCTTGCAGGGGCACGAAGACGGTGGTTTCGCAGATGGGGGTGGGCGGGTCGTCATCGAGGACGACGACCTGCATGGTGCAGGTGCTCTGGTTGCCGCAGGCATCCTCGGCGGTGTAGGTCACCGGGTAGGTGCCGGGCGGCACGTTGTTGAAGGGGCCGTACCCGCTGCCGAATTGCCAGGCAGGGGTGACGCTCACCGCCGAGCAGGCATCCTCCGCCACGGCGGAGGGCAACCACACCTGCGCGGCACAGGCGCTGCTGTAGGTGGTGAAGAGCGCCTCCTGCGGACAGACCATCTGCGGCGGCTGGTTATCCTCGACC
Organism: uncultured Saprospiraceae bacterium; assembly: GCA_964496055.1. Classification (GTDB taxonomy): domain Bacteria; phylum Bacteroidota; class Bacteroidia; order Chitinophagales; family Saprospiraceae; genus CAZBYX01. The sequence continues at coordinate 2,623 of CAZBYX010000178.1, forward strand.
CGGATAATCTGGGCGTACACCGCGAACTCCTGGGTGCACACATCGAAGACCGTCCAGGTACGAACGATTTTAACCTCACCGCCACAGATTTGGCTGACCTGGTCGTTGTAGGCCACCGTCAGTTCACACTCGCCGTCGATGGTCAAGGGATAATTGTCAATAGTGGGCCGGCCGGTGCGCTCCAAGTCTGCCGGGTCGTCCGTGCCGCATTCCAGGGGCGGCTGGTCGAAGCCGTCGAAATGCGGCGGGAATTCTACCATGTCCAGGGTAGCTCTTCGAATCCAGATGCGTTGCAGGGTGGTGTCGGCGTTGCCGCTGGGGTCGATGGCGACCCAGGTGCGTTCCAGCAGGGCGGTGACGAGGGAGTCGTCCTGGGTGCTGAAGCAGGGCAGGTCGGTGAAGGAATCGCTG
>CAZBYX010000178.1:3133-7939 GCA_964496055.1 uncultured Saprospiraceae bacterium
CCCTGGCTGTCGAGGGCGATTTCGAGCTCTGCCCGACAAACGACGGGGCATTGCGCCTGTGCGACCGTCAGCACCGAGCAGGCAACCAGCATCGGCAGCCAGCGGCGCAGCGCTTTCTTCATTCGCGACCCTTTCGGGAGGGCGCACGCCGGCCCTCCCACTTTCCCATAGGGGTAAGCAGTTCCCATCATGTTCCTTGAAATGCGTTCGGAAAGTCCCGGGAAAGGCCTTTTCGGCAGGTCGAGAATTGTAAGCGGTAAGAATCGGAGGTGTGTAAGCTTGAGAAGGACGGCCCCGCCATCCGGGGCTGCGTCTTTCCCGACTTTCTCACAGTACGTTGCGGATGCGGCGCCCGGGCGGGCTGACCGCTGTCCCTTTCCCATCATAAAAAACTGTGCCGAACCCGCCCGGCAAACCCCTGACCTTCAGAGGGTTCGGGGGCGCATTTCGGGGGGCTCACGCAGTGGATGCTTTGACCCCCAAACCGGTATGCATGGGGGAAAGGAGCCATGTTTCGGGCGGGAAAAATTTCAGGGGCGCTCTTCGCCGTCGAGCAATTCACCCTGCTGCTGGAGCTGGGCTTGGAGCCGCCTGCGCAAAGTGGGATGGCCCCGGTCGAGGCGCTGGAAGATGTCGCGGGCTTCGCGCAGGTAGGTGCGTGCAAACCCGGGGTCGTTCTGGACGATGGTGCGCGTGTTGTCGAGCAGGTCGGCGAGTTTGACGGTTTGGGCTTCGGGGCTGATGCCGCCCAGGCGCTGCGCCTCCATCGCCTTGCGCTCGCGGCGGCTCAGGTGGGGGTAGGTTTCGGGCACGAAGCGGTCGGTGAGCTCCCAGACCATCTGGTTGATTTTGCGCACGGTGTTTTCCTTCAACCCCAGGCTGCGCAGGAAGCCCAGCAGCTCTTCTTCGGTGCAGGCGGTGTCTTCGTAGAGGTCGTGGCACAGAGCGGCGATGACGGAGGCGGTATCCTGGGTCATTTCCTTCACCTGGCGCGCCACGGCGATGAGGTGGGAATCGTAAGGGGCGCCGGTGTACTTGCGCCTCTGGCGGCCGTGCCAGCGGCGCACGAACTCCAACACCTTCCTTTCCAGGGGGTCGAAGAGGTCTTGTTGGGGTCCCGTAGGATTGACGTGGGTCATGGGTGCAAGGGGCGATGGGAAAAATTCGTAAATCGAGCCTTTTCGAGATACCAAAAGCCCCCGAAAACGCGGGGGCCGGCCTGGTGTATGGTGACCCCGGCAGGATTCGAACCTGCGACCGACGGTTTAGAAGACCGTTGCTCTATCCCCTGAGCTACGGGGCCGAGGCAGGGCTGTTTCAAGAATGAGGTGGGAGTTTGAGCCACGAGGGCGGGAGGGGGCGGCGAACAGCCCCGCAAAGTTAGGGCATTTCGGCGAACCACGCCGCCGCATGGGCGGCAGCCGTCGCGTCCTTCGGCTCAAGATTTCTTCAACTTCTCCCCTTTCTTTACCGCCACCCCGAATTCCGTGTCAACCGTCAGACCCCACTGCCAGCCCCCCAAACGCGCCTTGCCCAGCCCGCTCACATCGAAGCTGTCCTCGAACTGCCAGGGCCTCGAAGTGAAGGCTTGAAGGCGCTTCCCGCTGAGACCCAACATGACCCGGATATCGCGCTCCTTCCACACCACCACAGCGGCCTCCAAACCGGCGTCCAGAAGGATATTGAAATGGTTGAAGGTCTTCTGCTCCACCGTGGTCGAGGGCGAAAGCAAATGCTCGAAATCATCCCCCTCCTGAATGCGCAGGCTGGTATAGCGCTGGGCCAACCCCAAAGAAGGCCGCAGGCGGAAGCGCTCCGAGGGCAGCAGCTCGTAAAAGAGCCCATAGGCGAAGCCCCAACCGGAAAGCCGGCGCGTCCGAAAGGCCACCTCGTTGGCGGCCGGCTCCAGCTGCAGATCGGTTTCAATTACCCTGCCCTGAAAGCCGACGTGGTAGCCCAGGCGCTTGTTCGCCCTCCGCATCCGGAGGTAAAACTGCTGTTCGAGAGCTTTTTTTTCCACCGGGGTTCTGAAACCCGCCGCTGACAAATCCGCGTTCAGGGAACCGTACTCCGGATAGGAATAACCCGCCCACAAATGGGCTTCGATCACCTGGTCGGCTTGCGCCTGAATCCATGCGGGCGCAAGCAACCCCAGAAAAAGCACGCAGCAAATAGCAAAGTTTTTCATAAGCATTGATTTGGAGATGGATGTTTCGCGCAATGGAAGGAGCTGCCCGCGATGACCGTCCCTTCGAAGATTCGAAGGGCTTCCGGAAAGCCGGCGCCCCCACACTCACCAACGCCCCCCTGTTCGGTCAAGTGAGCAACTCCCGAAAATTAAGGCGAGGCGCCCCCACCCTACCCCACAACCCGGATGCACCCCCAAGGGAAGGTAGTCAGAGACCGGTGGCGCGGTTGTGAGTGCCGCGTTCCTGGATACGTTGTTTTCGAATTTCCAGGGCGCGGAAACAGGTCAGGGGTTCGAGGGCGGCGCCGCGGCGCAGGCGGGCTTCGCGCAGCAGGGGGCGCACATCGCTGCGAAAGGCATCCTGAAGGATTTCCTGGGCGCGGGCGGGGTCGTTTCCTTCTCGGGCTTCGTGCAAGGCGCTTCGGTCCACGAGCAGGGCCCGGGCGTAGGCCAGGCGGATGGCTTCCAGGCTCTGGATGAGGTCTTCGAGGGGGTCTTTGAGGTTGTGGCTGGCGTCGATCATCCAGGCGGGTTCGGGCAGGGGGTTGGCGGGGTCTTCCAGGGTTTGGACCAGCTCGTTGAAGATGAGGAAGAGCTGGAAGGGCTTCAGGGCTCCGACGGTGAGGTCGTCGTCGCCGTACTTGCTGTCGTTGAAGTGGAAGCCCCCGAGCCGCCCGCGCAGCAGCAACAGGGCGACGATTTGCTCGATGTTGGTGTTGGGCAGGTGGTGGCCCAGGTCCACCAGCACCGAGGCGCGCTCGCCGCAACTTTCCGCCAGCCAAAGGGCGGTTCCCCAGTCGGGTACGACCATGCTGTAGAAGTGCGGCTCGTAGGGTTTGTACTCGATGAACAGGCGCCAGTCGGGGGGCAGGTACGCGTAGATTTCCTGCAGGCAGGCGCGCGTGCGTTCGAAGGCGGCCCGGAAGTCTTGTTGCCCGGGGTGGTTGGAGCCGTCGGCCAGCCAGACCGTGAGCGCCCGGGAGCCCAGGCCCTTGCCCCACTCGATGACCTCGAGGTTGTGCTCCACGGCCTGGCGGCGCACGGCGGGGTCGGTATGGCAGAGGGAGCCGAACTTGTAGCTGTGGGGCTGCCCTGGTTGGTCCTGGAAGGTGTTGGAATTCATGGCATCGAAGCGCAGGCCCAGGGCGTCGGCTTTTCGGCGAAGGGCGGCGGCATCGCGGGGCGTATCCCAGGGGATGTGCAGCGAGACGGCGTCGGTGCTGTCCGTCAGGGTGCGCAGCAAACCCACGTCCTCCAGTTTCTCCTCCACGTTGCGGGGCTCGCCGCCGAGGGGGTAGCGCCCAAAGCGGGTGCCCCCCGCCCCCAACGCCCAACTCGGCACCGCCACCCGAAAGCGGGCGATTTTTTCCACCAGGGCTTCGGGGTCCAGCCCCCGGCGGGCGAGGCGCTCGGCCAGGAAGGCGAATTCCCGGGGGTGCTCCTGCAGGTGGTTTTCGTTGTGGGCGGCAATGGCGGCAGAGAGGTTTTCCAACTTCATAGGCTCGGAATCAACGGACGAAAGCGGCGGGCATGCCCCCGTCCACGTTCAGCATTTGGCCGGTGGTCTTGGGCAACAGCGCCAGGAAGGCGAAAACGGCTTCGGCCACGTCTTCGGGGCGAATGGCCTGCTTGAGCAGGTTGCGCTGCGCATAGAACTCGGGCAAATCCTCCACTCGGATGCCGTAGGCGCGGGCGCGCCCCTCGGCCCAGGCGCCTTCCCAAATTTTGCTGCCGAGGACCACCCCGTCGGGGTTGACGGCGTTGACGCGGATGCCGTCCGCGGCCAGCTCGGCGGCCAGCAGGCGGGTCATGTGCAGCTGGGCGGCTTTGGCCGTTCCGTAGGCCACGTTGTTGGGGCCCGCCGTCAGGCCGTTTTTGCTGGCGATGAAGATCATGTCGCCGCCGAAGCCCTGTCGGCGCATGATGTCGGCCGCCTGCCTCGCCAGGAGGAATTGCCCCTGCACCAACACCTCCTGCAGCACCCGCCAGTCATCGATCGTGGTGGCTTCCAGCGGTTTGGAAACGGCCAGCCCGGCGCTGTGCACCAGGATGTCCACCCCGCCGAAGCAGCGGCAAGCCTCCACGAAAGCCGCCTCCAGTTCGGCAGGCTTGCGCACGTCGCAGGGGAGGGCCCGCGCCTCGTCGGGGCTGAAGTGCTCCATGGCCTCCTGCAGGCGGGTTTCGTACAGGTCGAGCAAGACGACCTGGGCCCCTTCGGCCACCAGTTTGCGGGCGATGGCGCCCCCGATGCCCCCGCCCGCCCCCGTGACCAGGGCCACCCGCCGCGAGAGGGGCTTTTCCGGGGGTTGCCGCCGCAATTTGTTCTCCTCCAGCCACCAGTACTCGATGTCGAAAGCCTCTTGCCGGGGCAGAGCCGTGTATTCCGACACCGCCTCCGCCCCCCGCATGACGTTCACGGCGTTGAGGTAAAATTCGGCGGCGATGCGGGCGGTTTTCTTGTCTTTGGCGAAGGTGAACATCCCCACCCGGGGCAGGAGCAGCACCACGGGGTTGGGGTCGCGCATGGGCGGGCTGTCGGGGTGGCGGCAGCTTTCGTAATAGGCACGGTAAGCCGCCCGATAATCTTCGAAGAGGGGTTCGAGGTGGGGGCGCAGGGG
>CAZBYX010000179.1:0-7899 GCA_964496055.1 uncultured Saprospiraceae bacterium
CCCAAAAGCGAAGCCCATACGGGCAAGCGGCCCAACAGCCCGTCCGGGCGGCCCAAAGCTACAGGGAATTGATAAAACGGCGGTGTCGGGGGTTGGAGGGCCAGAAGGTACGGTAATCGCCGGAGGGGATTTCGGGGAAGTCATCGGGGGGGAGGCGCAGCAGGTAGGCCTGGCAGGGGAGCAGCCCTTCGGCGGTTTGGACGGGCACCTCCCGGCGCAGGTATTCGCAGCCGGGGTGGGGAAGGCCCTCGTAAGCATCTAGCCAGGCCAGGGTGGGGGCGGGGGTCAGAAGCTGGAAAACATGCCCGAAAACGCGCCGGGGGCTGTCGGGTTCGTAGGTGGCGCCAGGGTAGCTGCCCAGGTCGAAGAGGCGGCCGGGCAGGCGGCCTTCGCCGAGAAAACGACTTTCCCGGTGGAACCTATCCGCGATGGGGGAGGTTATCCCTTGCATCAGCGTGCCGTACACGAAGAGCAAATCCGAGGGCATGGGGCTGGAAGAAGAAATGTAAAGCGTGGGTTAAAGGTGCGTGAAATGTGAAGGTCTCCGGGCAGCTGTGGCGGAAATATCTTAGATTTGCTCAACTTTTCGCCAAACAAAATACTGCTCGGAGAAGGATTTGGATTCCAAGCCCAATATTTGTTGTTGATTGTCAACGAAGTGAGTCCCAAAGGTAATGCCGAGGGCTTGCTTTTAATTTTTGAGACCATGAAAAAATGGAGAAAACTGAATGGCGAGCGCATCAACGTCCCCCTGAAGGAGGCCGTGGAGCGCACCATCCTGCGCGAGACGGAAGCCGGCCATCGGCTGAAAGTGTGCATCGGCACGGACTCGCAGACCCGCGGCAGCAACGTGGAGTTCGCCACCGTCATCGTCTTCCTGCGCGAAAAGAAGGGCGGCTTCATGTTCATCAACAACAGCCGCATCGAAAAGGAGATGGGTTTGCGGGAGCGGATGATTACCGAGGTGGCCAAGTCCGTCGAGGTAGCCTACGAGCTCTGTGATTTGCTCGATGCCTACAACATCGCCCTGGAAGTGCACGCCGATATCAATACCGACCCCCATTTCCAGTCGAACACCGCCCTGAGCGAAGCCATGGGCTACATCCTCAGCATGGGCTTCGTGTTCAAGGCCAAGCCGGACGCCTTCGCCAGCTCCTCCTGCGCCGACAAGGTGGTTTGAGGACACCCTTTTTTCTTTTCCCGCCAATCGTCTTGCCCGATTCCGGGGCGCCCGCCCCCGAACCGCCGCCCCCTGCTCCCCGCTTCCCAGCCTGTTAAATCGGTCTTAATTCCGCTCGCCGGGCATGCCATTTCGCGGCCGGCTGCATCATTCGGGCGTCTGATTTTTGGAAAAATCGGGCCGCACACACTTTTTCGGGGGCATGGGGGCGTTTGCCGAAGGGCGGGAAAATCCAAGGGTTTTGCCCCCTGAAATATCCGCTCGAAAAAATTGCTTTTCCCCTCGAAATCACGCAGTTTTCCCGAAAGAACGACGCAGAACAAAACTCCCCTTCCATGAAATCAATCGCAGCCCCCTTCCGCAAAGGTGCCCCGACTTTCCTCTGGTTCCTGCTCCCGGTCCTGGCCCTCCTGCTCGCCTTCCTGGGGTTGAGCGCTTTTCACACCAACCAAAACCCTATGCAAAACCTCCACAACGGCGACTACGAAGCCGAATGGCGTCTCATCGACTCTCTGGAACGCGAGGGCTTGCCCAAGAGCGCCCTGGAGAAGGTGCTGGCCCTGTACGAGCGTGCCAAAACGGACCGCATTCCCGCGCAAATCGTCAAGTGCCTCATCTACCGCTCCAAGTTCGAAAGCCAGTTGGAGGAGGACGGCCTGGTCAAAGCCATCGGCCGCTGGGAGGCGGAAATCGACAGCGCGGCCCTGCCTGAAAAAGCCGTGCTCCAGTCGTTGCTGGCCGAGCTGTACGCCACCTACCTGAACAACCATCGCTGGCAGTTCGAGGGCCGCACCCACACCCCCGACTGGAAACCCGACGACATCCGAACCTGGAGCGTGGAGCACCTGCTCGACCGCGTCGCCGAACTGTACTGGGCCTCCCTCGAACACCCGGGGCTGCAAACCGTCCGCCTCGACGACTTCGACGCCATTCTCCTCGAGGGGCGCCATCACGAAGGGCTGCGCCCCACCCTCTACGATTTCCTCGCCCACCGCGCCCTGAGCTACTTCATGAACGCCCAGGCCCACCTCACCCAGCCGGCCTATCAATTCTACATCGACCGCGCCGCCTACTTCGCTCCGGCGCCCGTGTTCGCGGAGCTGAACATCCAAACCCGGGACTCGAGCTCCCACCTCTACCGCAGCCTCCTGCTTTTTCAGGATTTGCTGGAGTTCCGACTCGGGGAGCCCAACCTGCCCGCCCTGGTGGATGTGGACCTGCTGCGGCTGCAGTTCGTTTATCAGAATGCCGTTCTGAGCGACAAGTTCGAACGCTACACCGAGGCGCTGGAGCGCCTGGCCGAAGGGGTGACAAAAGACCCCGTTCATGCCGAGGTGCTCTTCCAACTCGCCGATGCCTGGTATGCCAGGGGGCGCGACTACAAGCCCAACCCCGCCGACATCGGCCGCTGGGACTGGAAGACCGCCCTGGAAATCGCCCGCCGGGGAGCGGAACGATTCCCCGAGTCTTTCGGCGGGGAGCGTTGCCAGGCGCTGGTCAACCGCATCCTGCAGAAAAGCATGAAGCTGGAAACGGAAGCCGTGAACCCCTCGGGTGGGGCCATTCCGGCGCGCCTGAGCTACCGCAACATCGAGGGGGTGTGGTTTCGAGTAGTGCGCCTGAACGCCGAACGCCTCGAACGATTCGAAAAGTTGAGCAAAGACAAGGACGACGGCTGGCGCAAAGCCGGAGCCTTCCTGCGTTCCCTGCCTCCGCTCCAGCAATTTCAGCACGAATTGCCCCCCGAAGAAGACTACCGCGAGCACGCCACCGAAGTGAAAATCGAAGCCCTGGAACCCGGCGACTATGCCCTGCTGGCCGCCGACAACCCCGATTTCGAGTTCCAGGGCGGGGCCGTGCACTACGTCTTCTTCCAGGTGTCCAATCTCGCCTACTGGCATCGGGTGAACGCGCGCGGCCGCAACCAGTTCATCGTCTTCGACCGCCGCACGGGTGTGCCCCGGGAGGGGGTGACGGTGGAGTTTTGGAAGCGCGATTACAACCCCGTGACCCGCCGCTATGTCACCTCCCTGGCTGGCCGGGACGAAACCGACGCCGACGGCATCGCCTACGGCCCCGGCAGCGGACGCAGAGGGTACGGCGTCCTGTTGCGCCACGAACGAGACACCCTCGACGAAAGCGGCAATTTCTACCCCCAACGCCGCGCCGGCAAACCCAAACCCTGGCGCACCACCCATTTCTTCCTCGACCGGGCCATCTATCGCCCCGGGCAAACCATCCATTTCAAGGCGCTGGTGCTCGAATTCGACGAAAACCGCATGCCCTCCGTGGTGGCCGACGAGCCGGTCACCATCACCTTCCGCGACGCCAATTACCAGGAGGTGGAAAAGCTGGAGCTGCGCACCAACGAATTCGGCACCGTCAGCGGCACCTTCACGGCCCCCCGTGGTGGCTTGCTCGGGCAGATGTCGCTCATTTCCAGCATGCGCGGCTACAAGCCTTTTCGGGTGGAAGAGTACAAGCGCCCGCGCTTCGAGGTGGTCTTCGAACCCCTGCAGGGGAGCTTCCGCCTCGATGAGGAGGTGCGCGTCACGGGGCGGGCCGAAGCCTACGCCGGCAGCAACGTGGACGGCGCCACCGTGCGCTGGCGCGTGGTGCGCGAGGTGCGCTTCCCCTGGTTGCCCTGGTGGTACTGGCGCGGACGCCCCAACCCCTGGAGCGGCGAATCGCAGGAAATCGCCAACGGAACCGCCGCCACCGATGCGCAGGGCCGCTTCGAAGTGCGCTTCACCGCCCTGCCCGACCGCAGCATCCCCCCCGAACAGAAACCCGAGTTCCGCTACACCGTCTATGCCGACGTCATCGACATCACGGGGGAGACCCACTCGGCCGAAACGGTGGTGCGCGTGGGCACCGTCGCCCTGAATGCCGCCATCGAGCTGCCCCGCAAAATGCTGCTCGACAGCTTCCAGCGCATCCCCATCCGAACCACCAACCTCAACGGCGAACCCGAAGGCGCCCGCGGCACCTTCACCCTCACCCTCCTCCAAACCCCCGACCGACCCTTCGTCGAGCGCCTGTGGGAACGACCCGACCGCCAGGTCCTTTCCGAGGGGGAATTCCGTAAGGCCTTCCCGCACTGGGCGTATCGGGACGAAGACCAACCCTGGACCTGGCCCGCGCGCAAGGTTTTGATGGAAACCCCCTTCGATTCGGACAAGGCCCGCAAACTCCTTCCGCCCCGGAAGAAGCTCGTTCCGGGGGTTTACAAGCTGAGCCTGAAAACGCAAGACGCCTTCGGCACCCCCGTCGAGGTGGAGCACATCCTCGAATTGTTCCGCCCCGAAGGAGCGCTCCCTGCGCCGGCCGTTTTGAGTTTCCATTATCCCTCGACCCCCCAGGAGCCGGAGACGGAAGTGCCCGTCCTGTTGGGCAGCAGCGAGCGGGAGCAGCCCGTGCTGTTCGAGGTGGAGCGCCAGGGGAAAATCGTGAAGCGCAAGTGGCTGAAGCTGAACGGCTGGCGGCAGGAACTGCTGAAGGTGCGGGAAAGCGACCGCGGGAATTTCCACTTCCACCTCGCCTGGGCCCGCCACAACCGCGCCCACACCCGCTCCCAAACCATCCGTGTGCCCTGGAGCAACAAGGAACTGCAAATCGAATACGGCACCTTCCGCGACAAGCTGAAGCCCGGGCAAGAGGAAGAGTGGGTGCTCAAAATCAAGGGACCCAAAGGCGAAGCCGTGGCCGCCGAGCTCGTGGCCGCCATGTACGACGCCTCCCTCGATGCCTTTGCACCCAACCGCTGGAACCTGAACCTCTACCCGACCTGGGGCAGCGCCCGTGGCCTGCGCACCTATGGCTTCGCCACCCAACGGAGCCGCTACTTCACCTACGACTGGAACCCGCCCACCGGCATGCCCTCGCGACGCTACCCGCGACTCAACTGGTTCGGCTTCCAGGTCAACGAGCGTTACTACCGCCACCTGGCCCTCGAGTTCGAAGACCAGAGCATCCAGGAGTCCATGGCCTTGGAGGAAGTGGCGGCACCTCGGAGCGCACCCGCCCGCAAAGAGTCCGCGCTGGCCTACAGCGCGGATGCCGTGGAGGTTCAGCAGGACAACACCACCGCCGGCGTGGCCGCGGAGCCGCCGGCCCCGCCCGAAACACAGGCTCCCCCGCCTCCGCCGCCCGTGCGCACCAACCTCGACGAGACGGTCTTCTTCTTCCCCCGCCTGATGACCGACGGCGAAGGCAACGTCGTCATTCGCTTCACCATGAACGAAGCCCTCACGCGCTGGAATTTCCTCACTCTGGCCCACACCACCGACCTGAAGGTGGGCACTTCTCTGCGCGAGGTGGTCACCCAGAAGGAGCTCATGGTGCTGCCCAACCCGCCGCGCTTTTTCCGCGAGGGGGACGAAATCGAATTCACCGCCAAGGTGGTCAACCTCAGCGAGCGCACCCTCAGCGGCAACGCCGAGCTGCAGCTGGTCAACCCCCTGAAGACCGTGCCCGTGTACAAATGGCTGGACAACCCGCAATTCAACCAGCATTTCCGGGTCAAGCCCGGGCAATCGGCGCGGGTGGCCTGGCGCTTCCGCGTGCCAGAGGTTTCGGAGGTGCCCCTCATCGAGCACACCGTTCTGGCCGTGGCAGGTGATTTCAGCGATGCCGAGCGCAGCGTCGCCCCTGTGCTCAGCAACCGCATGCTCGTCACCGAGAGCATGCCCCTGCCTATCGGCGGCAAAGAGGAGAAGACCTTCACCTTCGAACGCCTCCGGGATGCCCACTCGCCCACCCTGCGCCACCACGCCCTCACCCTGGAATTCACCTCCAACCCGGCCTGGTATGCCGTGCAGGCTTTGCCCTACCTCATGGAGTTCCCCCACGAATGTTCCGAGCAGCTTTTCAATCGCTTCTACGCCAACGCCCTGGCCGGCAGTGTGGCCAACGCCCATCCCAAAATCCGGGCGGTGTTCGAAAAGTGGCGCGATTACCAGCCCGACGCCCTGCTCAGCAACCTGAGCAAGAACGAGGAGCTGAAGAGCGCCCTGCTGGAGGAAACCCCCTGGGTGCTGAACGCCCAGAGCGAGGAGCAGCAGAAGCGCAACATCGCCCTGCTGTTCGACCTCAACCGCATGAGCTACGAGCTGGAAAACGCCCTGGCCAAACTGCAGGAGCGCCAGCTCCCCGGCGGCGGATTCGCCTGGTTCCCCGGCGGGCGCGACAACTGGTACATCACCCAGTACATCGTCGAGGGCATGGGCCATCTCGACCGCCTCGGCGTGCGCCGCATCACCGATGACGATGCCACCTGGAGCATGGTGCGCGATGCCGTGCGCTACTGCGACGAGCGCATCGTGGAGCATTACGAGACCCTGGAACGCCGCGTCGAGGAAGGGCACACCTCCTGGGACAAAGACCACCTCGATCCCATCGCCATCCACTACCTCTACGCGCGCAGCTTCTTCCTCGAAGACCTCTCCGCCCAGGCCGCCACCGGCACCGAAAAACCCGGGCGCAGCGCCAAATACCTGCCCCTGGAAGGCAAGGCACGCACCGTCTTCGACTACTACCTCGGGCAGGCGGAGAAGTTCTGGCTCGGCAAGGGCATCTATCAGGAGGGCATGCTCTCCCTGGCGCTGCACCGCCTGGCGCGCGGCGCCACCGTCGAAAAAATGATCGCCAGCTTCAAGGAACGCGCCCTGCAGGACGAAGAGCGGGGCATGTACTGGAAGTACCCCTCCGGCTGGTGGTGGTGGCAAATGCCCATCGAAACCCATGCCCTGATGATCGAGGTGTTCGAAGAAGCCGCCCGGGACCCCGATGCCGTCCATCGCCTCAAGGTCTGGCTGCTGAAGAACAAGCAAACCACCCACTGGAAAACCACCAAAGCCACCGCAGGCGCCGTCTATGCCCTGCTCATGAGCGGCGAAAACTGGCTGCTCGAAGACGAACCCCTCCAAATCCGCACCGCCCCCGACCTGCAGGCGCAGCTCGACCGCGCCCAAAAGCAGGCCGAAGCAGGCACCGGTTACTTCAAGGTGCGCTTCGAAGGCGAAGACCTCAGCCCCGAAGCCGCCACCCTCACCGTGCGCAACCCCAACGAACACCCCGCCTGGGGCGCCCTCTACTGGCAATACTTCGAAGACCTGGACCGCATCAGCACCTTCGAGGAAACGCCCCTGCAACTCAAAAAACAGCTCTTCCGCGTGGAGCTGGGCCCAACCGGCGAGGTCATGCGCCCCGTCTTGCCCGATACGCCCCTCAAACCCGGCGACAAACTCCGCGTGCGCATCGAGCTGCGCGCCGACCGCGACATGGAGTACGTCCACATGAAGGACATGCGCGCCAGCGGCTTCGAGCCCCTGAACGTCTTCAGTCGGTACAAATGGCAGGACGGCCTGGGCTACTACGAAAGCACCCGCGACGCCGCCACCCATTTCTTCATCAGCTATCTGCCCCGCGGAACCTACGTCTTCGAATACCCCCTGCGGGTCGTTCATCAGGGCGAATTTTCCAACGGCGTCACCACCATCCAGTGCATGTACGCCCCGGAATTCACCAGCCACTCGGAAGGGGTGCGCGTCCGGGTGGGGGAGTGAGGCTGCCCGCGAAGGCCGGCGCTTTTTAGTTGTTCGTTGATCGTTGTTGGTTGTTCGTTGGGTGTGGGTGTGGGTGGGAGGTGTGGGGGAGATGGCTCGTGGCTCGTGGCTGGTAGCTCGTGGCTCGTTGGGAGGGGGTGGGATAGAGTGGAG
>CAZBYX010000180.1:0-2303 GCA_964496055.1 uncultured Saprospiraceae bacterium
AGGAGGACGACGTCGCCCTCGAGGCGTTCGGTGGTGCCGTCGGCCAGTTCGACTTCGGCGAACCAGACGAAGACGGCGGGGTCCATGTCTTGGCCGAGGAAGGTACCGTCCCAGCCGATGGTGGGGTCGTTGGGGGGGAAGTTTTCGGCGCGGAAGACCAGCTCGCCCCAGCGGCTGAAGACCAGGAAGCGACGCACGCGCGTGATTTCGGGCCCGGCGAAGAGGCTCAGCCGGTCGTTGATGCCGTCGTCGTCGGGGCTGAAGACGTTGGGCACGAAGACCGCCACTTTGCGGGAGACCTCGACGGTCACGCGGGCGCTCCAGGGGCAGCCGTTGGCGTCGAAGACGGTCAGGGTGTAAGTGAGGGTGCGTCCCGGCTGCTGAACCAGAGGGGCGGGGCAGTCCGTGCAATCGAGGAAGTCGGGGGGCTCCCAGAGGAATTGGGTGGGGGTGAAGTTGAGGGTGGGGGAGAGGGTGGTGCTTTCGCCCAGGCGCAGTTGGATGAGGCTGTCGAGCTGGACGGTGTTGGCCGGTGGGGCGGGCAGCTCCAGGGAGCGCTCGATGCGCAGGCCGCCTGCGTCTTCCAGTTCGAGGGTGTAGGTGCCGGCCGGCAGGTTGCTCAGCACGAAGGGGGGCTGCGAGAAGGTGCCCACCGCCTGCCCGTCCAACAGGAGGGTGTAGGGCGCCTGCCCTCCCGACACGGAGGTGACGACGATGCTGCCCGTTTCCTCTCCGAAACAGGGCGGCGGGTTGCCCTCCACTTCGAAAGTGAAATCGCTGAACTGCAAGTCCACCCGGATGATGCTGTCGCAGCCGTTGGCGGCGCCCTTGGGGATGACCTCCACCCCCGAGGGGTTGGTCTCGTCGTACACCGTTCCGTTGACGAGGAGGCTGTCGCCGGGCAGGAGAGTTTGGTTGATGTCGAGCACGGCGAGGGGCAGCACCTCGAGGCTCACCTCCACGATGCTGTCGCAGCCCTGCCAGCTCCCGCCGGCGATGATTTCCGTACCCGAGGGGTTGCCTTCGTGGTAGGGGGTGCCGTTGACGAAGACCGTGTCGCCCTGGCAAACCGTGGGGGTCCATTGGGCCACGGGCTCGGGCAGGAAGCTCAGTTGGACGTTGAGGATGCTGTCGCAGCCGTTGGCGGCGGCTCCTGCGAGCACCTCCGTGCCGCTGGGGTTGTTCTGGTCGTACACCGTGCCGTTGAGGACGAGGCTTTCCCCGGGGCAGAGCTCCGCCAGCAGGTCGGCGACGGCGGGCGGGTGGAAGGCAAGCGTAACGGTGAGCAGGCTGTCGCAACCGTTGGCGGCGGCCCCCGGAAAGACCACCGTCCCCGTGGGGTTCTGCTCATCGAAGACGGCACCCTGAACGCTCAGGCTCCCGCCCGGGCACAGGGTGGTGTCCAGGGTGCCGGCGGGTTCGGGCAGGAAACTCAGCTCCACCGTGACGATGCTGTCGCAGCCGTTGGCGGCGGCATCGACGAGGGTCTCCGTGCCCGTCGGGTTGCTCTGGTCGTACACCGTGCCGTTGACCACGACGCTTTCCCCGGGGCAAAGCGATTGCTGGAGCGTGAAAGCGGCGTCCTGCAGGAAGCTCAAATCCACCAGGATGGTCGAGTCGCAGCCCTGCCAGCTCCCGCCCACGATGGTTTCGCTGCCCGTCGGGTTGCTTTGGTCGTACACCGTGCCGTTGACCACCACGCTTTCCCCGGGGCAAAGGCTCAGGTTGAGGTCGGTCACCACTTCGTCGTTGAAGCTCAGCGCCACCGTCACCGTGGAGTCGCAGCCGGCGGCGCTGGCGCCCGTCAGAATTTCCACGCCGGAAGGATTGGCTTCGTCGTACACCGTGCCGTTGACGGTGATGCTGTTCCCCGTGCAGAGGGTCAGTTGCAGGAGGCTGTCGGCCGGCGGGTGGAAACGAAGGTCAATCAGCACGGTCGAATCGCACCCGTTCCCGCTTGCCCCCACCAAAACCTCCGTACCCGAGGGGTTGCTCTGGTCGTAGGTGTTGCCGTTGACGACCAGAGACTCGCCGGGGCAGAGGGTGGGGTCGAGGGTTCCGAGGGCTTCGGGGAAGAAGTCGAGGGCGACGACGACGATGCTGTCGCAGCCGTTGGCGGCGGCCCCCGGAAGGACTTCCGTTCCGGCGGGGTTGTTTTGGTCGTAGGTGTTGCCGTTGACGACCACACTTTCACCGGGGCAGAGGGTGGGGTCGAGGGTTCCGAGGGCTTCGGGGAAGAAGTCGAGAACGACGACGACGATGCTGTCGCAGCCGTTGGCGGCGGCCCCCGGAAGGACTTCCGT
>CAZBYX010000180.1:2403-7887 GCA_964496055.1 uncultured Saprospiraceae bacterium
GCGACGACGACGGTGCTGTCGCAGCCGTTGGCGGCGGCCCCCGGAAAGATTTCCGTTCCGGTGGGGTTGTTTTGGTCGTAGGTGTTGCCGTTGACGACCAGGGACTCACCGGGGCAGAGGGTTTGGGCGAGCAGGGAAGAGGGTTCGGGCAGGACGGTGAGGGTGCGGGTGGGGGCATCGAGGATGGTGTCCACCTGGCAGCGGGCATCGCTGACGGCGAGGGGCACGAGCTGGATGGCACCGGCGCTCACCCCGAGGATGGCGGGGCAGACGGTGAGGGTGGCTACGTTGGAGAGGGTGTTGAGGGTGCCGGTCACGACGGTGTCGGGGGCGACGAGGGCGTAGTCCAGCAGGAAGGGGTTGTCCCCGGAGAAGGTGAGGGTGAAGTCGAAGCAATCGTCGGGGCAGATGCTGCCGCCGGGGCTGATTTGGGGCACGAGGTCGTAGAAGACGACCGGCACGCCGGGCGCCACGCTGAGGCACAGGTCGGTGGTGTCCACGGTGCCGTCGCCGAGGTCGTTGCCGGCGATGGCGCTGACGTAGTAGGTCTGCCCGAGGACGACGGGCTGGGGCAGGGGGAAGGTGGTGCTGTCGCTGACGGCGATGACGGTTCCGAGCTGGGTGCCGGGCAGGTCGTGCAGCACGAACTGCAGGGTATCGTTGGGGTCCAGGTTGTGGTTGCCCTGATGGACGACGGAGAAGGAGGCGGCGTTGATGCACTGCTGCAGCGGGGCACCCGGTTGCTGCATGGAGCCCGCGCTGGTGCTGCAGTTGCAGTTGAAGGAGCCGGTCAGGGAGGTCGGCCCGCAGGCGTTGCCGTCGTCGATGTCGAAGCTGTAGGAGCTGCCGCTGGGCAGGGGCGGGGAGCTGAAGGAGCCGCCCGTGGGCGTGCCGTTTACGGTGTAGCTGCTGCTGTCCCCGCCCACCAGGTCGAAGGAGACGGTGTAGGTGGTGTTCGTCGGGTCACAGACGATGCTCAGATTGGCGAAGCTGGGGGGCAGCAACACTTCCACCTGGGTGGTGGTGCTTTGGGCGCAGAGGCTGTCGGGGTCGAAACTCAGCGTCACGGGGCCGTTCAGGCCCGCGGGGTCGAACTGGTCACCGCTGACACCGGGCCCGGCCCAGGAGCCGTCGGGGAAGGCGGGGTCCAGCAGGGTGCTCAGGTCGAGGGGGGCGGCGCTCTGGCAAAGGGCGGCCGAGTCGAGTTGGGGCGTGGGGGCGGGCAGCACCTCGACGCTGGTTTGGGCGGGCAGCACACAGGCTTCGTCGGGGGTGAAGGTCAGGGTGAGGGTGCCGCTTTGGCCGGTGGGGTCGAGGGTGTCGTTGCTCACGCCGGGTCCGCTCCAGGAGCCATTGGGGAAGTTGGGGTCTTCGAGCTGTTCGAGGGGGAAGGGGGCGTCGTTTTGGCAGAGGGTGGCCCCACTGAGTTGCGGGGTTTGTTCTTGCAGGATGGTCACGGTGGTGGTGGCGCTTTGCAGGCAGGAGTCGTTGGGGGTGAAGGTCAGGGTGAGGGTGCCGCTTTGGCCGGCGGGGTCGAGGGTGTCGTTGCTCACGCCGGGTCCGCTCCAGGTTCCGTCGGGGAAGGCGGGGTCGGCCAGGGTGATCAGCGGCAGGGGCGGTGCGCCGCTGCAGAGGGTGTCGGTGCCCAGCACGGGGGTGGTGTCGGGGAAGACGGTCACGAGGGTGGTGTCCACCAGCAGGCAGGCTTCGGCGGGGGTGAAAACCACCTCCACAGGGCCGCTGAGGCCCGTGGGGTCGAGGGTGTCATTGTTCACCTGGGGTCCGCTCCAGGAGCCGTCGGGGTGGTTGGGGTCAGCGAGCAGGGCGAGGGGGAAGAGCCCGCCGTCCTCGCAGATGGCGGCGCTGTCGAGTTGGGGCGTGCCGAGGGGGGTGACGGTGACGAGGGTGCTGTCGGTAGCTACGCAGGCGGTGCTGGGGGTGAAGGTCAGGACGATGTCGCCGCTGAGGCCCGCGGGGTCGAGGGTGTCGTTGTTCACCTGGGGTCCGCTCCAGGAGCCGTCGGGGTAGTTGGGGTCTTCGAGCAGGGCAAGGGGGAAGGGTCCGTAGTCGTCGCAGATGGCTGCGCTGTCGAGTTGGGGGGTGGCGGCGGGGTTGACGGTGACGGTGGTGTTGGCGGGCAGGGTGCAGGGGTCGGTGGGGGTGAAGGTGAGGGTGACGTCGCCGCTCTGAGAGGTGGGGTCGAACATGTTGCCGTTGAAGACGCCGGGTCCGCTCCAGGTTCCGTTGGGGAAGGCGGGGTCCTGGAGGTTGCTCAGGTCGTAGGGCGGGTCGGAGTTGCAGAGGGTGGTGGAGGAGAGGCTGGGCGAGGTGGTGGGGATGACCGTCACGTTCAGGGAGGCGGTGGTGGCGCACTCGGCGGGGTCGGGGGTGAAGGTCAGGGTGTAGGGGCCGCTCAGGCCGGCGGGCGAGAAGGTGTTGCCGCTGACGCCGGGCCCCGACCAGCTGCCGCTCACCCCGGAAGGCATGCTTTCCAGGGTTACCGGCGGGTCCGAGTTGCACAGGGGGGGCAGGGGAGCGGGGGTGACGACCGTACCCGTCAGCACGCTGATGTCCAGGGTGGTGGGGGTGCCGCATTCGCCGGGGTTGGGGGTGAAGCTCAGGGTCACGGTGCTGCCACCCAAACCCGCCGGGTTGAACATGCCGCCCGCCACGCCGGGGCCGGCCCAGGTGCCTGCGATGCCGTTGGTGGAGGTGGTGGGCAGAGGGAAGGGGGCGTCCAATTCGCAAAGCGGCCCGATGGGGTCGAAGGTGGGGGTGGCGGGGGTGCTCCCGTCCACCAGGACGTTGTCGAAGAAGTAGAACTCGCTGTTGGCCTTGTTGCTGGCCCGGACGCGGATTTGCAGGGTGTTGCCGCTGAGCCCCGTCACGTTGAAGGTGCCCACCCCCGAAGCACCGCACACGTAGCCGAACTGGGTGAATGCCCCCGCGTCGAGGCTGTAGTCGAGCACCACCTGGTCGTGGCTGTTGTCGGGGGGGGTGTTGCCCGTGCAACCGAAAATGGGGTTGGCGCTGTCGTCGCACTCCAACCCGCCCGCCGCACTGACGGTGATGGTGATGCTGACGTTGCAATAGCCCGCGATGTTGATGAGTTCCGAAAGCCAGAAATTGTTGCCCCCGCCGCCGCCGTTGGCGCAGCAGGGCGCCCCCTCGATGTCGTTGACGGTGAACTGGCCGCCGTACACGCCCCACTGGCTCTGGTTGGGGCCCTGGTTGGGGCTGGGGTCGTCGCAGTCGGTGGCGTTGGAGGTCCACTTCGGGGGGGCATTGGTGGTGCCGTCCGGGTAGGAGTTGAAGTCTTCGGTCCAGATTTGAGCGGAAGCGGGCACCAGGGTGAGCCAAAGCAAAGCACACAGCAGGCGCCCCCGGAGGGCCGGCGGGAGGGTTTCACTGTTCATGAACGGCGGGATTGGCACATCTGCCGGTAAAATTACAACTATTTCCCAGCGGCTTTTTGCCCGCCCCACCCAACCCTTTGCCCCCACTTTGCCGTCTGGCTTGCCGAAAGGTCTTTCGGCGCTCAGGGCTTTGTCCATTTTTTCGGAAATTGGCACGAACCACATCCGCCGCGCTTTCGGGGTTCGCACTTCGGGCGGGCGATGATTCAAGAGTCCTTTTCCATGATGAAAAAATGGTGCATGCTGTGGGCGATGCTTTTCGCCGCCGCCCTCCCGGCGCAGCCCCCCGACGAATTCTCCCTCGACGAAGTCCACCTCAAGGATGGCAGCGTCGTCAAGGGGGAGGTGCTGACCAATGAAGCCGGTCAGCCCCTCATCATTCAGCTGGACCACGAGCAAGTGCTGGAAATCGAGCGCAAGCAAATCTGGAAAATCATCATCCGCGACGAAGCGGGGCGGCCCCGCATCCAGCGCCTGAAAGCCCCGCCGCCTCCTTTCCGCAAGCGCGGCCTCTACAACCACACGGGGGTCGTGTTCAACTGGGGGAAGAACATTCGGGAGGACCTGTCGGTGGGCGCGGGCGTCCAGCACGTCATCGGGTACCAGTTTTCGCCCCGGCTGTCCCTGGGCCTGGGTGCCGGGCTGGACAACTACTCCCGCGAGGGCGAAAGCGTGGTGCCCTTCTTCCTGGAAGCGCGCTCGGCCCTGCCCGCCAACCCGCACTGGTTTTTCAGTCTGGCCGGCGGCTATGGGCACGCCCTGAAGCGCGAGCGCTTCAACATCCTCGATGCCGAGGGAGGGCTGATGCTGCAAGCCTTCGTCGGCTATCGGCTCAGCACCGCCGAGGGGGCGGAGGTGACCCTCGAGCTGGGTTACAAGCGGCAAAACGCCACCTTCACCCTCGAGCGCTTCAACGGCGACCTGGAGCTGCGCACCCTGGATTTCAACCGCCTCGCCCTGCGACTGGGCCTGACCCTGCGCGCCCGCGAGGAAGCCGATAAACCTGCAGCCAAACGAAAAAGGAAAAGACGACGCTGAAACCCGCCCGCCCATGAAGAAACGGCGCCCCCTGTCGGAGAAAGAGCTCGTGGAAGGCTGCGTACGCAACGAGCGCAGCGCTCAGGAGCAACTCTATCGCCGCTTCTTCGCCCCCATGATGCAAATGTGCCTCCGCTATACGCGGGACGAGGAACTGGCCATGAGCATCCTCAACGACGGCTTCCTGCGCGTGTTCAAGAAAATCCACCTCTTCGGCTTCAAGGGTTCCCTCGAAGGGTGGGTGCGGCGCCTGGTCTGGCACAGCCTGGCCGACCACTTCCGCAACCGCAGGCAGGGCCTGCACTTCCTCCTGCTCGAAGACCACGACAAGCCCACCCCCACCAAAGCCCTGCAGAACCTCTACGCCGAAGACATCATCCTGCTGGTGGAGCGCCTGCCCCCCGTCACCCAGGAGGTCTTTCGCCTCTATGCCCTCGAGGGCTTCACCCATCGGGAAATCGCCCGGCAACTGGGCATGAGCGAAGGCACCTCGAAATGGCACCTGTCGGAGGCGCGCCGCCGCCTGAAGCGCTTATTGGAGAACCACAATCTTTCGAGCTATGCCGGATAAGCCCTTGCCCATCGATAAGGAGCTGGAAGACCGCGGCTGGGCCGCCATGCGGCGCCTGCTGGACCAAGAGATGCCGGTGCGCCGGCGGCGGCCCCTTCTGTGGTGGTGGGTGGGGGCGGGTGCGGCTCTCCTGGCACTCCTGGGCTACGGGTTGCTCCGTCCCTTGCCGGAAGCCCCGGCCCCTGCGAAAAGCCCCGCTCCCTCGCACGCCCCCTCGGCTCCGGCCCTCATTGCCGAGGTTCCACCGCCAACGGCAAAGGACGGGAGGGCAACAGCCTCCTCCTCCCCCTCTGCGCCCGGACCCGCCGCCACGGCGGTGTCCTCCTCCTCGCTTCCGGTGCCTGCCCGCCAAGCCGCTCCTTCCGATGCACCGGCGCCCTCCCCCGTCCCTCTGGAAAAACGAGTGCCCGTCGCCGCCCTCCCAACCCTGCCCACCCACCTCAGCCCCTTGCCTTACCC
>CAZBYX010000181.1:0-7851 GCA_964496055.1 uncultured Saprospiraceae bacterium
CAATTTGACAGCAACTCCCCTGCCTATGGCATTCAAACTGGTATCACCATACGAACCGACGGGCGACCAGCCGCAGGCCATCGAACAGCTCGTTCGGGGGGTGGAGTCCGGGGAGCGGGCGCAGGTGTTGTTGGGGGTCACGGGTTCGGGTAAGACCTTCACCATTGCCAACGTCATTGCCCGGGTCAACCGCCCCACGCTCGTCCTGACGCACAACAAGACCCTGACCGCCCAGCTGTACGGCGAATTCTGCGAGTTCTTCCCCGAAAACGCGGTGGAGTACTTCGTTTCCTACTACGACTACTACCAGCCCGAAGCCTACATCACCGTCACGGACACCTACATCGAAAAGGACCTGTCCATCAACGAAGAGGTGGACAAGCTGCGCCTGCGCGCCACCTCCGCCTTGCTTTCGGGCCGTCGCGACATCATCATCGTGGCTTCCGTGTCCTGCATCTACGGCATGGGCAACCCCGAAGACTACAAGGCGGGCATCATCCGCATCCGCCGCGGGCAGACCATGCCCCGCAACTACCTGCTGCGCCAGCTGGTGGACAGCCTCTACGCCCGCACCGAAACGGATTTCCGCCGCGCCACCTTCCGCGTTCGCGGCGATACGGTGGACATCAACCTGCCCTACGTCGATTACGGCTACCGCGTCACCTTCTTCGGCGACGAAATCGAGGAAATCGAAATGATCGAAGTGGAAAGCGGCAAGCGCATCGAAACCCTCGAACACGCCGCCATCTTCCCCGCCAACCTCTACGTCGCCCCCAAAGACCGCATGAATCAAATCATCCAGGACATCCACCAGGAGCTGGGCGAACAGATCGAATACTTCGAAAAAGAAGGGCGCCACCTCGAAGCCAAACGCCTGCTGGAACGCACCACCTTCGACATCGAAATGATGAAGGAGCTGGGCTATTGCAGCGGGGTCGAAAACTACTCCCGCTTCTTCGACGGCCGCAAGCCCGGCACCCGGCCCTTCTGCCTGCTCGATTACTTCCCCGACGACTACCTCATGGTCATCGACGAAAGCCACGTCACCATCCCCCAGGTGCGAGGCATGTGGGGCGGCGACCGCGCCCGCAAGCTCAACCTCGTCCATCACGGCTTCCGCCTCCCCTCCGCCATGGACAACCGCCCCCTCAACTTCACCGAATTCGAGAACCTCATCAACCAGGTCATCTTCGTCAGCGCCACCCCGGGCGATTACGAGCTGGAGCAAACCGGCGGCGTCATCGTCGAGCAGCTCATCCGCCCCACCGGCCTGCTCGACCCCCCCATCGAGGTGCGCCCCAGCCTCAACCAGATCGACGACCTGCTCGAGGAAATCCGCGAACGCGTCAAGCGGCAGGAGCGCGTCCTGGTCACCACCCTGACCAAGCGCATGGCCGAGGAACTGACCAAGTACCTCGTCAAGTTGGACGTGCGCGTGCGCTACATCCACAGCGAAGTGGACACCCTGGAACGGGTGGAAATTCTGCGCGATCTGCGCCTGGGCGACTTCGACGTGCTGGTGGGCGTCAACCTCCTGCGCGAAGGGCTGGACCTGCCCGAAGTCTCCCTCGTCGCCATCCTCGATGCCGACAAGGAGGGCTTCCTGCGCAACGAACGCTCCCTGACCCAGACCGCCGGGCGCGCCGCCCGCAACGCCAACGGCCTGGTCATCTTCTACGCCGACAAGGTCACCGAGTCCATGCAGCGCACCATCGACGAAACCAACCGCCGCCGCGCCATCCAGATGGCCTATAACGAGGAGCACGGCATCACCCCCGAAACGGTTTTCAAATCCCGGGAGGAAATCCTCGCCCAGAAGAGCATCCTCGACATCCGGGGCGGAAAGAATTACTACGTCGAGCCCGAAAAACCCAACATCGCGGCCGACCCCGTCGTCCAGTACATGAGCCGCGACCAGCTCGAACGCCTCATCGCCGAAACCGAAGCCAAAATGAAAGCCGCCGCCAAAGACCTCGACTTCATCACCGCCGCCCAGTATCGCGACGAGCTCTTCGCCCTCAAAGAGCGCCTCAAACAGGCGGTCTGAACCCCGCCCCCTCACCCGGGATGGGCGTGTGCGGTTGGAGGTTTGAGGGGGCTTCGAAAAATTCCCTGCTCATGAAGCATGCCACTGCCCGTTTTTTCCTCCTCAGCCTGGTTTTCTGGGCAAGCGCCTGCCAGTCGCCCTCGTCACCCGCCCAGGAGGAGCCCTTGCCCGAGGTGTACCTCCTCGTTCTGGGCATCGCCCAGGATGCGGGCTTTCCGCAGGCGGATTGCCAAAAGGACTGCTGCCGGGCGGCCTGGGCGGATGGTGAGCTCCGCCGCGGGGTCGTTTGCCTCGGCCTGGTGGACCGCCCCGCCGGCAAAGCCTACCTGTTCGAAGCCACCCCCGACTTCAAAGACCAGCTCCGCCGATTGCAAACCCACGCCCGCACCGCCACCCACCCCCTCGACGGCATCTTCCTCACCCACGCCCACATGGGGCACTACACCGGTTTGCTCCACCTGGGCTTCGAAGCCATGAACGCCCGCAGCGTCCCGGTGTACGTCCTGCCCCGCATGAAGCGCTACCTGGAAACCAACGGCCCCTGGAGCCAGCTGGTCGCGTTCCAAAACGTCGCCCTGCACGAGCTCCGCGCCGACTCCTCCCTCCAACTGAGCGAGCGCCTGCGCGTCACCCCCTTCCGCGTGCCCCACCGCGACGAATTCTCCGAAACGGCGGGCTTCCGAATCGAAGGCCCCAACCGCTCCGCCCTCTTCATCCCCGACATCGACAAATGGGAAAAGTGGGAGCGCGACATCCGCCGCCTCGTTCAGGAAAACGACTATGCCTTCCTCGACGGCACCTTCTTCGCCAACGGCGAAATCCCCAACCGCGACATGAGCCAGATTCCCCACCCCTTCGTCGAAGAAAGCCTCCGGCGCTTCCAAGACCTGCCCCCCGAAGTCAAACGGGGCATCCACTTCATCCACTTCAACCACACGAACCCCCTACTCCAACCCGACAGCCCCGAAAGCCGACAGCTCCGCGAACAGGGGTACCCCCTCGTGCAGGAAGGGCAGGTGTTTGGGTTGTGAGGGGGTGTACGATGGGCAAGACATAGAAACACGTGGAAATAGGTGGAGACAAATGGAAATAGTGTCGGCGTGACTTGAGGTCACGCCGACACTTGGTCGAAGAAGGTTTCACGGTTTCACGGTTTCATGGTCTCACGGGTGCGCAATGGGAAAAGACACTGAAACAGGTGGAAATAGGTGGAGACAAATGGAAATAGTGTCGGCGTGACTGGGAGTCACGCCGACACTACGCCGGATAGACGTACAATTGGTGCACGATGGGTTCGCGATGGGCAAGACATAGAAACAAATTGAAATATGTGGAGACAAGTTGAAATAAATTGTCCCCCTTCCCCCACTCCCACCCAAATCTAGACTCTCCACGCTAATCTCTCCACTCATCCTGAACATCCTGCCTGCCCGTATGGGCGCATCCTGGGCATCCTGATTCTGACGAAAAGGGTCTCACGGGTGCGCAATGGGCAAGACATCGAAACAAATTGAAATAGGTGGAGACAAATGGAAACAAAAGTGTCGGCGTGACTGGGAGTCACGCCGACACTTGGTCGAAGAGGTTTCAGGGTCTCGTGGTCTCAGGGTGGGTTTGGAGCCGGCCCTCAGTGTGGCTCCGTGGCTTCTCTGGGGTTCTCCGAGTACCCAACCACTCCCAAACCCGAACTCGAATCCCCCAAAACCATGAAACCCCGGAACCGTGAGACCATGAAACCAGTTTGCCAGAATCAGGATTCCCCCATACGGGCAGACAGGATGCCCCCACCACAAACCCAAACCCACACCCAACTCTAAACTTTCCACTCTAAACTCTCCACTTCACCCAACCGACTGCGGAAATCTGCGAAAAAAGCTGCGCAATCTGCGGTTCCAAGCTCAAACCCCCACCCAACGAACGACCTTCCCCGCCCCCACACCCACACTTCAGTTCCTCAGTTCCCCAAATCCCCAAATCCTCATGGCGTGAGCCTTCGGGTGGCCCCGGAAGAGTAGGTCTTTCGATTTTGGGGTTTTACCTTCGCTCATCGTCCAACCAAAACTTGAAAGCATGAACGCACACGAAATCGATTACCGCATTTACGGCGAAGAGATGCAGTTCGTCGAAATCGAGCTGGACCCCTACGAGACCGTCATCGCCGAGGCCGGCGCCTTCATGATGATGGACCAGGACATCGAGATGGCCACCATATTCGGAGACGGCTCGCACAGCGGGGGCGGGTTGTGGGACAAGGTCTTTTCCGCGGGCAAGCGCCTGCTGACCGGGGAAAGCCTCTTCATGACCGCCTTCACCCATACGGGCACGGGCAAGAAGCGCGTCTCCTTCGCTTCGCCCTATCCCGGAAAGATCATCCCGTTGGACTTGAGCAAGCTGGAGGGAAAGGTCGTTTGCCAGAAGGACGCCTTCCTCTGCGCGGCCAAGGGCGTCTCGGTGGGCATCGAGTTCAGCAAGCGGCTGGGGCGCGGGCTATTCGGCGGCGAGGGCTTCATCATGCAGAAGCTGGAAGGGGACGGCATGGCTTTCATGCACGCAGGCGGCACCGTCGTCGAGAAGGAGCTGACCATCGGCGAGGTGCTGAAAATCGACACGGGCTGTCTGGTGGGCTTCACCCGCGACGTGGACTACGACATCCAGTTCGTGGGGGGCATCCGCAACACCATTTTCGGGGGGGAAGGGCTGTTTTTCGCCCGGCTGGAAGGCCCCGGCAAGGTCTGGATCCAGTCGCTGCCGTTTTCGCGCCTGGCGGGCCGGGTGCTGGCCAATGCCCGCCAGTTGGGCGGCAAGAAAGGCGAGGGGAGTATCCTGGGCCCGCTCGGCGACCTGCTCGACGGGGACAATTTCTAAGTGCCTCCGCTCGATGCCAAAGGTTATTTCCAGGTTTTCCAATTGCTTTTTGGCATACATTTGAGCCGTTTTTGCCCGCATCGCTTACCGGCGGGGGCAGGAGGAATCGTTGCTCGGCACCGCTGAGGCGGTTCGCTTACCCGGCCGCATCCATCGGCGACCTTGGCAGCAAAATCCGGTGTTCGCAAGTTTGGAACGGCTCCCGTTTTCTTCACCGCCATCTCCACCATTCTGGGGGCCATCATGTTCCTGCGTTTCGGCTTCTCGGTGGGGCAGGTGGGTTTCCTGGGCACCTTGCTCATCATTCTGATCGGGCATGCCGTCACCATCCCCACGGCCATGGCCATCGCGGAAATCGCCACCAACCAGAAAGTGGAGGGCGGCGGCGAATACTTCATCATTTCCCGCTCTTTTGGATTGGTCATCGGTTCCACCATCGGCATCGCGCTTTATCTGTCGCAGGCCATCAGCGTGGCCTTCTATGTCATGGCTTTCTCGGAGGCTTTCACCCCGCTGTTCGATTTTCTCATCACGCGGTTCGACTTGCCGAAAGGGGTGGTGTGGCTGCTGCAACAGAAACAGACGGTGGGCATCCCCGCCCTGCTGGGCCTGACCTACATCATGCTGACCAAAGGGGCGGACCTGGGCGTGAAAGCCCTCTACATCGTGGTGGCGACCCTGGGCATTTCCCTGGTGGCTTTCTTTCTGGGACAAACGGAATACAGCAAGACACACCAATTCGACCCCGTGGCCACCATTGCGGAGCACAGCCCGTCGCCTCCCCCTGCCCTCCTGCCCGACACGGCGCAGGTCGGACCCCGCCTGGAACCGGCTGGCTCCCCTGCGGGACAAAATCCTTCTCCCTTGGTTCCGCTGGGCTTCTTCACCGTTTTCGCCATCATTTTCCCCGCTTTCACGGGTATGACGGCCGGGGTGGGGCTTTCGGGCGATTTGAAAAACCCCGGCAAGTCCATCCCCCTGGGCACCCTGTCCGCCACCGTTGTCGGGATGGTGATTTATGTCTTTCTGGCCTGGAAGCTGGCGTCGAGTGCCCCGCCGGAGGTGCTGGCCGACACCTCCCGCCTGGTCATGGCGGAAATCGCCTGGAACGGGTGGCTGCTCATTCCGCTCGGGCTGGCGGCGGCGACCCTTTCTTCGGCGCTGGGCTCCATCATGGTGGCGCCGCGCACCCTGCAGGCCATCGCCCGCGACCGCATCTTCCCCACTCCGCGCGTCAACGACTGGCTCGCCGCCGGCAAAGGGGTGAACAAAGAGCCCTACAATGCCTCTGTGGTCACGATCATCCTGGCGGCCGTGTTCATTCTGGCGGGGGCGCTGGACAGCGTGGCGCAAATCATCTCCATGTTTTTCATGGTCACCTACGGCACCCTGTGCCTGATCTCTTTTCTCAATCACTTCGCCGCCGACCCCTCCTATCGTCCGCGCTTCAAAAGCCGCTGGTATCTTTCCCTTTTCGGGGCGGTGGCGAGCTTCGGGCTCATGTTTTTCATGAACGCCCTTTACGCCGCAATCGCCCTGGTGCTCATGGCGGGGCTGTATCTGTTCATAGCCGAAAACAACAAAGACAAAAAGAGCCTGGCCCTCATCTTTCAGGGGGTCATTTTTCAGTTCAGCCGCAACCTGCAGGTGTTTCTGCAGAAAGCCAAAAAAGAACAGGCGCAGAGCTGGCGCCCCAGTGCCGTGGCGCTGTCGCCGCATACTTTCCGCCGGCTGGGCGCCTTCGACCTGCTGCGCTGGATCGCGCACAAGTACGGCTTCGGCACTTACATTCACCAGATCAACGGCTACCTGAGCCGCCAGACGAACGAAGCCGCCCACCAGGCCAAACAGCGCCTCATCAAAATGGCCGAAGCCAGCCGCAGCAACATCTACGTCGATGCCGTGGTCAGCCCCTCTTTCACCTCTTCCCTGGCGCAGGTCATCCAGTTGCCCGGCATCGCCGGCACCGAAAACAACCTCATCCTGTTCGAGTTCTCCAAAAACCACCCCGAAGAACTCGACCCCATCGTCGAAAACTTCAGCCTCATCCGGGCCGTCGATTTCGACACCATCATCCTGGGAAGCAGCGAGCGCGGCTTCGGACTGAAGCGCGAAATCCACATCTGGATCACCAGCGCCGACTACAAAAACGCCCCCCTGATGATCCTGCTGGCCTACATCATCCTCGGGCACGCCGACTGGAAGGAGGCCGAAATCAAAATCTTCGCCGTCTTCGCCGAGGAAAACCTCGAACGGGAAAAAGGACGGCTCTTCCAACTCATCGAAGAGGGGCAACTGCCCATCTCCCGCAACAACATCCAACTCATCACCCGCGAAATGGACCGCGACCCCCGCCTCGTCATTGCCGAAAAATCATCCGATGCCGACCTGACCATCCTGGGTTTCCACGAGGAAACGGCCAAAAAACTCGGCCGCTCCCTCTTCGAAGGCTACGACGACATCGGCAACGTGCTCTTCGTCCACGCTTCCGAACATTTGCAAATCAAGTAGGGTCTGCCACTTTCTTGCTGCGCTCCGGGCGAGCGGTGGGAGCAAGGGGGAGATGAGCCCACCGCGCCCGACCCTCCCCGGAGGGGTCGGGTCCGTGCAGGGGCACAAAAAAAAGCCCTCCTGCCGTGCAAGGAGAGCCCTTCAACAAGGGTTGACCACATTTAAACCGATGTGTTGAACTCTACATTTTCGGAACCCTTGAACAATGCGGGGAGGTCCTTGGGGTCAATTTGCTCGATGTGAACGACGAACCCATTCCCTCCCCCGTCCCGGCCGGGTTTCTTCCCGGAGCACGGCGGAAGGTGCGCTTTCACCTTGGAATGGCTTGACAACCATCCTTGCCGGTGAAGACGGCAGCCAGCCGGGTGTTCTTCTATACCCATTACGAAATGGTTTGGGATAAATGCACAGAAGTATGGCCTACTGTC